>JBFMHS010000440.1:0-15080 GCA_040751765.1 Pseudomonadota bacterium | reverse complement strand
CGAAGCGGGCGGTGCCCACCGTGCTCGACATGACCGATGCCGAGTGGATGGGCTGCATCGCCCTGCTCCGCGAGCAGGTGGCGCGCATCGACGCCCAGCACCGCCCCGACGGGTACAACATCGGCATCAACTGCCACGCAGCGGCGGGCCAGACCATCTACCACGCGCACATCCACATCATCCCGCGCTATTGGGGCGACCACCCCAATCCGCGAGGCGGCGTGCGGGCCGTAATTCCCGGCAAGGCGGACTACACATGACCCGCCCGCGCTCCTCTCTCGCACCACTATTCACCAGCCGCCGCGCCATCGATGAGGTGAAGCGGGACGGCTGGCGTGAGACCGGCACCCTGGCCGTGTCCGCCGACGACCCCCGCCTCGACGCCTTCGAGCGGCAGTTCGTACTCAATCTCGGCAACCGCTTGTATGGCCCCAGGAGGGGTGACGAGCGGCGGGATGGTGGCACGGGTGCCGGGGATGGTGCCGATGCGGCTGTCCGCGTATTCGACGGCAAGCGTTCAAACGCTTCGGGAGGCGGGCAATGATCATGCGGTACGCCAGCGTCTGCGCCGGGATCGAGGCCGCTTCGGTGGCCTGGGAGCCGCTGGGCTGGCGGCCGGTCCTGTTCTCGGAGATCGAGGCATTCCCCCGCGCGGTGCTGAAGCACAGGCAGCGGGCGGTCGAAGCCGGCCTTAAGGGAGCCGCCCGCCTGGGCGTGCCGCTGTGGGGCGATTTCACCGCGATCCGCCCTCGGCACCTGCGTCGCCTGGGCATCGAGTTTCCCGACCTGCTGGTGGGCGGCACACCGTGCCAAGCCTTCAGCGTCGCCGGCCTGCGGCGGTCCCTGGAGGACGACCGCGGCAACCTGACCCTGGCTTATGTGAGGCTGATCCATGCAACTGACCCTCGATGGGCTGTTTGGGAGAACGTCCCCGGCGTCCTCTCGACCGACGACAACGCTTTCGGATGCTTCCTCGCTGGACTGGTGGGAGCGGATGCCGCCCTCGCGCCGCCTGGGGGGGGGGCGATGGCCTGACGCGGGTATGGTTGCTGGACCCCGCCGCACCGCAGCGTGGCGCGTTCTCGACGCTCAGTATTTCCGCCTGGCCCAGCGTCGGCGGCGGGTGTTCGTCGTTAGCGGACGCACTCGTGACGGGGTCAATCCCGGAGCGGTACTGTTTGAGCCCGAAAGCCTGCGCAGGCGTGAGCCGCCGCGCCGAGCGCCGGGGGAGATCGCTGCCGCCCTTTCTGCGACTGGCGTTGGCGTTCACGGCCCGGACGACAATCAGGCGCAGGCGGGCCACCTGCTTGCCTTCGGCGGGAACAACACCGCCGGCCCCATAGAGGTCGCCACGGCCCTGTCCGCCCATGGCGGGCCGCATGGGCGCATGGACTTTGAGAGCGAGACCTTCGTGGCCGGGGTCGCCAACACCCTGCGCGCCGATGGCTTCGATGCCTCCGAGGATGGCAGTGGTCGCGTGACCCTGGTGCCGGTGGCCTATCGCACGGCCGGGGACGGCGGCATCTACGAGGAAGGCGACCGCACCGCGCCGCCCACCACCGGCACCGATCAGAACGCCAACGTGGTCGCCATCGGCGTCGCGATGCGTGGACGGGACGGCGGCGCCGCCATCGAATGCGGCGATGACCTCGCCCACGCACTGCGGTCCAGCCAAGGCGGCGGCGACAAGCCGTTCGCCCTGATCGCCTCGGGCGGAGCCGATCCGGTGGCGACCGCCATCCGCATGTTGGAGAGCGACTCGGACGCCGACCTGGACGCGCTGGTCGAGGCGCTGGCGGCGGCGGGCGTGTCGCTGCATGTGCGCCGCCTGCTTCCGGTCGAGTGCGAGCGCCTGCAGGGCTTCCCCGACGGCTACACCGATATCCCGTGGCGCGGTCGCGCCCACAGTTCCGACGGCCCCCGCTACAAGGCGCTCGGCAACAGCATGGCCGTGCCGGTGATGCGCTGGCTGGGCGAGCGCATCGAGGCGGTCGAGGCTGCGTTGGCCGAAAGGAGCGCGCCATGAAGCCGAAGAAGCAGATCCAAGCTCCGGCCAAGGCGCACCCCGCCGACGCCATCGAGCACCCGTTCATTCACTTCTGCGACCACCCCGGCTGCCGCGCCTGGGGATCGTTCGGGTTCGGCGTGTCGCTGCGGCATGGCCGGCGCGGCCGGTGGTTCTGTGCCGAGCACAAAGCCGATGGCGAGCATGCGGCCACCGATGCCGCCCCGGCGGGAACAGGCCCGCAATCAGCGCGCATGTCGGCGAAGCCGGCAGAGCGCGGCGACAAGCAGGGGAAACTGCTGTGACGGATGACATTACCGAGGAGGGAGGGGGAATGGCCGAACAGGCACGCGACGACCAGCCGCAAGGCGGGGAGCAGGCTATTCGCGACGCAGACCAGGGCGCGCAGGTCTACGAGTTTCCCGGCGGCGGCAGCAGCGAACTCGACGGACGGTGCGCCAAGTACCTGAAGAACGACGTGGGCAACGCAAAGCGGCTGATCGCCCGCTTCGGCAAGGATCTGATCCACGTCCAGGACGTGGGCTGGCACGCCTACACCGGCACCCATTGGGACCGCGAGGACGGCGACCGCCGGGCGCAGATCCTGGCTCACAAGACCGCGATGGCGATGTTCAACGAGGCCAAGGCCATGGAGGCCGAAGGCCCGCGCGACGGGGAGTCGCCCAAGGACTTCCGCGAGCGCATCGACGCCCACAAGAAGTGGGCCAGCGGCTCGGGCAACTCCAACCGGCTGGCGGCCATGCTGCGCGAGGCGCAGCCCTACCTCACCAAAAGGGTCGAGGACATGGACGCCAACCCGCGCCTGCTTAACCTCGCCAACGGCACCCTGGAGCTTCGCGCGGCGGCCAAGGGCGGCATCCGCCTGCGCCGCCACAAGCGCGAGGACCTGATCACCCGCGTCGCGCCCGTGAAGTACGACGCCAAGGCCACCTGCCCGATCTATGACGCCTTCCTGGCGAAGATCATGCCGGTGGAGGCCCTGCGCGGCTACCTGCAGCGGTGGGCGGGCTATTCGCTGACCGGCGAGACCGGCGAGCAGTGCCTGTCGCTGTTCTATGGCGCGGGCGCGAACGGCAAGTCCACCATGGTCGATGTATGGGCCTACATCGCGGGCGACTACGCGATGACGCTGCCCATGGCCTCGCTGTTGCACGACGACCGCCGTCGCGGCTCGGAGGCGTCGCCCGACATCGCCCGCCTGCCCGGCGCTCGGCTGGTGGCCTCGGGCGAGACCAATGCCGGGTCGCGCTTCGACGAGGCCCTGCTGAAGTCGCTCACGGGTGGCGACATGATGACCGCCCGGCACCTCAACAAGGGCTTCTTCGAGTTCAAACCGCAGTTCAAGCTGGTGCTGTCCTTCAACAACAAGCCGGTGATCCGGGGACAGGACGAGGGCATCTGGCGACGCCTGAACATGGTGCCGTTCAGCGTGGTCATCCCCAAGGCGGAACGCGACCGCGACCTGCCCGCCAAGCTGCGCGGCGAGGCCAGCGGCATCCTCAACTGGATGCTCGACGGCCTGCGGGCATGGCTCGATGCCGGCCTGCAGGTGCCCGACGAGGTCCGCGCCGCCACCGACGACTACCGCGCCGAGTCCGACCCCGTCGGCCAGTTCCTGCTGGCGGCGACCGAGCCCGCGCCGGGCGAGACGGTGCGCGCCAAGGACCTGTACTCGGCCTATTGCGCCTGGTGCCGGGACAACGCGCTCACGCCCATCAGCAACAACGCCTTCGGCCGCAAATGCACCGACCGGGGTATCGAGCGCATCACTATCGGCGTCGTGTTCTACCGCGGCATCCGCATCGTGCCCGATTACCAGGGCAGCGGCGGCGATGACGGCGGCCATCCGCCGCCCGCATACGGGGAGGACGACTACCTGTAGCGGGGAAAATTCCTCCAATCCTCCAAAATGCTCCACGGAAATCCGCAAGCGATTTCAAGGGCTTTGGAGGAACGGAGGAATTGGAGGATTTCCCCAGGAGGGCGGCTCAGGTGCGCGCGACTGCGTTAGCGTGATCCACTGGGATATTCCTCCAAATCCTCCAAATGGTCATAACGTGTTGATATTTAACTTAATTTCGGCGTGGAGCAATTTGGACCATTGTCCAAATCCTCCAGAACAACCGGAGGGGGATATGACGAAGAGCGAGAGAAGGGCATACCGCCAGGACATCCACATCGAGGACCTGCTCATCTGGACCTATCAGGTGCAGCGGGCGCACCGCGTCCTTAGCCGGGGCGCGGGCCTGCATCCGTTGGAGCGGCTGGCCGACGGCTACGAGGTGCAGAACATCGATACTCTGGTGAAGCTGGAGCGCATCGCCGAACTGGGGGTGCGGGTGGATGGTGGCGGGACGCCGGGGGCGGACATGCACCCCGACGCCGAGGTGGTGGTGGAGCGCCTCGCCTGCATGTCGAAGCTCAAGGCGGGCATGCTGATGTCTTACGGCCAATCGGGACTGGAATACGACTGGCTGCCCGGTGCGGTGCCGAGCCTCCTGCCCCTTCGGGATAACCACGGCAAGCCCATCGTGATCTACGAGGACCGGGCCAGGAAGCGCGCCCTCTATTGCCCCCTGGTCGAAACGCGGGAGCACATCGAGTTCGCCCGGAAGGTCTATGGCCTGTGGTGGGAGGCCATGGCCGAACTGGCGGCCGACCTGGCGAAGTACGACAGCCTCCTCACGACCTACCACGTCCTGCCGCCCCGTTCGCCGAAAGAGCCGTGGACTACCAAAAAAGGCTTGACGCGGGAGACTAGGTTTGACATAGCTACCGAACGCTCGGAGTGTGCTTAATCGGAAGGCACCCCGGCAAAAGGACACAGAAGGCCCGCAGGGACATCCCGGTGGGCCTCTTCGTTTGGGGGATGCCATGCCGGTGCAGATCCGCTTCGTCGTGGACGACGAGGCCGCGCGCAAGGCGCTCCAGGACTTCCCCAAGCAGGCCCGCTTTGCCATGGCCTTGGCCCTGACCCGCGTGGCGCAGGAAGCCCAGGCCCGCGTGCGCGGCGACCTGACCGAGAGCTTCACCATCCGCAGCCCGTGGGTGAGCAAGGGCATCCGCATCGTGCGGGCCAACCCCAAGACACTGGAGGCGGTCGTCTTCTCGAAGGACGACTTCATGGCCCTGCAGGAGGAAGGCGGAACCAAGGAGCCGCGCGCCGGCAAGACCGTGGCCGTTCCCGTTGGGGCGCGCCGCACCAAGCAGGCCATCACCCGGCCGAGCGCCTGGCCGAAGGCACTGCTGGGCAAGCCCGGCCACTTCCTGGCCCCGCTCGGTACGGGCGGGCTCTACATGGGAACCGAGCGCATCCGGCGCGACGGCAGCGCGAAGGTGCGGCGTTCGCGCAGCACCCTCTCCGAGACCATGGGCCTGTGGAAGCGGGCCGGGGCCAAGGTGGTGATGAGCAAGGGCCGCTATGCCGGCCAGCGCCGCCAGCCCATCAAGCTCATGTACGCGCTCAAGGAGGAGGTCGAGGTGAAGCCCCGCTTCCTGTTCCGCGAGACGGTCGAGCAGGTGGCGCGCGAGAGCTTCGCCATGCACTTCCAGCAGGCCCTGCGCGAAGCCCTCGCCACGGCCAAGCCCTGACCCCCACCCCCTCGGGCCACCCCCGGCGGCCCGACGGGTCCTTCCCCGCCGCTTCCCGCTGCGGGTACCGCGCGAGCGCGGGTGATCGCTAGTGTGTTGATTTCCAAACAAGGTTTACCCGGTTTACCGGGTTGACCGGGAGAGGTTTATCGTGGTTGACGCCGTCGAAAATGGTGCGCGGAAGCTGGAGCACTGGCCGATCCTTCGGCTCGTGCCCTATGCGCGAAACGCCCGCACGCACTCGGACAGTCAGGTGGCGGAGATTGCGGCCTCCATTGGCCGGTTCGGTTTCAACAACCCGGTGCTGGTGGACGAGACCGGCAGCATCATCGCGGGCCACGGCCGCGTGCTGGCGGCCAAGCGGCTGGGTATGGACGAGGTGCCGGTGGTGGTGCTCTCCCACCTCACCGACGCCGAGCGCCGCGCCTACATCCTGGCGGACAACAAGCTGGCCGAGAAGGCGGGCTGGGACGAGGACCTGCTGCGCCTGGAACTAGCCGACCTGCAAGACCTCGACATCGACCTCAACGTGATCGGTTTCGAGGACAAGGAAATCGACCGCCTGCTGGCGGAAGAGGATCTTGCCGACGATGATGCCGACGAGGCGGAAGCGGACGACGCGCCGCCCCCCCCGGATGCGCCAACTGCCCATGGTGGCGACGTGTGGTTGCTCGGCGAGCATCGGGTGGCTTGCGGTGACTCCACCAGCAGCGAGGCTGTCGCGGCGGCGATGGGCGGTGTCCTGGCCGACATGGTGTTCACGGACCCGCCGTACAACGTCGCCTACAATCCCGACACCCGCCCCATCGGCGGGCGGTCCAGAAGCAAGAACAAGCTCGGCTCGATCAAGAACGACCACATGGACGACAACGCCTTCCTGGCGTTCCTCCAGGCGGTATTCGGGTCTGCGGCCAGCGTCATGCGGCCCGGCGCGGCGATCTACGTCTGCCACGCCGATGGCGAGGGGCTGGCGTTCCGCATGGCGTTCGAGGAAGTGTTCAAGCTCTCCTCGGTCATCATCTGGGCTAAGTCGCGGTTCTCGATCAGCCGCGCCGACTATCACTGGATGCACGAGCCCATCTTGTACGGCTGGCTCGAAGGGGCGGCACACTCCTGGCACGGCGACAGGTCGCAATCGACGATCTGGAATGTGAAGAACGATGCCTCGACCAGCTACGTGCATCCGACGCAGAAGCCGGTGAAGCTGATCGAGCGCGCCCTGCGCAACTCCACCAAGCGCGGGGACGTGGTGCTCGACCTGTTCGGCGGCTCCGGGTCCACCCTGATCGCCTGCGAGCGGCGGGGGCGGATCGCCCGCCTGGTGGAGTTGGACCCCAAGTACGTGGACGTGATCGTCCGGCGCTGGCAGGACCTCACCGGGCAGCAGGCCCGGCTGGAGGCCACCGGCCGCACCTTCGCCGAGGTGGCGGCCGAGCGCGCCACCATCTGACCTCCCGCCCGTCGCCACGGGGCCGCCTTCATGCGGCGCTGGCGGCCCGCCGCAGCACGGCTTGCTGCCTTTCTTGGACGTTTCCTCCCTTAACTGACCGGGGGCGGTTCCGCCGCCCCCGGTGCTTTTCCATGGAATTCGGGATGCTCACTCATGCTGATGACGCAGACGGAATACGCCGCGCACATCGGCAAGACCAAGCAGTACGTCAACAAGCTGGTGCGCCAGGGCAGGATCGCCCTTGTTGACGGCAAGGTGGATCGGGACGCGGCCGACGCGGCCCTGCGCGGCTCGGCCGACCCGGCGCGCAGGCTCAACGAGCCGGCGGAGCGCCACGAGGTGCTCGACGATGACGACGCCCCCATGCCGCGCGGCGGCGATGGCGGGATGACCTTCCAGAAGGCGCGCACCGCCCGAGAAGCCTATCAGGCCCAGCTTGCCAAGATTGAACTCGACAAGCAGCGCGCCCGGCTGGTGGACAAGGCCGAGGTCGAGCGGCAGGCATTCGAGACCGGACGCCTCACCCGTGACCGCATCCTGGCCTTGGTGCCGCAGATCGCCGGGCAGCTTGCCAGCATGACGGATGAACGCGAGATCGCCGCGCTGCTGCGCGAGCGGCTCAAGGATGTGCTCTTGGAGACGGCCCGCGATGTTCGCCTCGGCGGAGAAGATCTATAGGGGGCGCTACGCCGACGGCCTGGAGCCCGATCCCGACCTCACGGTGAGCGACTGGGCGGAGCAGCACCGTGTGCTGCCGGCCGAGTCCGGCGCGCACCCCGGCCCATGGCGTAACGCCATGGTGCCGTACCTCAAGGAGGTGATGGACTGCCTGTCGCCGTCGCATCCCTGCCACACCGTGACCTTCAAGAAGTCGGCGCAGGTGGGCGGCACGGAGGCAGGCACCAACTGGCTGGGCTTCATCATCGACGCCAGCCCCGGTCCGACCCTGGTGGTCCACCCCACGGTGGACGCGGGCAAGGGCTGGAGCCGCGAGAAGCTGCAGCCGTCCCTGGAGGCGAGCCCCCGGCTCCGCCGCAAGGTGGTCGAGCAGAAAAGCCGCGACGGCGGCTCGACCGGCAACTTCAAGAAGTTCCCCGGCGGCTTCGTGGTCATCACGGGCGCGAACTCGTCGGCGGCGCTGCGCCAGAAGTCCATCCGCTACGTGCTGAAGGACGACTGGGACGACTGGCCGTTCGACGTGGACGGCCAGGGCGACCCGGACAAGATGGCGGATGCCCGCCAGATCGCATTCCACTCGCCCGGTCTCGCCAAGACCTTCCAGGTCTCGACGCCCACCATCAAGGCGTTGAGCCGGGTCGAGGCGGCCTACGAGGCGTCGGATCAGCGCAAGTTCTTCCTGCCGTGCCCGCATTGCGGACACGAGCAGGTCCTAGTGTGGCGGAACCTCAAGTTCTCAAAGGAGGCCCCGCACAACGCCGAGTACCTGTGCGAGGAATGCGGCGTCCTTATCGCCCACCACCACAAGCGCCAGATGCTGGCTCAGGGGCGGTGGATCGCCACCAAGCCGGGGCCGGGCCGCCAGCCGGGCTTCGCCATCAACGCCCTGTATTCGCCCTTCACCACCTGGGACAAGATGGTGGAGGCGTTCATCGACGCGAAGGACGACCCGGCCAAGCTCAAGACCTGGGTGAACCTGTGGCTGGGCGAGGCATGGGAGGAGCGCGGCGACGCGCCCCAGTGGCAGGCCCTTATGGCGCGGCGCGAGCCCTTCAAGCTGGGCACCGTGCCGCCCGGTGGCCTGGTCATCACCTGCGGCGTGGACGTGGGCAAGACTTACCTCCATTACGAAGTGGTGGCCTGGGGCGTCGGCAAGACCTCGTGGAGCATCGACTACGGCCAGATCCCCGGCGACGTGACCAAGCTGGAGGTCTGGCAAAAGCTCTCCGAGGTGCTGGAGCGCCGCTACCCGGACGCCTTCGGCAACCTGCGGCGGATTGAGATGACGGCGGTGGACTCCGGCGCCTTCTCGTCCTTCGTCTACGCCTGGGCGCGCGGACGCTACACGGTGATGGCGGTCAAGGGCGAGGACGGCGCGTCCCGCCCGGCGCTGGGCCTCGCCAAGGACGTGGACGTGACACACCGCGGCAAGCGGAAGCGGCGCGGCCTCAAGCTCTACCTCGTCGGCTCCTGGCCGCTGAAATCCGAGTTCTACGCCAACCTCCGCAAGGAGGGGCCGCGCGACGGCAAGCCCGACTTCGATGTCGGGTACTGCCATTTCTCGGAAGGTCACGACGAGGAGTTCTTCAAGCAGTTGACGGCGGAAGCCTTCATCGTCCGCGAGAAGAACGGAAAGCCCTACGGTGAGTGGATCAAGAAGGGGCCGAACCATGCCCTGGATGCCCGCATCTACGCCATGGCCGCGGCGGAGCACCCGATGATCCGCCTGTCGCAGAAGACCGTCGCCGATTGGCAGCGCATCGCCGCCGAGCGCCAGGCCCCGCCCGAGGTGGTGCAGGGCGATCTCATGGCGCTGATGTCCGTCATGGCCCAGCCGGTATCCACGCAGGCCAGGGCCGTTCCCCAGCAGGCAGCGGTCGAGGCACCGCCCACGCCGAAGCCCGACGAGGCCAATCCGGCCCCGGCGGACCCGGCACCCCAGCAGCAACCGGCCCAAAGGCCCGGCAGGTACAGGAAGCGGAGCAGCTTCCTCAACTAGGGAGAACGGCATGTCGTCCTACAGCGAGGCCGAACTGATCGCGCTGCGCAAGGCTTACGCCTCGGGCGCGCTCCAGGTGCGCTACGGCGACAAGCAGATCACCTATGCCAACCGCCAGGACCTGAAGGCCCGCATCGCGGAACTGGAGGCGGCCGTCACTGGCCGCCGTCCAGTGCGGCAGGTGCGGATCGTCACATCGAAGGGGTTCTGACATGGGCATGGGAAAGAAGGTCGCCCAGGCCGTGTTCAACGCGGCCTGGGGGCTGCTGCATGGCAAGGCGGAGACCCGGCCATCCAACCAGATCGCTGCGGCCGGGCATGGCCGCCGTGGCCGGTTGTGGGTCGGCGCACGCTCGGGCATGAACGCCCTCCATCAGGCGAACGCGGCGACGTTGCGGGATCGCAGCCATGAGGCGGCGCTCAACAACCCATACGCCGCCCACGCCCTCGACGTGGTCACCTCCAACCTGATCGGCACCGGCATCAAGCCGCAGCCGCTGATCGATGACCCCGCCATCAAGGCGGCGGTGCAGCGGGCATGGCTCGACTGGACCGACGAGGCTGATGCGGCCGGGCTCACCGACTTCTATGGCCTGCAGGCCCTGGTCACCAGGACCATGGTCGAGAGCGGCGAGTGCTTCGTGCGCTTCCGCCCCCGGCGCATGGAGGATGGACTCACCGTGCCGCTGCAGCTTCAGGTGCTGGAACCCGAGTTCCTCGACACCACGCGGGACGGCTGGATCGGCAACGGCAGCTACATCCGGGGCGGCGTCGAGTTCAACGCCATCGGCCGCCGCGCGGCCTACCACTTCCACCGCTGGCACCCGAACGACGGGATGGCGGTGGCGATGAACAGCACCACCCGCGTGCCGGCCGACGACGTGATGCACATCTTCCGGCCCCTGCGCCCCGGCCAGGAGCGCGGCCTGCCGTGGTTCACGCAGGTGCTGGTCAAGCTCTACGAGCTTGACCAGTACGATGACGCCGAACTGGTGCGCAAGAAGGTGGCGGCGATGTTCACCGCCTTCATCACCCGCCCCGGCCTGGTGGCCGAGGACGAAGACCCGAACCTCGCCCCGGCCGATCCGGTCTGGCAGCAGCGCCTCGCCGACGATCCGACCGCCGACGCCGAACTCCAACCCGGCACGCTGCAGGTCCTCACTCCGGGCGACGAGGTGAAGATCGCCGAACCGGCCGACGTGGGCAGCGCCTATCCGGCCTTCATGCAGCAGCAGTTGCGTGCGCTGGCGGTGGGCATCGGCATCACCTACGAGCAGCTTACCGGCGACCTCACGGGCGTGAACTTCTCCAGCATCCGCGCCGGATTGCTGGAGATGCGGCGGCTGTTCGAGCAGTTGCAGCATTCGGTGATGGTCTACCAGTTCTGCCGCCCAGTGTGGCTGCGCTGGGTCCGCACCGCTGCGCTGGCCGGGGCGGTGGACATGCCGGGCTTCGCCGTACACCCCGCCCGCTACACGCGGGTCAAGTGGATCCCGCAGGGCTGGCAATGGGTGGACCCGGTGAAGGAGATCGCCGCCGTGGTGGCGGCCATCCGCGCGGGCCTGATGAGCCGGTCGGATGCCATCTCCCAGTACGGCTACGACGCCGAGGAGATCGACGCCCAACTCAAGGCCGACAAGGACCGCGCCGACGGTTACGGCCTCGTGCTCGACACCGACCCCAGCCACACCAGCAAGGCGGGGACGCAGCAGCAGTTCGACGTAACGGAAATGGCGCGCCAGGAGGCCGGGGAACAGCCCCGGTCCTCGGGCCGGTAGGAGGACACATGAAGCGTTGGTACGAAATGCGCGCCGCCGCCGAGGGCGGTGGTGCCGAGATCCTGATCTATGACGAGATCGGGCTGTGGGGCATCAAGGCGGCCGACTTCGTGGCGGACCTCAAGGCCCTGGGCGACGTGCCGGAAATCGCCGTGCGGATCAACAGCCCCGGCGGCGACGTGTTCGACGGCCTCGCCATCCACAACGTGCTGCGTCGCCACAAGGCCAAGGTCGTGGTGACGGTGGACGGCATCGCGGCGTCTATCGCCTCGGTGATCGCCATGGCGGGCGACGAGGTGGTGATGCCCGAGAACGCCATGATGATGATCCACGACCCGTCCGGTCTGGCCTGGGGCACCGCCCAGGACATGCGTGAACTGGCCGACGTCCTGGACAAGGTGAAGGCCAGCCTGATCGCCGCCTACCGTGCCCGCGCCAAGGTGGACGACGCGGAACTGGAGCGGCTCATGACGGACGAGACGTGGCTGTCCGCCGCCCAGGCGGTCGAGCTTGGCCTCGCCGACCGGGTTGAGCAGGCGGTCAAGATGGCCGCGCGCTTCGATCCGGACTGCCTGCGCAACGCTCCCGACGGCCTGCGCCGGATGCTGCGCGGCGAAGCCGATCCCGCGCCGGACGCCGACAAGCCCGAAGGGGAGAAGCCGGAAGCCGTGCCCGAGGAGAAGCCGGAGCCCGAGCAACCTGAACCTTCCGAGCAGCCCTCGGACAAGTCCGCCGACGCCGACAAGGTGAAGGCGGCGGCCCGGCAGGAAGTGCTGGCGTATGTGCAGGAGGTCCACGACCTCTGCGCCATGGCCCGCCAGCCCGCTCGGGCGGCGGCCTACATCCAGGCCAGTACCCCGGTCGCCGAGATCCGCCGCGCGCTGGTGAACGCCAGCGCCGACGAGTCGGGGGCCGACATCCACAACTACCTGCCGAACAACAACCGGGGCGGCGGACAGCCGAAGCCGTCTATCGACGTGGCGGACGTGTATGCCCGGTTCAACCAGCAGCGTTCCGCTTAGGAGGACATCATGCCCGTTCTTGTCGAAGGCAAGCACACCGCCGAGTTCCTCGTCACCGAGGGCAGCGGCTACATTTCCCGCGATCAGGTCGTCGTCGCCTCCGGCGGCGGCATCCTGGAGCCCGGCACCGTCATCGGCGCGCAGCGCGTGGCCGACACCGTGACGGTTACGGCCGCGCCCGGCAACACCGGGGACGGCACCGTCGGCGATGTCACCACCGGCAGCAAGACCGAGGTGGGCATCTACACCCTGGTCGCCACCGCCGCCACCAAGTTCGACGTGATCACCCCCTCGGGCGATAAACTCAAGGGCCTCACCGTCGGCACCGCCTACGCCAGCGATCACATCAACCTCACCGTGACGGCCGGCGGCACCGCCTTCGTGGCGGGCGACACCATCGAGATCACGGTGGCGGCCGGCAACATGAAGGTCGGCCCCCTCGACCTGGCGGCCGACGACGGCACGCAGGTCGCCTACGGCATCCTCTATGCCGGGGTGGACGCCAGCGCCGCCGATGTTCGGGCCACCGCCATCACCCGCCACGCCGAGGTGAACGGCGCGGACCTGCTCTGGCCCGCCGGCATCACCGCCGGGCAGAAGGCGGCGGCGGTCGCCCAACTTGCCGACCGCGGCATCATCGTGCGCTGAAGGCGCCCAACCGTTTCCAAGGAGTGACCCCGATGCCCAGCATGGACATCTTCAATCAGGACGCCTTCAGCGCCGTTTCGCTGACCGGCGAGATCGTCAAGACCCCCTACACCCCGCAGTTCCTCGGCAACATGGGCCTGTTCCAGGCCGACGGCATCTACACCACCGACATCGCCATCGAGGAACTGGACGGCAGCCTCACCGTCATCGCCACCTCGCCGCGCGGCGCTCCGCCCGAGCCGTTGAGCAACCCCAAGCGCAAGCTGCGCAAGTTCTCGACCGTGCGGCTGGCCCGCGAGGGGGCGGTGAACGCGGATCAGGTGCAGAACGTCCGCGCCATGGGGTCGGAGACCGAACTCCAGACCGTGCAGGGCCTGATCAACGACCGCTTCAACGGCCCCTTCGGCCTGCGCGCGGCGATGGAACTCACCCACGAATACCATCGCCTGGGGGCCATCCAGGGCAAGGTGATGGACGCCGATGGCACCACGGTCCTGTTCGACTGGTATTCCGAGTTCGGCGTGGCCGAACCCGCCGAGGTCGATCTCGACCTCGACAACGCCAACCCGGCCGAGGGCGCGCTGCTGAAGAAGTGCCACGCCGTCAAGCGGTCGGCCATCCAGGCCCTGGGCGGCCTGCCGACGGCGCAGATGGAACTGGTGGCCCTGTGCGGCGACAACCTGTTCGACGACTTCACCACCCACAAGGAGGTGCGGGACGTGTGGAAGGTCGCCCAGCAGGGCGCGGCCCTGGCCGAGAACCGGGCCTACGATCAGGTGCGCTTCGGCGGCATCACCTGGATCAACTACCGCGGCACCGATGACGGCAAGGTCGGCATCGGCACCGACAAGGCCCGCCTGTTCCCGCGCGGCGTGCCCGGCGTCTTCCAGATGCTGTTCGGCCCGGCCGACACCTTCGAGTTCGTGAACACGAAGGGCCTGCCGGTCTACGCGATGATGCCGAAGGAACGGCAGACCTCGCGCTCGGCGGTGGTGGAGGTCCAGTCCAATCCGCTGACCATCTGCACCCGCCCCCTGGCCCTGCGCAGCATGAAGCGCACCTGAGCCAGGATGCGGTGACCCGGCGATGCGGGGCGGCTTCGGTCGCCCCGCCGCCTTTCCGGAGTATGCCGACGTGATCGATTTCGATGCCCTGGTGCTGGCCCCAGCCATGCAGGCGTTCGGTGAGCCCGCGACATACACCCCTGATGGAGGCGACGCGGTGGCGGTGACCGGGGTGTTCGACGCGGCCCACAAACTGGTCGAGGTGGATATGGGCCAGGACTCCGGCGGGACCGTCGGCGTGTCCAGCACCGCCCCGGCCTTCGGCATCCGCCTCAAGAATTTCCCGTCCTCGCCCGAACAGGGCGACGGACTGCGCGTGCGCGGCACCGACTACGTGGTGATCGACATCCACCCCGACGGTCACGGCGGCGCGCACCTCATACTGCAGAGGGCGTGATGCACCCCCGTCAGATCATCCGCGATGCCTTTGCCGCCAGGCTGGCCGACGCCATTCCGGACAGCGACCCGGCGGCGCACCGCACCGCCTGCCTGGGGCGCATCTACCCGTCCAGGACCAAGCCGCTTTTCCCCAAGGACCTGCCGGCAGCCCTGGTCTACACGCGCTCGGAGAAGATCGACAAGTCGAGCGGTGCCGCCGACGGCTTCGGCCCGCTGATCCGCCGCCTCGACCTTGCCATCGAGGTCATCGCCGCAGGCGACGACGAGGACCTCAATGCCGCCCTTGACGACATCGCCATCCAGGTCGAGCAGGCGCTGGACGGCTTCGAGGTTCCGCCACAGCCGCTGCCCGAGTGGGACTGGATGGTGACCGACATCCGCCTGGCGGAGGTGGAGACCGATTTCTCGCCAGAGGGTGAGAAGGT
>JBFMHS010000044.1:0-8824 GCA_040751765.1 Pseudomonadota bacterium | reverse complement strand
AACACGCCTTCCAGCATGCCCTTCTTGCGGCGTTGGATCACCGGCGTTTCGCCCTCGGTGATGGTCTTGCCCAGGGCCTGGTTCTCGCGCAGGCGCTTGGCCTCCTTGGCGGCGTCGACCGCCTGGCCATAGGGCTCGGGCTTGCTCCAGAACACCAGCTTGTCGGTGAAGCTCTTGTCACCTTCCGCCAGGGCCTGGGTCTCCTTGTTGACCAGGTTGCGGATGTCGGACTGGATGTTCTCGGCCCCGGCCTTCTTCAGCAGCACCACGTCGCCCTGGGTGCGGCCCTGGGTGGAGATGGGGGTGCCGGCGCGGTTGCCGAGCAGCGCCTGACGGGCCTGATCGCGGGTCGAGCCCTCCTGGGGCCGCACCGCACCGGGGGCCGGCGGCCGCAGGGTGAAGTCCGGCGACATGGACAGCGGCGCCCGCTCGACGACCTGGAATTCGTCGGGCGCCGCCTTCTCGTAGCCCAGGGCGCGGCGGGCATCGCTGCAGCCCGACAGGGTGGCCGCCAGCAGCAGGGCGGCGGCGGGGACGGCGAGGGCGCGGGCCAGGGCGGATGTCGTGGTCGTCATAGGGCCTAATTCTTAGACGAAGTCGGTCGTGCAAACAAGGAGTCCAGCACCAGCAGGACGGCGCCCACCGTAATGGCCGAATCGGCCAAATTGAAGGCGGGCCAATGATAGCCCATGACATGCACGTCCAGGAAGTCCGCCACCGCCCCGAATCGGACGCGATCGATCACGTTGCCCAGCGCGCCGCCGACGATGCCGCCCAAGGCCAGCGACACCAGCAACGACCCGGCCTTGCGCATCCACGCCACCAGGGCGACGCAGATGGCCACCGACAGCAGGCTGAGCAGGACCGCGTTCCACTGGCCACCATTGTTGAAGATGCCGAAGCTGACACCCCGGTTCCACGCCATCACCAGGTCGAAGAACGGCAGCACCTCGATGCGGGTGGGCGAATAGAACGGGGTTTCCCACACCCCCAGCGGCCGCATCAGGTCGATGACCCAGGCCTTGGTCAGCTGGTCGAGCACGACGACCACCGCGGCGAGGGACAGCCCCGGGCGCAGCATGGCGGCTTACTCCACCGCCCCGGCCAGGCGCTCGACGGCGTCCGAGCAACGGCCGCACACGCCCGGGTTCTTGAACTTGCCGACCTCGTGCAGGACCTTCCAGCACCGCTGGCACTTCTCGCCCTCGGCGGCACGCGGCACGACGCCGACGCCGGCGACCTCGGGCAGGGTGAAGCAGGCCTCGGGGGTCGGTCCCTCGATGACCAGCATGCCCGAGGTGATGCACACCTCGTCCATGTCCACGTCGGCGATGGCGGGATACAGGTTGGCGTCCACGTAAAGCAGCGGGTTGGCCTGCAGCGACGCGCCGATGCGCTTGGCGGCGCGCTCCACCTCCAGCGCGCCGGTGACCACGCGGCGGACGGTGCGCACCGCCTCCCACTTGGCGGCCAGCAGGTCGTCCTGCCACTCGGCCGGAATCGCCGGGAAGGTCTCCAGGTGGACGCTGCCGTCCTCGGACGGATGACGCGCCAGCCATGCCTCCTCGGCGGTGAAGCACAGGAAGGGCGCCAGCCACTTGCACAAGGTGTCGAGCAGGATGTCCATCACCGTGCGCGCGGCGCGGCGACGCAAGCTGTCCGGCAGATCGCAGTACAGGGCGTCCTTGCGGATGTCGAGGTAGAAGGCCGACAGGTCGACGGCGCAGAAGGTGTGCAGCTCGGTGAACCAGCCGTGGAATTCGAAGTCGGCGCAGGCCTGCCTGAGGCCGGCATCCAACTGGGTCAGCCGGTGCAGGACCCAGCGCTCCAGCTCGGGCATCTCGCCCGGGGTTACCGCCTCGGCGGCGGTGAAGCCGTCCAGCGCGCCCAGCAGATAGCGCAGCGTGTTGCGCAGGCGGCGATAGATGTCGACCTGGGTCTTCAGGATCTCCTGGCCGATGCGCAGGTCGTCGGAGTAGTCCGAGCCGATGACCCACAGGCGCAGGATGTCGGCGCCCATGGTCGAGACCACGTCCTGCGGCGACACCACGTTGCCCAGCGACTTGGACATCTTGCGGCCGTCCTCGTCGAGCACGAAGCCGTGGGTCAGCACCGCGTCATAGGGCGCGCGGCCGCGGGTGCCGCAGCTTTCCAGCAGCGACGACTGGAACCAGCCGCGATGCTGGTCCGAACCCTCGAGATAGAGGTCGGCTGGCCAGCGCAGGGTCGGCCAGGTGTCTCCCTCCAGCACGAAGGCGTGGGTGCAGCCGGAATCGAACCAGACGTCCAGGATGTCGAAGACCTGCTCGTAGTCGGCCGGGTCGCGACCCTCGCCCAGGAACCGCTCGGGCTTGCTGGTGTACCAGGCGTCGGCGCCCTCGGCCATGAACGCCTCGACGATGCGCTCGACCACCGCCTGGTCGCGCAGCGGCTGGCCGGTCTTCTTGTCGACGAACACGGTGATCGGCACGCCCCAGGCGCGCTGGCGCGACACGCACCAGTCGGGCCGGCCCTCGACCATCGAGCCGATGCGGTTGCGGCCCTGGTCGGGGACGAAGCGGGTGGCTTCGATGGCGCCCAGCGCCTTGCCGCGCAGGCCGGTCTTCTCCATGGAGATGAACCACTGCGGCGTGTTGCGGAAGATCAGCGGCGCCTTGGAGCGCCAGGAATGCGGGTACGAGTGCTCGACCTTGCCGTGGGCCATCAGGTTCCCGCAGGCGGTCATCGCCTCGATCACCGGCTTGGCGACCGGGCTGTAGTACTTGCCGTTCTTGCCCTGGGCCAGCACGGCCATGCCGGCGAAGATCGCCACATGCGGATAATAAGTGCCGTCCGGCTGCACCGTGTCGGGCACGGCGATCCCGTTGGCGACGCCCAGATGCCAGTCGTCCTCGCCGTGGCCGGGCGCGATGTGGACGAAGCCGGTGCCGGTGTCGGTGGTGACGAAGTCGCCCGCCAGCAGGGGCACGTCAAAGTCGTAGCCGCCGTTGGCCTCGGGGTGATGCTTCAGCGGATGATGGCAGACGGTGCCGGCGAGGTCGGCGCCCGCAAGGGTGGCGACGACGCGGAAGGAGCACTTGGCGTCCTTGGCCACCTGCTCGGCCAGATCCTTCAGCACGACGTAGCGCTGTCCGGGGCGGGCCAGGCTGCCGTCCTGGGCGGTGTCCACCTCGACCACCGCGTATTCGAATCCGGCCCCGTAGGCCACGGCGCGGTTGCCGGGCATGGTCCACGGCGTGGTGGTCCAGATCACCACCTTGGCGCCTTCAAGCACCGGGTTGCTCGCCTTGACCACCGGGAAACCGACCCAGATGGTGACGCTGGTGTGGTCGTGGTACTCGACCTCGGCCTCGGCCAGGGCGGTCTTTTCCACCACCGACCACATCACCGGCTTGGCGCCGCGATACAGGCTGCCGTCCATCAGGAACTTGCCCAGCTCGGCGGCGATGGTGGCCTCGGCCCTGAAGGTCATGGTGGTGTAGGGATGGTCCCAGTCGCCGGCCACGCCCAGCCGCTTGAACTCCTCGCGCTGGATCTCGATCCACTTGGCGGCGAACTGGCGGCACTCCTCGCGGAACTGCACCACGTCCACCTGGTCCTTGTCCTGGCCGGCTTCGCGGTACTTCTCCTCGATCTTCCATTCAATGGGCAGGCCGTGGCAGTCCCAGCCCGGCACATAGGGCGCGTCCTTGCCCAGCATGGATTGGCTGCGGCAGATGACGTCCTTGAGGATCTTGTTGAGCGCGTGGCCGATATGCAGATGGCCGTTGGCGTAGGGCGGGCCGTCGTGGAGGATGAACTTGTCGCGCCCCTCGGCTGCCGCCCGCATCTTGCCGTGGAGGTCGATGCCGGCCCAGCGCGCCAGCAGGCGGGGTTCGAGATCGGGCAGGCCGGCCTTCATGGGGAAGTCGGTCTTGGGCAGGAACACGGTGGTTTTGTAGTCGGCGCTCATGGGGCGGCTCTCACTCATGCACCGGCACGACGGGGCCGGGGCTCTCGGGGAAGTGGCGGGCGGCGAGCAGGACGCGGGCGGCCTCGACGTCGGCCGCGATGCGGGTGCGCAACTCGTCCACCGAGGCGAATTTCTGCTCGGGGCGGATGAAGTCCACCAGGGCGACGCGCAGATGCTTGCCGTACAGGTCCTCGCTGGCGTCCAGCAGGTGGACCTCCAGCAACTCGTCGGTCTTGTCGAAGGTGGGACGGCGGCCGTAATTGGCCACGCCGTCATGCCACACCGTGGCGCCGCCGTGGTCGATGCCGGCGCGCACCGCGTAGACGCCGGTGGCCGGGCGCTGGTATTCGCCCAGGTGCAGGTTGGCGGTGGGGAAGCCGATGGTGCGGCCGCGGGCGTCGCCATGCTCGACGCGGCCCTCGATCTCCCAGTAATGGCCCAGCAGCTTGGCGGCCTCGGCCGGGCGGCCGGTGACCAGGCACTCGCGCACCAGCGTGGAGGAATAGGTCTCGCCCGACGGCGCCACCGCCGGCGGCACCACGGTGACGCCGAAGCCCATGCGCTCGCCCATCTGGGTCAGGTAGGCGCCGGTGCCCTGGCGGCCCTTGCCGAAGACGTAGTCGTAGCCGACCACGACATGGCGCACGTCCAGGCAGGCCATCAGCACCTCCTCGACGAACTCCTCGGCGGTCTGGCCGGCATAGGCGGCGTCGAAATGCTGCATCAGCAGGAAGTCCATGCCCAGCGCCTCGATCAGCCGCGCCTTGACGCGGAACGGGGTCAGGCGGAACGGCTGCTGGTCGGGCTTGAAGAAGGCGCGCGGATGCGGCTCGAAGGTCATCACCGCGTGGGGCACGCCCAGGCCGGTGGCGATGCCCTTGGCGGTCAGGATCACCGCCTGGTGGCCCTTGTGCACGCCATCGAAATTCCCCAGCGCCACCACGCAACCGCGGTGGCCTGGATCCAATTCGCCGCAATGTCGGACCAGACGCATGGTGAAAGGGGCTTTCCCGGCCGGAAACCAATGGAGGGTAAGGGGTAATCGAAGCCGGCGGGAAGCGCAACCCCGCCCTTGGTTCCGTATGCCCGGGGGAAGGAATTTCCGGGCAGGATTTGCCGGGCGGCGGAAATTGCCCGCCGCCCGGACCGTGCCGGAGCCTATTCGGTGTCCCGCTCCGCGATCTCCTGGGCACCGATCATGGCAAGGTTCGAGACTGCCCGACGCCAGTTGTCCAGCATGCCGTCGGCTTCCATGGCCTCGAAATCGATCGCGGTCTGGAGTGCGGGGCGGCGGTTCCATTCCGTCTGGGTCATGGCGGTTTCAAGCATGACCACCGTGCCGCCCACGGCCGCTGCGATCTGTTCGGCGCGGCGTTGCGCCAGGGCGGGCCCCTGGCCGTCGCTCACCAACCCGCCTGCCAATTGGGCGCCCAATGCGTTGGACGTTTGCGCGAAGCCTTCGTTGGACAGCGTGGCGACGACCTTGCCGCCGACCATGACCTGGGCGTAGTCGCCATAGCCGGCGCGGCCGACGGGGCGGGTGTAGGGGCCCTCGATCGCCCGCTTGGCCATGTCGTGGAAGCGGGCCAGGTCATCGCCCTCCAGCCTGACCACGGAGGATGCGGACGGTTCAAGCCGGGGCAGCGTCGCCACGGCAATCCCCTCGGTTGGAATCGTGCTCATGCCGTTGTCCCTTTCGTGTTTCCGAAGAATGCAGCGAAATGGTTGCAACGACCGTGCCGGCCCAACCGATAGGCCGTCTAATGCTGCTCCCTGGTCGCGCTGAACCGCACGGCGGGGAAGTCCTGCTGGGCGCGGCCGAGTTGCCAGGTGTTGCGGGCCAGGTAGACCGGGGCGCCGTCACGGTCCTCGGCCATGTTGGACTTGTGGGCCAGGGCGAAGCGCTCCAGCTCCTTGGGGTCGTCGGCGGAGACCCAGCGGGCGGTGACGAAGCCGCCGTCCTCGAAGCCGGCCTTGATGTTGTACTCGCTCTCGATGCGGGTGGTCAGCACGTCGAACTGCAACAGGCCGACCACGCCGACGATCCAGGTGGAACCGTCCACCGGCTTGAACACCTGGGACACGCCTTCCTCGGCCAGATCCTCCAGCGCCTTCCTGAGCTGCTTGGCCTTCATGGGGTCGTCCAGGCGGACGCGGCGCAGCACCTCGGGGGCGAAGGTGGGGATGCCGAGGAAGTTGAGGTCCTCGGACTCCGACAGGGTGTCGCCGATGCGCAGCTGGCCGTGGTTGGGGATGCCCATGATGTCGCCGGGGAAGGCCTCCTCGGCCAGCTCGCGGTCGCGGGCCAGGAAGAACACCGGGTTGACCAGGGCCATCACCTTGCCCGAGCGCACGTGCTTGAGCTTCATGCCCCGGCGGAAGCGGCCCGAGCAGATGCGGAAGAAGGCGATGCGGTCGCGGTGGTTGGGGTCCATGTTGGCCTGGACCTTGAACACGAAGCCGGTGACCTTGTCCTCGGCCGGCGACACGGTGCGGGTGTCAGCCTTGCGGGGCAGGGGGGCGGGGGCCAGGTTGCCGACGCCGCGCAGCAGTTCGGCCACGCCGAAGGTCTTGAGCGCCGAGCCGAAGAACACCGGGGTCAGGTGGCCGGCGCGGAAGGCGTCGAGGTCGAATTCGGGATAGCCGCCGCGCACCAGCTCCACCTCCTCGCGCAGGCGCTCGGCAGCCGCCGCGCCCACCGCCTCGTCCAGGCGGGGGTCGTCGAGGTCGGCGTCGACGGCGATCTCGGCGATGTGGTCGCCACGGCCGGGGTCGAACAGCACCACGCGGTTGCGGATCAGGTCGTAGACGCCCTTGAGGTCGCGGCCCATGCCGATGGGCCAAGTGACCGGGCAGACGTCCAGCGCCAGGGTCTTCTCGATCTCGTCGAGAAGCTCCATGGTGTCCTTGCCCTCGCGGTCCACCTTGTTGACGAAGGTGACGATGGGCATGTCGCGCAGGCGGCAGACCTCGAACAGCTTCAGGGTCTGGGCCTCGATGCCCTTGGCGGCGTCCAGCACCATCACCGCCGAGTCGACGGCGGTCAGCGTGCGGTAGGTGTCCTCCGAGAAGTCCTCGTGGCCCGGCGTGTCGAGCAGGTTGAAGGTCAGCCCCTCGTGTTCGAAGGTCATCACCGAGGCCGACACCGAGATGCCGCGCTCCTTCTCGATGGCCATCCAGTCCGACCGCGTGCGCCGCTGCTCGCCGCGCGCGCGCACGGCGCCGGCCATCTGGATGGCGCCTCCGAACAGCAGCAGCTTCTCGGTCAGCGTCGTCTTGCCGGCGTCCGGGTGCGAGATGATGGCGAAGGTGCGCCGCAGCGCCGTGGTGTCGGAAAAGGCGTTCATACCGCTCAGATGCAAGGAATGGTGCCGGTTGCAGGGCTCGAACCCGCGACCCCCTGATTACAAATCAGGTGCTCTACCAGCTGAGCTAAACCGGCGTTGGGGGGAAGGTAGAGGGAACGGAGGCGGGCCGCAAGGGGCTCACTTTCGCGCCAGTTCGTACAGCGCCACGGCGGCGGCGTTGGAGACGTTGAGGCTTTCCACCGCGTCGGTCATCGGCAGCTTGACGAGATAGTCGCAGTGCTCGCGGGTCAGCCGGCGCAGGCCCTCGCCCTCGGCGCCCAGGACCAGGGCGATCCGGCCCGACAGGTTCTGGCTGGCCAGGGTGAACGGGCTCTCGCCGGCCAGCCCGGCGGTCCAGAAGCCGGCGCCCTTCAACTCCTCGAGGGCGCGGACCACGTTGGTGACGCGGACCAGCGGCATGCGCTCCAGCGCCCCCGAGGCCGACTTGGCCAGGGCGCCGGTCTCCTCGGGGCTGTTGCGGTCGGGGACGATCACAGCCATGGCGCCGAAGGCTGCGGCCGAGCGCAGGATGGCGCCGACATTGTGGGGGTCGGTGACCTGGTCGAGGACCACCACCACGGCGCGGTCGGCCTTGGCGCCGGCGCGGGCGACGTCCTCGATGGTGGGGGCGGCCAGCGGCTCGACCAGGGCGGCGACGCCCTGGTGCACCGCGCCCGGCGGCAGCAGCGGCTCCAGCTCCGCCTTCTCGACGATCTCCTCGGGCGGCAGCGGGCGAACGGCGCGGCCGTCGTCCAGCGCCTCGGCCAGGGCGCGGGCGGCGTCGGCGGTGGCCAGCAGGCGGCGGATGCGCCGGCGGGGATTGACCAGGGCGGCGGTCACCGCGTGGGTGCCGTACAGCCAGAAGGTTCCGGCCGGGGGCTTGGCGGCCGCCGGCCGGGCTTTTGCCTGGGGCTTGCCTCCGCCACCCTTGCGGGGTGCGGGGGTGTCGCGTCCGGCGCGGGTACGGCTGCGGGGATCTCGCGTGCTCATGGGGCCACCTCCTGCGAGATGGGTTTATTCCTCTAAAATCGGATTGACAAGCCGTCCGAAATGCTCATAGTGCGGTCTCCCGTCGCAACGGCCCTGCCGACGACGACGTGGAGGGGTGGCCGAGCGGTCAATGGCAGCAGACTGTAAATCTGCCGGTGTACACCTACGTTGGTTCGAATCCAACCCCCTCCACCACTTATCCTCAGGCCGGGCGATGGAAGTCTTTCAATCGGGTCCGCGTCAGGTGCGCGCCCGGGCGGGCGTCCAAGGGCGGGTGTAGCTCAATGGTAGAGCAACAGCCTTCCAAGCTGAAGACGGGGGTTCGATTCCCCTCACCCGCTCCAGGCGCCTTCTGTCCGGGGCTCTCGTGACCACCAGCGGCATTGCCGCCGATCAGACGGGTTGAAAAATGGCTAAGGCGAAATTCGAGCGCAACAAGCCGCACTGCAACATCGGCACCATCGGTCACGTCGACCATGGCAAGACCTCGTTGACCGCGGCGATCACCAAGGTTCTGGCCGAGACCGGCGGCGCG
>JBFMHS010000439.1:0-4333 GCA_040751765.1 Pseudomonadota bacterium | reverse complement strand
GCGCGGCTGCGCCTGGCGGTGACCGACACCGGCATCGGCATCCCGGCCGAGGCCCGCGACCGCCTGTTCACGCCTTTCTCGCAGGTGGACGGCACCATCGCACGACGCTTTGGCGGCACCGGCCTGGGCCTGGCGATCTGCAAGCGCCTGGTGGAGTTGATGGACGGCTCGATCCGCGTCGACAGCGCCCCCGGGCGCGGCTCCACCTTCACCTTGTCGCTGCCGCTAGTCCTGGCTGAGGCGCCGGCCTTCGCCGCCGCCCCCGAGGCGCCGCCGCTGCCGCCGCTGTCGATCCTGCTGGCCGAGGACAACCTGGTGAACCAAAAGGTCGCCAAGGCCACCCTGGAGCGCCACGGCCACCGCGTGGTCATCGTCGGCGACGGCTTCGAGGCGGTGGACATCATCACCCGCTCGCCGCCCGACCGCTTCCAGGTAGTGCTGATGGACGTACAGATGCCGCACCTGGACGGCCTGCAGGCCACCGCCCGTATCCGCGCGCTGCCGCCGCCCCGCAATGCCCTGCCGGTCATCGCCATGACCGCCAACGCGCTCAAGGGCGATGCCGAACGCTGCCTGGCCGCCGGCATGGACGGCTACATCCCCAAGCCCATGGTGCCGGCGCCGCTGTTCGCGGAGATCGCACGCGTGCTGGGGATGGCGCAATCGAACCCGGTGGCCGCCCCCCAGAACCAGGGCGGGCGCAGGGTTCTGGACCACCAGGCGCTCGATGCCCTGATCGAGGCGGTCGGCCGCGAATCCATCGGCGAAGTGCTCGACAGCGTGCTGGCCCACATCGCCCGCGCCTCCGACGCCTTGGCCGAGGCGGCGGGCGACGCCGAGCGCATCGGCTTCCTGGCCCACGACCTCAAGAGCGCCTCGCAGAGTGTGGGCCTGGAGGCGCTCGCCACCCAGGCCCGCCGGGTCGAGACGGCCTGGCGCGCCGGCCGGCCGGCGGACGCCCTCGCCCTGGCGGAGGCCCTGCCCCTGCTGATCGACGAGGCCATGGAGGTGCTGGGCCCCATGGCGGCGGCGGGTTGACGCCAAACCGGTGTGTCGGGAATCCGACACACCGCTACGGCATCCAATGATTTCAAATGTTTATGGATTGGCATCCGGCTTGCTTCAGTGGAACCGGGTAACCCCCACCGCCACAGGAGGACCGCACATGCTTTCCCTGACCCCCCGCGCCCTGTCCGCCATCAAGAGCGTCTGCTCGGCCCCCGACCAGGGGCTGCGCATCATGGTCGTCACCGGCGGCTGTTCCGGCCTGCAATACCGCATGGGTCTGGAGACCGAAGCCTTCGACGACGACCAGGTGATGGAGTTCGACGGGGTCAAGGTCTATGTCGACCCGTCGTCGCAGGTCCTGCTGGCAGGCGCCACCATGGACTACGTGGACAGTGCCATGGGCGCGGGCTTCATGTTCGACAACCCCAACAACACCGCCAAGCCCTGCTCCTGCTCGTCCAAGAGCTGCGGTTGACGGCGATGGCGGTCGTCAACGACACCACGCTGCGCGACGGCGAGCAGACGGCCGGGGTGGCCTTCTCCCTGGAGGAGAAGCTGGACATCGCCGCCGCGCTCGATGCCGCCGGCGTTCCCGAGATGGAGGTCGGCATCCCGGCCATGGGGCCGGAGGAGCGCGAGGGCATCCGCGCCGTCGCCGCCCTGGGGTTGAAGGCTCGGCTGATCGCCTGGTGCCGCATGCGCGGCGACGACCTGGACGCCGCCCTGAAATGCCGTGTCGGCATGGTCAACCTGTCCATCCCGGTCTCGGACCAGCAGTTGGCCGGCAAGCTGGGGCGCGACCGCGCCTGGGCGCTGTCGCATATCCGCGCCACCGTCGCCAGGGCCCGCGACGCCGGGCTGGAGGTATCGGTGGGCGGCGAGGATTCGTCGCGTGCCGATCCCGACTTCCTGCTGGCGGTGCTGGAGGCCTGCGAGCACGCCGGCGCCCGGCGCTTCCGCTTCGCCGACACCCTGGGCATCCTGGAGCCCTTCGGCACCCACGCACTGGTCGCGCGGCTGCGGGCCGCGACGGGCATCGAGATCGAGATCCATGCCCACGACGACCTGGGCCTCGCCACCGCCAATTCCCTGGCCGCGCTCCGGGGCGGCGCCACCCACGTGTCGACCACCGTCAACGGCCTGGGCGAGCGCGCCGGCAACGCGCCGCTGGAAGAGGTGGTGGTGGCGCTGGAGAACCTGCACGGCATCGCCACCGGCGTCGCCAAGCGGCACCTGCCGGCGGTGTCGCGCCTGGTCGCCCGGGCATCCGGCCGGCCGGTGCCGGTCAACAAGAGCATCGTCGGCGACGCCGTGTTCACCCACGAGTCCGGCATCCACGTTTCCGGATTGCTGCGCGACCGCGCCAACTACCAGGCGCTCGATCCGCTGGAACTGGGCCGCGACCATGTCCTGGTCCTGGGCAAGCATTCCGGCCTGTCGGCGGTGCTGCACGCCTGCGGCGAGCTGGGGCTGGCCCCCGACGAATTCCAGGCCCGGGCGGTGCTCGCCCGCGTCAAGGCGCATGCCGTCGCCACCAAGCGCACGCCCGGCCCCGACGACCTGCGCCGTTTCGTCCTGGAAGCCACCCTGGCCGAGGCGCCCATGCCCACCGGCCTGAACTGACGGAGGTCCCGCCATGTGCAGCATCCTCGACCGCCTGTCGCGCCTGTCCTCGGCCGAGCAATTCTTTCTCACCCTGGGGGTGGAGTTCGACCCCCATGTGCTGAACGTCCACCGCCTGCACGTCCTCAAGCGCTTCAACGAGCTGATGGACCTCGACGCCCTGGCCGGCCTGGATGACGCCGAGGCCGAGGCCTGCGTCAAGGTTGCGCTGTCCACCGCCTATGGCGAATTCGCCTCGGGGCGCGGCGCCAAGAGCTTCAAGGTGTTCCAGCAGCAGCACACCGGCTTCGTGTCGCTGTCCGACATACGCCCGACGCGGTGATGCGCCACCGCTTCCGGCACCCCATCTGGCGGGGAAACATGGGAGCGAGGCATGGACACCCCACAGGAGCGCGCCAAGACCGATGCCGGGATGACCGGTGACAAGATCCGCGTCGCCGACCCGGCGGCGGCCCCGGCTCACACCGACGCCGAGGCCGGCGGCATCCCCACCTCAGGCCCGGCGGCGCTGGCGAGCCTGCGGCGGCTGGTGGACATCGCCCGGGCGACACCCCGGCCGGAAACCTTCGGCGCCTGGCGCCAGCCGCATGAAGGCCATCGCCGGCTGGGGTGGACCCTGCTGGCATGGGGCGTGGTGCTGGTGGGATTGGGTGTCTGGGCCGGATTGGCCGGATTGGGGTGACCCCCGGGAGCGCGGGGCTCCCGGGGGCACGCCCTTACTTCTTCGCGTCGTACTCGGCGTGGTACGCGGCGATGCGCTCGACCTCGTTCTTCGAACCCAGGATGACCGGCACGCGCTGGTGCAGGCCGGTGGGTTGGATGTCGAGGATGCGCTGACGGCCGGTGGTGGCGGCGCCGCCGGCCTGCTCGATGATCATGGCCATGGGATTGGCCTCGTACATCAGGCGCAGCTTGCCGCCGGTCTTGGCGTTTTCCACGTCCATCGGGTACATGAACACGCCGCCGCGCACCAGGATGCGGTGCACCTCGGCGACCATGGAGGCGACCCAGCGCATGTTGAAGTTCTTCTCGCGCGGGCCTTCCTTGCCGGCCAGGCACTCGTCCACATAGCGCTTCACCGGCGGCTCCCAGTACCGCGCGCGCGAGGCGTTGATGGCGAACTCCTTGGTGTCCTCGGTGACGCGCATGTTGGGGTGCGTCAGGAAGAACATGCCGACGTCGCGGTCGAGCGTGAACCCGTTGACGCCGTTGCCGGTGGTCAGCACCAGCATGGTCGACGAACCGTACAGCGCGTAACCGGCGGCAACCTGCTGGACGCCCGGCTGCAGGAAGGGATCGGCCGAATTGGGATCGGCGCCCTCGGGCATGCGCAGGATCGAGAAGATGGAGCCGACCGAGATGTTGACGTCGATGTTGGACGAGCCGTCCAGCGGATCGAACAGCAGCAGGTAGCGGCCATCGGCGGAGCCGTGCACCGCGTGCACGTCCTCCAGCTCCTCGGAGGCCATGGAGGCGTAGTTGCCACCCAGGGCGTTCATGTGCAGGAAGATGTCGTTGGCGAGCACGTCGAGCTTCTTCTGCTCCTCGCCCTGGACGTTCTCGCTGCCGGCGACACCCAGATTGCCGACCAGCGCGCCGCGATTGACCTCGTGCGAGACCATCTTGCAGGCGGTGATGATGTCGGCCACCAGGGCGGTGAAGGTGCCCGAGCGGCCCAGCCTGCGCTGTTCCTCGAGCAGGA
>JBFMHS010000438.1:0-3183 GCA_040751765.1 Pseudomonadota bacterium | reverse complement strand
GCCTGGACCTGCCCTGGCGACGGCCGCCATCCGAGGGGCGGGGCGGCGGGGCGGGCGGCGGCCCCCAGCGCGCCCAGGGCGGCGACGCCGACGGTGGAGCTGGCGCGGTGCCCGGCCCCGGCCAGGGCGTGGCGGATGGCCGACACGATCAGCCCGCGCACCAGGCCGGAGTCGCGGAAGCGCACCTCGGCCTTGGCCGGGTGGACGTTGACGTCGATGGCATCGGGCGGCACATCCAGGAACAGCGCCACCACCGGATGGCGGTCGTGGGACAGCACGTCCTGGTAGGCGCCCTTGACCGCGCCGATGACCAGCCGGTCCTTCACCGGGCGGCCGTTGACGAACAGGTATTGGTGGGCGGCGGTGCCCTTGTTGAAGGTCGGCAATCCGGCCCAGCCCGACAGCCGCACCCCCTCGCGCTCGGCGTCCAGGCGGACGGCGTTGTCCTGGAAGTCGCGGCCGATCACCGCCGCCAGCCGGGCCAGCCGGGCGGCATGCGGCTCGCCGCGTTGGGCCGGGAGATTGAGAACGGTCCGGGCACCGTCGGACAGGGTGAAGCCCACCTGCGGGTGGGCCATGGCCAGCCGTTCGAGCATGTCCACCGCATGGCCCAGCTCGGTGCGGGCGGCCTTGAGGAACTTCAGCCGCGCCGGGGTGGCGTAGAACAGGTCGCGGACCTCGACGCGGGTGCCGGGCGGATGGGCGGCGGGGACCGGCCGGCCCTTGGCGCCGCCCTCCACCGCCAGGCTCCAGGCGCTGTCGGCGCCGCGCGGCCGCGAGGTGATGGTCAGCCGCGCCACCGAGCCGATGGACGGCAGCGCCTCGCCCCGGAAGCCGAGATGGCGGATATGGACGAGGTCGTCGCCGTCCAGCTTGGAGGTGGCATGGCGCTCCACCGCCAGCTCCAGTTCGTCGGCGCTCATGCCGCAGCCGTCGTCGGTGACCGCGATCAGCGCCTGGCCACCCTCGGCCAACACCACGTCGACGCGCGAGGCGCCGGCGTCGAGCGCGTTCTCCACCAGTTCCTTGACCGCCGAGGCGGGACGCTCGACCACCTCGCCGGCGGCGATCTGGTTGACCAGGGTGGGGGGAAGCAGACGGATCGGCATGGCCGGAGTCTAGCCGCCCGCGCGACGCCGGCCAAGCGCGGCGATGACGGAAGGATTCACGCTTTCTTTACGCCTGTGCATATCTTATGGGGATAAGGTTGGGCGCAAAGGATCTTGAGCCATGGCGACCATTGCCCACGGCCGGCATCCCGGCAAGCCGGCACCCCACGGGGGACACGCCCCCTCCCATCATCACCCGGCGCGCCCGGCGCATCCCGGACCAAGGGCGCGCAAGGGCCACGGCGGACTGATCGCCGGACTGGCGGCACTGGCGCTGGCTGCGGCCGGGGTGGCGTGGTGGCTGGCGGGCGATCCGTCCGACGGGCTCACCGACGAGGAACGGCTGGTCAAGCAGATCCATTCCGCCGCCCAGGGCTCGGCGCCGCCGGTCCACGCCTTCGGCGGCGAGCTCAAGGCGGTCCACGGCGACCGCGGACTGAGCGTCGAGGCCAAGGGCGTTCCGTCGAAGGCCTGCGTGTCCGCGGCGTGGCGGTTGGCGCGCGAGGGCATCGTCACCGTCAATGGCACCACGCCGATGCGCATCTCGGCCGGCATCCTGTCCGAGCTGTGCGCGGAGGTCCCCGAGGGCGCCACCATACGCTGGCAGCCGCGCGACGAGGCCAGATAGGTCCTTTGGCGGCGGCGCCGCCTCGGCTATAGTCGCCGCCATGACCCTGCCCTTCGACTTCCCCGATTTCGCGCCCGGTTCCGTGTGGCTGGTGGGCGCGGGCCCCGGAGACCCCGGCCTGATGACCCTGCTGGCCGTCCACGCGCTCGGCCAGGCCGACGTGGTGGTGACCGACGCGCTGGTCGACCGCCGCATCCTGGCGCTGGCCCGGCCGGGCGTGCCGGTCGAGGGCATGGGCAAGCGCGGCGGCCACGCCAGCCCCAAGCAGCCCGAGATCAACGCCCGCCTGATCGAGTTGGCCCGCGAGGGCAAGCGGGTGCTGCGGCTGAAGGGCGGCGACCCCTTCGTGTTCGGGCGCGGCGCCGAGGAAGCGCTGGCCCTGGTGGCCGCCGGCATCCCGTTCCGGGTGGTGCCCGGGGTGTCGGCCGGGATCGGCGGGCTGGCCTATGCCGGCATCCCGGTGACCTCGCGCGACGTCAATTCGGCGGTGGCTTTCGTTACCGGCCACGGCCAGGACGGCGACGTCCCCGACGCCGACTGGGAGGCCCTGGCGCGCGGCGCCCCGGTGATCGTGTTCTACATGGCGCTCAGGCAGTTGGACAAGGTGGTGGAGCGCCTGCTGGCCGCCGGCCGCGCCGAGGACGAGCCGGTGGCGGTGGTGTCCAAGGCGGCCACCCCCGACCAGAGGGTGCTGGAGACCACCATCGGCCGCGTGGTGGCCGACCTTGAGGCGACACCGCTGGACCCACCGGCGCTATTGGTGGTCGGCGGTGTGGTGGCGTTGCGCGATCGCCTGGATTGGTGGACGCCGGGTTGATTCCCGACCCGTCGCGGCCCTATCCTCAGCGGCCATGAACGACCTTCTCACCTCCCTGTCCGCCGGCCTGTCGGTCTGCACCGTCACCGTGGTCGACAACGGCGGCCTGCTGGGCAGCCTGTTTCTGACCGGGCTGATCGGCGGCCTGTCCCACTGCACCGGCATGTGCGGCCCGTTCGTGCTGTCGCAGGTGGCGGCGCGGCTGGAGTCGGTGCCGGCCACCGCCATGAGCGAGTGGCACCGGCTGTCGGGGGCCGCGCTGGTGCCCTATCACGTCGGCCGCGCCACCACCTATGCCGCGCTGGGCGCGGTGGGAGCGGCGGCGGCCGGACTGCTGGCCGGCGCCGGCAACGGCTTCCGCTTCCTCGCCGCCGGGCTGCTGACCCTGGCGGCGATGTTCCTGCTCGGCATGGCGGTGCCCCGCCTAAAGTCACTGTGGACCGGCGACGACGCCGGCGAGGGCTGGTGGAGCCGCACCGTCGGCCGCTGGGCGCGGCCGCTGTTCGCCAACCCCACCGGCATCCGGGGCTGGCTGTTGGGAGTGGCGCTGGGTTTCATCCCCTGCGGCCTGCTCTACGCCGCCCTGGCCGCCGCCGCCGCCTCGGGGGATCCGCTGGCCGGGGCGTTCG
>JBFMHS010000437.1:0-22953 GCA_040751765.1 Pseudomonadota bacterium | reverse complement strand
AGAGGGGGGATTTGTAGTTTTTTCAACCAGAATAATAGATGGATACGTCGTGGCATCAAATATCGGCAGATCGCAAAAGTCGGTCGACCCAGCGGCCGAACTTCAACCCCACCCCGCGCAGCACGCCCTCCTGGCGGAAGCCCAGCGAGCGGTGAAGGCCGATGGAACCCTGGTTGGCGGAATCGCCGATGACCGCGATCATCTGGCGATAGCCCAGCGCGGTGCAGCGGTCGATCAGCGCCTGCAACAAGGTGCCGCCGATGCCGCGCCGGGTGACGAAGGGCGCCACGTAGATGGAGTCCTCGACGGTGTAGCGGTAGGCCGAGCGCGAGCGGAACGGCCCGGCATAGGTGTAGCCCAGGACCTCGCCCTTCTCCTCGGCGACCAGGAACGGCAGCCCGCGCTCCAGCGTGGCGGCCAACCGCCGGCGCATCTCATCGACGCTTGGCGGCTCCTCCTCGAACGAGGCGGCGGTGCGGGTGACGTAGAAGGAATAGATGGCCTGCACCTGATCCATGTCGGCGGCGACAGCGTCGCGCACCACCACGGCCAAGGGCGGCTGGACCGGCGCGCTCATGGGAAGGCCTGTTCGGCGGCGCAGGCGGCGAGGCTCGCCACCACGCGATCGATGTCGGCGGCCAGGCGGTCGAAGCCGGCGGTCTTGGCGTGGCGCTCCTCGTCCATGTACAGGCCGCGGTTCAACTCAATCTGGATGGCGTGGCTGCCGCCGCGCGGCTGGCCGTAATGGCGGGTGGTGAATCCGCCGGCATACGGAGTATTGCGCACCACCCGGTAGCCGAGCCCCCGGAACGCATCCTCGACGACCTGGGTGAACATCGACGAGCAGGCGGCGCCGAAACAGTCGCCCAGCACCACATCGACCCGCGACAGCCCCATGTCGCGGTCCATCGGCCCGCCCACCGACGGCATGGAGTGGCAATCCACCAGCAGCGACCAGCCGAAGCGGGCGCGGGTCGCGTCGACCAGTTGGCGCAGCCGGGCGTGATAGGGCCGATAGTAGGCCGAGATGCGCCGCTCGGCCTCGGCCACCGGCAGCTTGCCGGCATAGATCTCGGCCCCCGACGCCACCACCCGGGCGATGGTGCCCAGGCCGGCGGCGACCCGCGGGCTGCGGGTGTTGGCATGGCTGGGCAGCGCCCCCGAGAACATGCCGGGGTCCAGTTCATAGGGCTCGCGGTTGGGATCGCAGAAGGCGCGCGGGAACAACGCCGACAGCAGCGGCGCGCCATGGCCGACGGCGCAGGCGTAGAGTTCGTCGACGAAGCTGTCCTCGGAGCGCCGGAGGGTCGCCGGATCGAGCCGCGACGAGGCCACGAAATCGGCCGGATAGTCCCGCCCGGAATGGGGCGAGGCGAAGACCAGCGGCACCGTCTGCTCGGCCGGAGCGGCGAGGGTCAGGATCTGGCTTTCGTCGGCGATCGGAAGCAGCGGACTGTCCATGGACAGAGGTATTAGCAGGTTGCGGTCCCGCTGTCAGTCGGGCTCGTGCGCCCCATTCCACATGGCCCGGACAAAGCCGTGACGGAAGGGCTTGCAATGGTCGGAAAAAGGCGCTAATAACGGCGCCCTCGACGCCGCCCAGCGGCGCGACGGGCGGTTAGCTCAGCGGGAGAGCACTACGTTGACATCGTAGGGGTCACTGGTTCAATCCCAGTACCGCCCACCATCGAAGGCCTCGGGGAAACCCGAGGCCTTCGTCCGTTTCCCAGCCTGTTCAGCACCACCCATCCGGCATATACTCGATCGAGAGGAGCCGAGGGGGTCAGCGTGAGCGCGACGAGATACCGGATCGGGCCGATGGGGCGCCGGCAGGTGCTGGCCGGGATGGCGGCGCTGCCGGTCGTCCTCACGCCGCCGCGCCTCGCACTGGCGGCTGACCCGGGACGGTTGAGCCTGACCACCGGCATGCGCGAACCCTGGACCAAGGCGGACAAGACAGGCTTTACCGACCTGGTGGTGGCCGAGCTGTTCCGCCGCCTGGGGCTGGCGGCCGAGCTGTCGGTCAACCTGGCCGCCTCGCGCGCCATCCAATTGGCCGAGGACGGCATCGACGATGGCCTGGCGGCGCGAGTCAAGGGGCTGGAGGCCAAGTATCCCAACCTGGTCGCCGTGCCCGAACCCATCTTCGAGAACGATTTCGTCGCCTGCTCGCTGGGCAAGCGGCTGGAAGGAACCGGCTGGGGCGCCCTGGCCCCGCACGCGGTCGCCTACATCATCGGCTGGCAGGTCTTCCAGAACAACCTGCCCGATGTGCGCGAACTGACGCTGGCCAAGGATGCCGCCCAGCTGCTGTCGCTGCTCAAGGCGGGGCGGACCGACTTCATCCTGCACGAGCGCTGGCAGGCCCTGCGGCAGGCGCGCGAGGCCGGCGCAGTGCTGACCGTCCACGAGCCGCCGCTGGCGCGGGTGCCCATGTTCATCTACCTGCACCGACGCCACGCCGACCTGGTGCCTCGCGTCGCCGCCACCCTGGCCGAGATGAAGGCCGACGGCACCCACGATAACATCGCCACCCGGGCCTTCGCCGGTCTGGTGCCCAAGGCGCCCCCATGAGCGGATGGAGCATCGTCGCCCGCCGGCTGATGATCCGCCTGGCCCTGGCCGGGATGGTCCTGGCAGTGGTGATCACCGGGATGTTGCTGGCGGTGGAGTACCGGCGCGATCTGGTTCGCGTCGGATCGCAGTTCGATGCCATCGAGCACGGCTATCTCGGCAGCGTGGTCGAGAATGTGTGGCTGGAGGACATCGACCGGCTGGACATGCTGGTGACCGGCATGGCCCGCCTGCAATTCATCGCCCAGGCCGAGGTGCGCGACACCAAGGGCAAGGTGCTGGCATCGCGGGGATCGCAGCCCATCGACCGCTCGCTGACCCGAACCTTCACTTTGGAACGCGAGTACGGCGGCCGGATGGTGCGGCTGGGAGAGCTGATGGTGGTGGCCGACCTCGACGGGGTGCGCGAGCGCATGATCGCGCGCGGCGGGTCGGTGTTCGGCGCCAGCGCGGCCTTGATCATGGTGCTGTCGTCGCTTCTCTATCTGATGGTCCACCGCGAGATCACCGGGCGGCTGGCCGCGGTGGCCCACCATGCCCGCCGCCTGGGCGAGGAAGGCCCGGGCGGGGTGACCCCGATGGTGGAGCGGGATCGGGGACGCGGCGACGAACTTACCGAGCTGGTGACCGCCTTCAACGAGATGCGGGCGCGGCTGGAAACATCCTATGCCGCGGTCCAGGACCGCGAATCCCGGTACCGCGAACTATTCACCAGCTTCCCCATCGCCCTGTGGGAAGAGGATTTCTCGGCCGTGCGCGCCCAGATTCTGTCGCTGCGCGGTGAGATCGAGGACGGCGCCGCCCACCTGGCCGCCACCCCCGACCTGGTGCGCGAGCTGGCCGGCCGGGTGCGCATCCTCGACCTCAACGACACGGCGGTGACGCTGCATCGCGCCCGCGACCGCGAGGAGCTGCTGGGCCGGCTGCCGACGATCTTCACCCCGGCATCCTTCGACGCCTTCCGGCGGCAGCTGCTGGCGATCTGGCACGGGGAGAGCGAGCTGGTGCTGGAAAGCGAGGTGCGCACCCTGGACGGCGACGTGCGCCAAGTGCTGGTCCGATGGTTCGTGCCGCCCACCGCGCGCAACGACCTGTCGCGGGTGATCGTCACCACCGAGGACATCACCGAGCGCAAGCAGGCCGAGCGCGCGCTGGAAATCACGCTGGAAAAGCTGACCGAGGCCAACGGCGAGCTGGAGCGCTTCGCCTTCGTGGCATCGCACGACCTCCAGGAGCCGGTCCGCAGCGTCGTCAGCTTCAGCCAACTGCTGGAGCGCCGGGTCGGCGCCATCGGCCTCGACGACCCCGACGTCACCGAATACCTGGGCTTCCTCAAGGCGGCGGGCCTGCGCATGCAGCAGCAGGTCGCCGGCCTGCTGGACTATTCCCGCGCCGACCGTTCGAGCCGGCCCTTCGCCGCCGTGGACATGGGAGAGGTCACCGCCGAGGCGCTGGAGCCGCTGCGCGACGCCATCCAGGACGCCCGCGCCCACCTGACCGTCGAGCCGCTGCCGACGGTGTTGGGCGACCGCCCGCAACTGGTGGACCTGATGCGTCATCTGGTCGACAACGCCATCAAGTTCCGCCGCGCCGACGTCGCCCCCGAGGTCACGGTGTCGGCCCAGCGCGTCGACAGCCACTGGCGCATCACGGTGCGTGACAACGGCATCGGCCTCGACCCCGCCTATGCCGCCGAAATCTTCCAGGTGTTCCGTCGGCTGCATGGGCCGGGCCAGTATCCGGGCGCCGGCATCGGCCTCGCCACCTGCCGCCGCATCGTCCAGCGCCACGGGGGACACATCTGGCTGGATCCCGGCAGCGCTCCGGGCGCTGTCTTCCACTTCACCCTGCCGGCCACCCTGTAGGCTCAGGCCGGCTTGCGGTCGACAACGACCTCCTGGCGGCGCAGCGGCACCTGGTCGCACACCTCGGCGCGCTGGTGGCGGCGGGTGATGTGAACCTCCTCCACCACCCTGAGCCGGGTTTCCACCACTGCCACCTCCTCGACCACGGTGACGATCAAGGTGTCGCCCTCGACCCGGTCGGGCACGGGAGCCTCGACGAAGCGGTCCTGGGGCACCCGGAGGACCTCCACCGTCTCGGTGTCCAGCACCGTCTCGACCGGCTGAAGGCGTTCCCGCACCCGGGTGCGGACACGCACCACCCCAGTGGGATGGCGCGCGGTCCGCGGCTCGGCCTGCTCCTCCACGACGGGGATGGTGCGCTCTTCCATGGCCGTCACGGACGGGGATGGCGGTCGGGACGCGGCTGGCCGGGGATCGGCTGCACCTCGACGTCGGTGCGGCGCTCGGTGTCCTCGACGCGCTCCTCGTGTTCCTCCTCCTCCTTGGACACCTTCACCTCCTCGACCACCCGGGCACGCTTGCTGACCACGGGCTCCTCGGCGGTCTCGGTGAATTCGACCGAGCGTTCCTCGAAGGCCCGGTCGGCGGCGGTGACGGGGCGGTCCGCCGGCTCGCGCTCCACGTGCACCCGCTCCTCATGCAACGTGACGTCCTCGGAGACCGGCCGTTCCACGACGCGGGTATAGATGCGCACCCCGCCCCGCTCGATGGCGCGCTTGCCGATGCTCACCTCCTCCTCGGTGACGGGGATGGTCGCCTCCTGGCGCCCCTCTCCCTCCGGCCGGCCCCCGCGGTCCTTGGCGGCGTGCATCTCGATGGGGTGGAAACGGGTCATGACGTCGGCGGCCGTTTCGGCGCGGTCGTCGGCGGTGTCCACGGCCACCAGCGCCTGGCCCTGGCGGATGGCATCCGAGTAATACTCGGCCTCGTACTTGTACTTGTCGCCGCCGAACCAGCTGAACAGGCCCGGTCCACGCTTGTCCTGGTCCTGGCGCGACCCCACCAGCTCGATATCGCCCCGGTCCCAGCCCTCGTCGACCAGCGCTTCCACGGCGTGCTCGGCGTCGTCGTACTTGAACAACCCGATGACGGTCTGCGGCATGTGCGTCTCCCAGTGTCGGAAATCGATCTCGAAGGGAGAACGGGCACCTACCCGGAAGGTTCACGTCATCGCGCTCGCACATGCGGGATAGGCCGAACTGGCCCGCCTCTTTCACGACCGCGAAAGAAGCCCGTCGAGAGCGATGTCGACCACCGCCTCGCCCTCGGCCACAAGGTCGAAGGCGCGACCCTGCATGGCCCAGCGCAGGGCGGTGCCCTGGACCATGGCAATCAGCGCGAAGGCGGCACGGTCCGGATCGAGGCCGGGGCGGATCTCGCCGGCCTCCTGGCCGTCACGCACCACACCCGCCAGGGCGACCCGGAAGCCATCCATCACCCCCAGGATGGCCTGCTGGACGATGCCACCCTCGGCCTGCAGCTCGCGCGACAGCAGCACCGCCGGCAGCGCCGGCACTCCGGCGACGAAGCGGAACTGGCCGACCAGCAGGGTCCGCAACTTTTCAGACGGCCGCCCCTCGCCGGACAGCGCCTCGGCCCAGCGGCGCGACAGCCGCTCGCGCAGCCAGCCGATGGCCGCCGCCCAGATGTCGGCCTTGCGCGGGAAATGGCGGAAGATCGCGGCCTGGGTCAGGCCGATGCGACCGGCGATGGCCTCGGTGGTGATGCGGTCGGGGCCGACCTCGTGGGCGAGATCCAGGGCGGCGGCGATGATCTCCTCGCGGCGCTCGCCGGCCGGCTTGCGCTCGCGGCTCATGGCGCGGCCTCGTCCAGGCGGCCGTCGCGCAGCACGTGCATCTCGTCGAAACGGTCAAAAATCTTTTCATCGTGTGTGACGACGATCACCGCCGCGCTCTGCTCCACCGCCACCTTGCGCAACAGGTCCATGACGATGCCGGCACGTTCGGAATCCAGCGCGGCGGTGGGCTCGTCGGCCAGGATGATGCGCGGCCGGTTGGCCAGCGCGCGGGCGATGGCCACACGCTGGGCCTGGCCGCCGGACAGCTGCGACGGCCGCCGCCCGGCATGCTCGCCGACCTCCAGGTAGTCCAGCAACTCGCGGGCGCGCCGTCGGGCTTCGGCACGGCTCTGGCCGGCAAGGTCCAGCACCACCTCTATGTTCTCGGACACCGACAGGAACGGGATCAGGTTGTGGAACTGGAAAATGAAGCCGATCTTCTCCAGCCGCAGCCGGCGCAGGTCGCGCCGGGTCCATCCGCCGTCGTAGACCACCTCGCCGTCGAGGCGGATCCAGCCGGAACTGGGCTCGACGATCGCCCCGACAAGGTTCAGGAGCGTGCTCTTGCCCGAGCCGCTGGGGCCCAGCAGGCCGACCACCCGGCCGGCATGGATGTCGAGGTCGAGACCGCGCAGGGCGTCAACGCGCGTCGTCCCCTCGCCGTAATGCTTTGCCACGCCCCTGAGTTCGACGAGCGCCTCCATCTCAGCCTCCCAGCGCCTGGGCGGGATCGACCTTCAGCGCGTAGCGCACCCCCATCAGGCTGGCCAGCACGCACACCACCACCACCACGGCGCCCAGCGCCGCCGCGTCGGCCGGCAGCAGGATGACGCGGCGCGGGAAGTGGTCGGCGGCCATGTAGATCAGTACCGCCCCGAGCACGAAGCCGATGCCGCCCAGCGCCAGCGCCTGCTGGACGATGAGGCCGACGATGGCGCGGTCGGGGGCGCCGATCAGCTTGAGGGTGGCGATCTCTCGCATCTTGTCCATGGTCATGGTGTAGACGATCAGCGCGATGACCACCGCCGACACCACCAGCAAGATGGCGGTGAACAGGCCGATCTGCTTGCGCGCCCGCTCGACCACCGAGGTCACCAGCAGCGCCTCCTGGCGCTCCTGGGTCAGCGCCCCGAGATGCTTCCAGCGCCGCACCGTCTCGGCCACCGCGTCGGCCGAGGCGCCGGGCAGCAGGCGGGCGACCACCGCGTTGACCTGGTTGGCATTGGCGGCCTGGCCGCGCAGGGCCTGGTTGCGGGCGGCGGCGCCGTCCAGTTCGAACTGGAGCTTCTGGGCGTCCTTGAGGGTCAGGAAGGCCAGCGGGTTGCCGCCGGAATCCACCCGCCCCTCGGTCAGGCCGACGACGGTGAAGTCCTCCGAGCCCAGTCGCACCCTCGCCCCCAGCGGGATGCGCGCGCGGCGGTCGACCACCATCTCGTAATGGGCGCGCGCGATGGGCCGGCCGGCGGCGAGCGCGGCCGGGCCGCCCAGGCGGCCGGGCTCGTATCCCACCACGTAGAGACGCGCCTTGCGGCCGCCGTGATCGGCCTCGGCCGTCTGGAAGGTCAGCACCCCGGCGGCGGCGACGCCGTCCAGCCGGGCCACCGTCTCGCGGGCGTCCTTGGGGATGCGCGACGATTCCGCGAACGGGCCCAGGGTGCCGCCCTCGACCACCCACAGGTCCGCCTCGACCAGGCGCACCAGTTGCAGGGCGTCGCCGACGATGCCCCGGTAGATGCCGAGCATGGACAGCACCACCCCCAGCAACAGCGCCAGGCCGACACAGGTCAGCACGAATCGGCCCAGGCGGTGGCGGATGTCGCGGAGGGCGAGGTTCATTTGCCGTCGTCCACCACCACCTCGGCCTGTTCCCCAAGGTGGAAGGGCTGGGGGATTGCTTCGAAGCCGACATGCACCACCCGCTCCTCGGACACCCGGTCGGCCTCGACGTCGATCCGGGCGACGCGGCCCGGGAAGTCGCGGCCGGGCATGGAGCGCAGGGTTATCCTCGCCGCCTGGGCCGGCGCCATCCGGCCGGCGCGGGCCTCGTCCACATAGGCGCGCACCCACACGGTGGCGGGATCGACGACGGTGAAGACCGGCGCGCCGGCGGTGACGGCGGCGCCCAGTTCGCGCTGGCGCCTGACCACCATGCCGTCATAGGGGGCCACCAGGGCGAATTTGGCGAGCCGTTCCCGCTCGCGCTCCAGCAACGCCCGCGACGCCTCGACGTCGGCGACGGCCACCGCCACGTCAGCGGCGGCGATGTCGGCGGCGGCGCGGGCGTCCTCGGCGGCCTCTGCCGACACCGTGCCCTTGCGCTCCAGCGCCTGGCGGCGCCGGTCGACGCTTTTCTTCTGCTCGCGGACCGCGCGGGCGCGCTCCAGGCGCGCGCGGGCCTGGGCCAGTGCCGCCTCGGCCTGGGCCACCACTGCCCGCTGCTCGCCGTCGGCGAGGCGGGCCAGCACCTGCCCCTTGGCGACACGGTCGCCCTGGTCGGCCGTCAGCTCGACCAGGGTGCCGGAGACCTCGAAACCGATCTCGGACTGGATGCGCGCCTCGACGGTGCCGATGCCGTAGATGCCCGCCACCGCCGGCGGCGGCGTCACGGCCTGGGCGCGGTCGGAGCGTCCGGACACCGCCAGCGCGGCGGCGACGGCCACCGCCGCCACGACGGCGACACCCCCCAACGCGACAGGGCGGGAAACTTTCATGGGAGCCTCCGGCAAAAGAAAGTGAGTAAACACTAACAAACTTCGCCGGTGCCTGCAACGAGCCTCATGCATTAACCGAAAGGGGTGACCGCGTTCACAGGCCGGACACAACTTTTATCCGCCGTTTGAGACATCACTCGCCGCATTTTTTAGAATGCTTCTGATTTTTAGATGAAGGATCGGGCGATGACTGAGGAATGGCTGACCCACGACGCACGTGTCGACGAAGAGCATGCCAGGCTGCGGGAAACCTTGCGGGCATTGCGGGCGGTGGTGCTGCACTGCCGGGAACCCGCCCTGCTGGCCGAAGCGACGGACGTGGTGCGGGCGCGGTTGAAGGTGCATTTCCACGACGAGGAGGTTGCCGCCGAGACCGACCCCGAAGCTGCGGAAATCCTGCGCGAGGACCACCGGGCGCTGCTGCGCATGGTGGATCGGCTCCGCATGCTGACCGCGGCCAGCCACGCGGAACGCAAGGTCGCGATGGCCGAGCTTTTCGCCGCGTTGGAAAAGCACGAGCGCGAGGTGGACGTGCCCGTGTTCCGGCTGCTCAAGCCCACCGCAGCCTAGCCCTTGGACCGCTCCTCGGCGGGGCCGCCGGCCATGGCCAGGTTGCGGGCGGAATTGACCAGCGAGACGTGGGAGAACGCCTGCGGGAAGTTGCCCGTCAGGCGCCGGTGCTTGGTGTCGTATTCCTCGGACAGCAGGCCGACGTCGTTGGCCAGGGACAGCAAGTGGCGGAAGGTGTCCTCGGCCTCGCGCCGGCGCCCCATCATCAGCAGCACGTCCACGTACCAGAAGGTGCAGGCCAGGAAGGCGCCCTCGCCGCCCGGCAGACCATCCACCCGCGGATCGCAGGTATAGCGGCGCAGCAGCCCGTCTTCCATCAGCTCGCGTTCCACCGCCGCCACTGTGCCGCGAACCCGTTCGTCCTGGCACGGCAGGAAGCCGACCATCGGCAACATCAGCAGCGCCGCATCGACGCTCTTGCCGCCGTAGTATTGCACGAACGACCCGCGCCCGGGGTCGTAGCCCTTGGCGCAGACATCGGCCTTGATGGCGTCCCGCAGCCCTCGCCAGCGGTCCAGCGGCGCGTCGAAGCCCAGGCTCTCGGCGTCCTTGATCGCCCGATCCACCGCCACCCAGGCCATCACGTTGGAATGGGTGAAGTGGCGCGGCGGACCGCGCACCTCCCACAGCCCCTCGTCGGGGTGGCGCCAGGCGGTCTCGAGATTGTCGAGGAAGGCCTTCTGGAGGTCCCAGACCTCTCGCGCCGGCTCCAGGTCGAGCTTGCGGCCGGTGTGCAGCGCATCCATCAGCTCGCCGTAGACGTCGAGCTGCGTCTGCGAGCGGGCGGCGTTGCCAATGCGCACCGGGCGGCTGCCCTCGTAGCCAGGCAGCCACGGGATGATCTCCTCGGGCAGGTGGTGCTCGCCGGCCACGCCGTACAGCATCTGCAACTGGCGGGGCTCGCCCGCGACCGCCCGCAGCAGCCACTCGCGCCACGCCCGCGCCTCGTCCACGTACCCCGACTGCATCAGCGAATACAGGGTGAAGGTGGCATCGCGCAGCCAACAGAACCGGTAGTCCCAGTTGCGCACCCCGCCCAGGTTCTCGGGCAGCGAGGTGGTCGCCGCCGCAACGATGCCGCCGGTGGGGCTGTAGGTCAGCGACTTCAGCGTGGTCAGGGACCGGACCACGGCATCGCGGTGCGGCCCTTGGTAGCCGCACCGGCCCGACCATGCCCGCCACCACGACTCGGTCTCGCGAAGCGCGTGGCCGGCGTCGACGGCGTCCGGCGGCCGTACGTGCGAGGGATGCCAGCAGATGGACAGCGCCTCGCTTTGGCCCGCCTCGACGGCGAAGACCGCCCGGGCGGCGCGGTTGTTTCCCGCGACCGGCAGGCGCGTCCACAGATGGACGGCGTCCGGCCCGGCCACCGCCACCAGCGAGCCGTCGTGATGGCGAACCCACGGCACCCGGCGGCCGTAGTCGAAGCGCACGATCAGCTCGGTCTCCATCTCCACCCGGCCCGACACCCCGGTGACGATACGCAGCACGTCCACCCGGTCGTCCTCGGGGAAGCGCGGCATGAAATCAGTCACGGTCACCACGCCGGTGGCGGTCTCGAAGGTGGTGTCGAGCACCAGGGTGCCGTCGCGGTAGGCCCGCCTCACCCGCCGCGCCCCGCTCCTCGGCGCCAGCAGCCAGCGGCCGTGCTCGGGGTGGCCCAGCAGCGCGGCGAAGCAGGACGGCGAATCGAAGCGCGGCAGGCACAGCCAGTCGATCGAACCGTCCTTGCCGACCAGGGCGGCGGTGAAGGTGTCACCGATCAGGGCGTAGTCCTCGATGGGCAGCGCCATGGGGCGCGCCTCCTATTCCGCCGCGAAGGCGACGGTGGACAGCAGCGCCAGCTCGGCCTGCCGGGAATCCAGGCGGGTATGCTGGACCACCACGGGGGCGTCGGATTCGATGACGCTGGCATAGTCGGTGTCGCGGGGGATTGGTTCGGGGTCGTGGAAGTCGTTGAAGCGCAGGTGATGGGTGCGCCGGGCCGGAACGGTGAAGCGGAACGGGCCGACGGGATCGCGGTCGGCGAAGAACACCGTGACCGCCACATTGGCCTCGATGTCGCCGGCATTGAGGATGCATACCGCCTCGTGGCTTTCCAGGGCCGGCCCCTGCCCGGTGCTGCGTCCGGGGATGTAGCCCTCGGCGATGGCCCAGCGCTTGCGTCCGATCGGGGTCATGTCACGCCTCCTCCGCCGCCGGCCAGGCGCAGCACCTCGGCGGGGTGGAGCGTCTCGCGGCCGGTGGCCTGGAATATCTGTTCCCGACAGGAGTAACCGTCCGCGATCAGGAAGGTTCCAGCCGGGGCGTCGCGCACCGCCGGCAGCAGCACCCGTTCGGCGCAGGCCATCGAGACGCCGTAATGCCGGGCCTCGAAGCCGAACGAGCCCGCCATGCCGCAGCAGCCCGAATCGAGCACTTCCACATCGAGCCCCATGTCGGCCAGCGTCCCCTCCAACCCATCGAGGCCCAGCACCGATTTCCGATAGCAATGGGCCTGGACCAGCGCGTGGCCCGACAGGCGCGGCGGCGCGACCCCTTCCGCCCGCAGGAAGTCCTCCAGCATGAAGCTCTGCCGGCCGAGGCGGTGGGCGCGGTCGTCGTCGGGGAACAGCTCCCGCAGTTCGTCCTTGAACGTTGCCATGCAGGCCGGCTCCAGCCCCACCACCGGCGTGCCGGCCTTGATGTCGTCCTCCAGCGCGTCGAGGATGGCGCCCAGTTGGGCGCGGGCGCGGTCGATCCACCCCCATACATAGAGCGGACGCCCGCAGCACAGCCAGCGGCCGGGGATGACGACGGCGTATCCCGCCCGCTCCAGCACCGCCACCGCCGCCCACAGGGTCTCGGGGTGGAAATGGTCGTTGAAGGTGTCGGGGAACAGGACCACCCGCTTGCCTCCGCCCCGAACGCCCCTCTGCCCGAAAGCGCGGCGGAAATCGGGCTTGAAGCGGGGCAGCGCGCGGGCGGGGGCGATGTCGCCGGCCCATTTCAGCAACCGGTCGACGCCCGGCGCATGGATGACGCGGTTGGCCAGGGCGGGCGCCAGGCCGGCGGCCCGCGCCCAGTACTGGATCAGCCCCAGGCTCCAGGCCTCGCGGGGGCGCAAGCGGCCACGGTAATAATGGCGGTGGAACTCCGCCTTGTAGGTGGCCATGTCCACGTTGACCGGGCAGTCGTGCTTGCAGCCCTTGCAGGCCAGGCACAGGTCGAGCGCCTCGTGCACCTGCTCCGACCGCCAGCCGTCGTCGATGGGGCCGTCTCCTACCGATTCACCATGCACCATCTCGAACAGCAGCCGCGCCCGCCCCCGCGTCGAGTGCTTCTCCTCGCGCGTCGCCATGAAGCTGGGGCACATGACGCCTCCCGACAGCCGCCGGCACTTGCCGACCCCCACGCACCGCATGGCGGCGCGGTTGAAGCTGCCCTGGTCCATGGTGAAGGCGAATTCGGTTTCGCGGTGCGGCGGGTTGAAATCGGGGCCATGGGCAAGGTTTGAATCGCGGGGATAGGCATCGACCACCTTGCCCGGGTTCATGGCCCCCTGGGGGTCCCAGATGGCCTTGAACTCACGGAAAGCCTCGACCAGACGCGGCCCGTACATGCGTTCCAGAAGCTCGCCCCGCGCTTGGCCGTCGCCATGCTCGCCCGACAGCGAACCGCCATGGGACACCACCAAGTCGGCGGCGTCGGAGGTGAAGGCCTTGTACCGCTCCACCCCCTCGCGGCTGGACAGGTCGAAATCGATCCGCACATGGACGCAGCCATCGCCGAAATGGCCGTAGAGCGAGCATTCATAGCCGTAGCGGTCGAGCAGCGCCCGGAAATCGCGCAGGTAGCGGCCCAGGCGGGCGGGATGGACGGCGGCGTCCTCCCAGCCGGGCCAGGTCAGCGGCTCGCCGGGAACGTTGGCGGTGGCGCCGAGGCCGGATTCGCGGATTTCCCACACCCTGGACTGGCGCTGGCGGTCGGCGTACAGGCAGATTTCCGGCGGCTGGTTGGATCGGCGCAGCCGCTCCATGGCCCGGCGGGCGTTGTCCTCCGCCTCCTCGGGACTGGCGCCGCCGAACTCGGCCAGCAGCCAGCCATCGCCGCCCGGCAGCAACTCGGCATCCCCGGCATGCAGCCCTTTCTTCCGCATGTAGCCGATCAGCCGACGGTCGATGCCCTCCAGCCCGACCACCCCCATCTCGCGGATTTCCACCACATGGTCGGCGGCGTGGTAGACGTCGGGATAGCCCAGCACCAGCAGCGCCCGGTGCGGCGGCGATGGCACCAGGACCAGTTCGGCTTCCAGCACGGTGACGCAGGTTCCCTCGCTGCCCACCAGCGCGCGGGCGAGATTGAAACCGTTCTCGGGCAGCAACTGGTCGAGCGAGAAGCCGGACACCCGGCGCGGGATGTCGGGGAACCGAGCGCGGATCTCGTCGGCATGGGCCTCGGCCAGCGCCTTCAGGCGGCGGTGGATTTCCGCCCGCCGGCCGCCCTGGGCCAGGACGGCGGCGTAATCCTCGTCGCTGGTCGGGCCGACGTCCAGTTCCAGCCCGTCATAGGTCAGCACCCGCAGGCGGTGGACGTTGTCCACCGTGCGCCCGGCCATCACCGAGTGGATGCCGCAGGAATTGTTGCCGACCATGCCGCCCAGGGTGTTGTGGTCGTGGGTGGCGGGATCGGGTCCGAAGGTCAGGTGGTGCTTCTCGGCCTCGCCCCGCAGCACATCGAGGATGCAGCCGGGCTCCACCCGCGCCAGCCGCGCCCAGGGGTCCAGGGCCAGCACCCGGTTGAGGTATTTCGAGTAGTCGATGACCACCGCCACATTGACGCACTGCCCGGCCAGGCTGGTGCCGCCGCCACGCGACAGCACCGGGGCGCCGTGGCGGCGGCACGAATCCATGGTGGCGATCACGTCCTCCACCGACTTTGGGATGACCACCCCGATGGGGACCTGGCGGTAGTTGGAGGCATCGTGGGCATAGAGCCCCCGCGAACCGGCATCGAACCGTACCTCGCCTTCCACCCGCCCCCGCAGGTCGGCCTCCAGGGCGCGGGCGGTCTCGGCTGGAAAGTCGCGGGCGGGCGGGTTCATGTCTCCCCTTTCATCACGCGGCGAATTTCGCCGCCTCGCTCTCCCTCAGCGTCAGCCCGTTGCCGGGCCGCGAGCGGTCGGGCGCCAGGCGGCCGTCGCGGGGCGATGGAACGCCGTCGAACAGCATGGATTCGAGCCGCGCGTGGTCGTGGAAGTATTCAAGGTGGCGGGTGGCCGGGCCGGCGCAGCAGACGTGGACGTGCAGCGCCGGCGCGGTATGGGCCGACAGCGGCACGTGGAAGGCCTGGGCCAGCGCCTCGGCCTTGAGATAGCCGGTATAGCCGCCGCAGCGGGTGGCGTCGGCCTGGAGAACGTCGACCGCGCCGGCCGCCAGCATGCGGCAAAAATACGAGGCGTCGTGGCCGTATTCTCCAGCCGCCACCTCCAGGCCCGGCGGCCCGTGGTCGCGCAGCAGCCGCAAGCCCTCCAGATCGTCCGAGGAGACCGGCTCCTCGAACCATGCCACCCCCTCGCGGGCGAAGCGCTCGGCCATGGCCAGCGCCTGCTTGCGCGAATAGGCGCCGTTGGCGTCGACGAAGATTTCGGTGCCCTCGCCCACCGCGTCGCGAACCTGGCGGACCCGGGGCAGGTCGTCGGCGGGCCGGGTGCCCACCTTCATCTTGACCATGCGGATGCCGGCATCGGCCCAGTGCGCCGCCTGCTCGGTCAGATGGGCCATGGAATAGCTGGTGAAGCCGCCCGAGCCGTAGACCGGCACCGCGTCCCGCACCATTCCCAGCAGGTCGGCCACCGCCACCCCCAGCAGGCGCGCCTTGAGGTCCCACAGCGCCATGTCCACCGCCGAGACGGCGCACATGCCGATGCCCGGTCGGCCGAGATTGCGGATGGCCTGGCCCATGCGGATGGCGGCGGCCTCGACGGCGAAGGCATCGTTGCCTTCCACCAGCGGCCTGAGGGTTTCGGCGATGACCCCGCCGGCTGCGGCATGGGAATAGGTCCAGCCGATCCCCTCGGCGCCGCCGCCAGCCAGGCGGACGATCACCGCCGTGGTCGCCTCCCAGCACAGGGTGCCGTCGGATTCGGGGGCGTCCGTCGGCACCCGGCAGACCGTCACCGACAGCGAGTCCACCATCACCGCCATGGTCAGATCATCTCGCGCACGCGTCCCGACAGCGCCGTCAGGGCGATCCGGGTCCGGTTGGGCTGGCCCTTGGCCAGGGCCTGGGCGAAGTGCAGCGCCTGCTCGGCCTTGATCTTGGGCGGCATCGGCGCCTCGGCCGGGTCGACCACCGCCTCCACCACCACCGGCCCCGGCTCGGCCAGCGCCTGGTCGAGGATGGCGCCGCACCGGGCGGGATCGTCGATGGTGTAGCCCTTGGCGCCGAAGGCCCGGGCCAGCATGGCGAAGTCGATGGGCTCCAGCTCGCAGCCGAATTCCGGATTTCCCAGGAACACCATCTGCTCCCACTTGATCTGGCCGAGGGAGTTGTTCTTGTTGATGACGATCTTGAGCGGCAGCTTGTATTTCACGCAGGTCGCCAACTCGGCCATCAGCATGGAGAAGCCGCCGTCGCCCACATAGGCGACCACCTGGCGGTTGGGAAAGGCGATCTGGGCCGCCACGGCATAGGGGAAACCGTTGGCCATGGTGGCCAGGTTGCCCGACAGCATGCACATCTGGCCCTTGCGGTAGGGAATCTGGCGGGCGTACCAGGTGGCGATGGTGCCCGAATCGCAGCAGAAGATGGCGTCGTCGCGCAGCCGCTTGCCCAGTTCCCACGCCACCACCTGCGGCTTCATGGGGGTGTCGGCGCGGGTGCCGCGCTCCTCCATCAGCCGGCGCCACTCGGCCATGCCCTTCTGCGCCCGCTGCAGGAAGCTCTTGCCCTTGGGTTGGAGCAGCGGCAGCAGCGCGTTGAGCGTCCGCTTGGCATCGCCCACCAACCCCACCTCGGCCGGATGGCGCAGCCCGATGCGCGACGGGTCGAGGTCGATCTGCACGCAGCGCACCTCGCCGGGCTTGGGGTAGTACTCGATATAGGGGAAGCTGCTGCCGACGATCAGCAGGCAGTCGCAGCCCTCCATGGCCTCCTGGCTGGGCGTCGAGCCCAGCAGCCCGATCGGGCCGGTGGTGTAGGGGCTGTCATCGGGCACCGTCATCTTGCCCAGCAGCGCCTTGGCGATGGGGGCGCCCAGGATTTCGGCCAGCCGCTCCAGTTCGTCACCGGCGCCGATGGCCCCGCGCCCGGCCAGGATGCACACCCGCGAGCTGTCGTTGAGCACCCGCGCGGCCGCCTGGAGCGCCCCGGCATCCGGCAGCGCGGCGGCCCGTGCCCAGGCATGCGAGGTGTGGCCGGGGATGTTGCGCTTGGAGAACATGCTCCGCTGCACCGGCTTGTGCTGGAAGTCCACCGGCATGGTGACATGGGCCACCCCACGCCGCGCCAGCGCCGTGCGGCAGGCCAGGTCGGCCACGTTCTCCACGTGCTCGGGCCCCATGACGCGGGCGTTGTAGACCGCGACGTCTTGGAACAGCTTGTCCAGTTCCACGTCCTGCTGCGCATGGGTGGACAGCAGGTCGTGATAGTGCATGCCGGTGATGGCCAGCACCGGGGCGCCATCCATCTTGGCGTCGTAGAGTCCGTTGAGCAGGTGGATGCCGCCCGGCCCCGAAGTGGCGAGGCAGCAGCCCAGGCGGCCGGTGAACTTGGCCCAGCCGCAGGCCATGAAGGCGGCCGCCTCCTCGTGGCGGACCTGGATGAAGCGCACCTTGTCCTGGCGCGTCCGCAAAGCCTCCATGATGCCGTTGATGCCGTCCCCCGGCAGGCCGAAGATCACGTCCACGCCCCAGTCGTGGATGGTGTCGATCAGGATGTCGGCGGCGGTCTCGGGCATGGCTGTCGCTCCTCCCTGGGTTCCCTGGGAGGACAACGGCGCGCCGACGGGTTGGGTTCCGCCTAGTCCCGATGCGCGGCGGCTCGCCTTCCGAGACCGCTGAACCCCCCTTCCCGCCTCCCCACCTGCCAGTCATGGCGGCTCGCGCGCGCACCATCCTGGGGCTCGGCGTCGCGGCCCTGGCGGTGGCCGGGCTGGCGGTGTTCGCGCTTGTGTTCCGGCCGCTCGCGCCGCCTGAGCAGCCGGTCCCGTTCAGCCACGCCATCCATGCCGGCGACCTTGCGCTCGACTGCCGCTTCTGCCATTGGGCGGTGGAGACGGCGCCCCATGCCGGCATGCCGGACATGGAGACCTGCGCCGGCTGCCACTGGCCGGTGGCGACCCGTCCGGTCCCGGAGCGCCTGGCCTGGGTGCGGGTCGCCAAGCTGCCCGACCACGCTTATTTCGACCACTCCGTCCATGTCGCCGCCGACATCGCCTGCGCCTCTTGCCACGGGCAGGTGGCGGGCATGGAACGCACCCGCGCCCCCGACCGCCCGTGGACCATGCTGTTCTGCCTGGACTGCCACCGTGCCCGCCAGACGCCCATCCACGGCGCCGGGCGGCTGACCAACTGCCATGCCTGCCACCGGTGAGGCCATGAACGGAACCGTCTCGCGCCGTGCAGTGCTCAAGGGACTGGCCGCCGCCGGGCTGGCGGGATGCGGCGACGAAGCGTCGCGGCTGTCCATCCCCTATGCCGACCAGCCCGAGGGGATCACCCCCGGCGTGCCGGCTTGGTACGCCACCGCCATGGAGTTCCAGGGCTACGCCCAGCCGGTGCTGGCGGAAAGCCACATGGGGCGGCCGACCAAGCTGGAGGGCAATCCCGACAGCCCGTGGGCGCGCGGCGCCACCGACGCCTTCACCCAGGCCGCCTGCGCGATTCTCTACGACCCGCAGCGATCGCTGGCGATCCGGCCGGGGGACTGGGCCGGCTTCACCCGGGTGGTGATGGGGGTGCCGGCCGGCGGCCTGCGCATCCTCACGGGCACCGTCACCTCGCCCACCCTGGCCCGTCAACTGGCGGCGTTGACCGAGGCCGGCGCCCGCTGGCACGTCCACGAGCCGGTGGGGCGCGAGACGATGATGCGGGCCTCGCGGCTGGCCTTCGGGCGGGTGGTGGACACCCATCTGTTGCTGGAAAGCTGCCGGGTCGTGGTGGTGGTGGACGACGACCTGCTCGGTCCGGGCCCCGACCAGGTGCGCCGCGTGCGCGGCTGGGCCGAGGCGCGCCGACACGGTCAACCCCGGTTGATGGTCGCCGAGCCAACGCTCTCCACCACCGGCGCCGTCGCCCAGGACCGCCTCGCCGTGGCCGGCCGGCGGCTGCCGCTGCTGGTGGAGGCCATCGCCGCCGAGCTTGGCCTGGGCGCCCGTCGACCCGGGTTGACCGAGGCCGAGAAAGACTGGGCCTCGGCCGCCGCCCTGGCGCTGGGCGTCAATCCCGGGCGCGGGGTGTTGACGGTGGGCGCGCCGCTGCCTGCCGAGAGCCTGGCGCTGGCCCACGCCGTCAACCAGGCTGTCGGCAACACCGGCCGCACCGTCGTCCACACCGAGCCGGTGGCGGTGGTGCCGCGTGACGGCGAGGACAGCTTCCGCGCCCTGGTCGAGGACATGGCCGCCGGCAGCGTCGAGGCGGTGCTGATCCTGGACGGCAACCCGGTTTACACCGCGCCCGCCGATCTCGATTTCCGCTCCGCCCTGGTCCGCGTCCCGCTGAAGATCCACGCCGGCCTGTTCGACGATGAGACGGCGGCGCTGTGCGACTGGCATGTCCCACTGGCCCATGCGCTGGAGGAATGGACCGACCTGCGCGCCCCCGACGGCACCGCCACCATCGTGCAGCCGCTGATCGACCCGGTGTTCGGGGCCAGGCGCCGCCACGAGATCCTGGCTGCGGTGATGGGCGAGTCCGGCGCCGAGGCGCGGCGGATCGTCATGGACACCTGGCGGCCGTTCCTGGGCGAGCCCTTCGAGCCGCTGTGGCGCCGCGTGCTGCACGAGGGAGTCGTCCCCGGCACCGAGGCCCAGGTGGCGCGGGTAACGGCTTCCGCCCGCCGGTTGGCCTCGCCGATTGCCGACGCGGACGGGCTGGAGCTGGTGTTCCGCCCCGACCCCACCGTCTGGGACGGCCGCTACGCCCCCATCGCCTGGCTGCAGGAGCTGCCCAAGCCGCTGACCAAGCTGACCTGGGACGCTGTCGCCGCCATCGCGCCCATGCTCGCGGCGCGGCTGGGCATCGCCGACGGCGACGTGGTGGAGATCGCCGCCGCCGGGCGGACCATCACCGCCCCCGCCTGGAGCCTGCCCGGCCAGGCCGGGGACACCGTCACGCTGTTCCTGGGCTACGGCCGCCAGCGGGTGGCGCTGCCGGGCGCGGGCGGCTACGACGCCTACCGCCTGCGCCTCGCCGACAGTCCGTGGGTGCTGGGCGGCGCCGGGCTGCGCCGCACCGGCGCCCATGTCGAACTCGCCACCACCCAACCCCACCGCCACCTGCACGGTCACGAGGAACTGTTGTCACCGCAGCCGGAGCCGGCGGAGCCGCCGTCGCTGTATCCCGACTGGGACTACCCACGCTTCGCCTGGGGGATGGTCATCGACCTCGATCTGTGCGTCGGCTGCAACGCCTGCGTGGTCGCCTGCCAGGCCGAGAACAACATCCCGGTGGTCGGCAAGTCCGAGGTGGCGCGAGGCCGCGAGATGCATTGGCTGCGGGTCGATGTCTATCACGACGACGACGGCGCCACCCATTTCGCCCCCATCCCCTGCATGCATTGCGAGAAGGCGCCGTGCGAGATGGGCTGCCCGGTCAACGCCACCGTCCACGGGCCCGACGGGTTGAACCAGATGATCTACAACCGCTGCATCGGCACCCGCACCTGCTCGTCCTACTGCCCCTACAAGGTTCGGCGCTTCAACTTCTTCGACTATGCGGCCATCCAGCCCGACACCCACCGCTATCTGCGCAATCCCGACGTCACCGTGCGCGCCAACGGGGTGATGGAGAAATGCACCTACTGCGTCCAGCGCATCCGCCGTGCCCAGATCGAGGCCCGTGCCGAGGAGCGGCCGGTGGCGGACGGGTCGTTCACCACCGCCTGCGCCCAGGCCTGCCCGTCGCGGGCCATCGTCTTCGGCGACCTCAACGACCCGCGAAGCCGTGTCGCCGCCTTGCGCGGCGATCCCCGCCACTTCGCCATGCTGGCCCATCTCGGGACGCGGCCGCGCACCACCTATCTTGCCCGCATCAGGGAGAGCTAGGCCGTGGCCCGCCACCCCATCCTGCCGCCGCGTCAGGATTACGCCATGGTCACCGCCGAGGTGGCCGATGTCGCCCACAACCCGGTGATCCGGCGGCGGTGGTGGCTGGCGATGGCGGCGGCGGTGCCGCTGGTGGTGGCCTTCCTGGCGTCGACCGGGCTGCTGTTCTGGCTGGGCACCGGGGTGTGGGGGATCAACATTCCGGTCAACTGGGGGCTGGCGATCATCAACACCGTTTGGTGGGTCGGCATCGGCCATGCCGGCACCCTGATCTCGTCGCTGCTGCTGTTGATGGGCGAGGGCTGGCGGAATTCGCTGAACCGCTTCGCCGAGGCCATGACCCTGTTCGCCGCGACAATGGCCGGGCTGTTCCCCATCCTGCACCTGGGCCGGCCGGAACTCTTCTATTGGAACTTCCCCATCCCCTCGACCTTCGGCGTCTGGCCGCAGTTCCGCAGCCCGCTGGCGTGGGACTTCTTCTCCTTCGTGTCCTACGTCCTGGTGTCGTTGGCTTTCTGGTACGTGGGGATGATCCCCGACCTCGCCACCCTGCGCGACCGCTCGACCGGGGCCGCCAAGGCGGTCTACGGCGCCCTGGCGCTGGGCTGGCGAGGCAGCGCGGTGCATTGGGCCCGCTGGCGGCAGGCCTATCTGGGCATCGCGGCGGCGGCCTTCCACCTGGTCATCTCGGTGCATTCCGGCGTCGCCATGCTGTTCGCCGGCGGCCCCATCCCCGGCTGGCACACCACCATCTTCCCGCCCTATTTCGTGCTGGGCGCGGTGTTCTCCGGCTTCGCGGTGGTGATCATGCTGGCGATCGGCCTGCGCACCGCCTTCCGCCTGGCGCCGCTGATCACCATGCGCCACCTGGACATCCTGGGGCGGCTGCTGCTGGCGACCGGCCTGCTGACTCTCTACGCCTATCTCGCCGACGCCTTCCACGCCTGGTATTCCGGTGATTCCTACGAGATTCGCACTCTACTTGACCGCGTCGGGGGTGAATACGCCTGGAGCGCCTGGACCGCCGTGACCCTCAATTTCGGAGCCATCCAACTGCTGTGGTGGCGGCGGCCGCGCCGCTCGCAGGCGGTGTTGTTTTTGGCCGGGCTGTCGGTGGCCGCCGGCATGTGGTTCGAGCGCTACATGCTGGTCGTCTCGGGCCTGTACCGCGACTACCTGCCCTCGGCCTGGCACACCTATGACGCCACCCTGTGGGAATGGCTGCTGTTCGCCGGCACCGGCGGCGTGTTCGTGGTGCTGTTCCTGCTGTTCGCGCGCTGGCTGCCCATGGTGTCGATCTTCGAGGTCAAGGAAGAGCTGGAGCGGAGGGGTTGATGTTCTGCCTGCTGGCCGAATTCGCCACCCACCACCAGCTGCGCGAGGCCGCCCGCGCCGCCCACCGCGACGGCTACAGCCGTGTCGACGCCTATTCCCCGTTCCCGGTGGAAGGGCTGGCCGAGGACCTGGGCTTCACCGAGGACAGGGTGCCGTGGCTGACCTTCCTCGGCGGCGTGGCCGGCGCGGCGGCGACGCTGTTCATCCAGTGGTGGGCCAACGTGGTCGACTATCCCATCAACGTCGGCGGCCGACCGCTGGCGGCATGGCCGGCCTTCCTGTTCCCCTCCTTCGAGGTCGGCACCCTGTGGGCGGTGCTGGCGGCGGCAATCGGCATGCTGGTGATGAACGGCCTGCCCGGCGGCGGCCATCCGCTGCTGCGCTTCGAGGCCTTCCACCTTGCCACCGACGACAAATTCTTCCTCGCCATCCTGGCCGACGACCCCCGCTTCGACGAGGCCGCCACCCGCCGCTTCCTGGAGGATCTGGGGGCGGAGGGGATATGGGAGGTGCCGCCGTGAGGGCGGTGGCGCTGGCCTGCCTGGCGCTGGCCGCCTGCGGCCCCTCGGACATGGCCGAGCAGGAGCGGATCGAGCCCTTCGAGGTTCACGGAGCCCTGGTGCCCCCGGAGGGAACGATGCCGCGTGACGCGCTGGGGCGGGCGGTGGAACTCGCGGTGCAGCCGGCCGCCGACGCGGAGCTGCTGGCGCGCGGCGCCGACCGCTACGCCATCTTCTGCGCCCCCTGCCACGGCATCCGCGCCGATGGCCATGGCCGCATCCCCTCGGTCCCCTCCCCGCCCGACCTCCTCGCCTCTCCCCGCGACGCCGCCAGCATGGTGCGGGTGATCACCGA
>JBFMHS010000436.1:0-18014 GCA_040751765.1 Pseudomonadota bacterium | reverse complement strand
GTCGTTGCGGAAGACGTCCTGCTGCGCCCAAGCAGGCGTGGCCAGCAGCAGCGCGCAAAGCGCCGTGGCGGTGGTCTTCATCGGGGCCTCCCATTGTTCAATCCTCGGGACGGGGGACGAGCGACCGCACCATGGCCAGTCGGGCGACCGCGCATTCAGCCAGTTCCTGCGCGCGGCCGAGCACCTCGGGGTCGGCGGTGCGCTCGGCGACGCCGAGATAGAACTCCAGCACCTCCTCGGCGTCGCGCAGGCACAGCTTCAACACCCCGTCCCGCGTCAGGGTTCCGCGTGCCAGCAGGCCGGCGTCGCGGGCGGCGGCCAGGGTGGTGCTTTCGGCCCCGGCCAGCCCGCCACCCAGCAGGCGGGCGCGGCGCGCCGCCTCGCGCAGGATGGTGGCGCCGGCCTCGTCGCCGGCCGAGGTAAGTTCGCGGGCGGCGAGGTCGCAGGCCTCCTCGGAGCCGCTCTCCAGGCCACCGGCCGCCGCCTCCAGCGCCTGGGGCGACTCGGCCGCCCGGTCGATGCGCCGAGCGGCATCGTCGCGGGGGCCGGAGTGGAAAGCCTTGCGGCGCATGGCGCGCAGTTGGGCGACGTGCGAGAGCTCCTCGCGGGCCATGGATTCGGCCAGCGACCGCACATGGTCGTTGGGGGCGATTGCGGCGAGGTAGGTGAAGAAGGCGAAGGCGCTTTCCTCGTTACGCACGGCGACGGCCAGCGCCTTGTAAGGGGTCAGCGTCAGCAGCTCGCCGTCCTCCTCGGCGAAGGTTTCGGGCAGGCGCCACGGCACCTCGGCCGGCTCGATGCCCACCAGCCCCTCGCGAGCCGCCCACCGTCCCAGTCCTTCCTGGTGCTCGGACTCCAGCACGGCCAGTTCGTGGAACAGGGTCGCCAGCTCGGTGTCGCCGGCCCGCTCCATGGCCGCCGCCAGCCGCCGGTAGCGCCGTGCGGCGGCGGCCTCCATGCCGACGGCCAGCTCCATCAGCTGGCGGGCGTCGCGCAACTCGCCGACCGGAAAGGTGGGGTTGATGGGCTCGGCCATGGCCTACATCTGGCGGAGCCGGCCGCGCCGGGAAAGACCGAGCAAGGGGTAACCCACTTCGGTAGGCGTCGCCCTACAACGCCAGGTCCGGCCGCCCCGCCTTGAGGTGATCCAGCAGTGCGCGGGCAGCCACCGAGTGCTGCTTGCCGACCGGCCACACCAGATACCATTGGCGCCGCAAGGGAAAGCCGACTACGTCCAGTTCGACGACGCCGGCGAAGCCGTGGACGGCGTGGCGCGACAGCACCGCCAGCCCCATGCCACCCAGCACCGCCTGCTTGATGGCCTCGTTGCTGCCCAGCTCCATGCGGACCCGGGGCTGGAAGCCGCGCGCCGCGAAGAAGCGCTCTGCCGCCTGCCGGGTTCCGGAGCCGGGCTCACGCGCCAGCATGGGCTCGGCCGCCAGCCGGGTGGGGTCGATGGCCCGTTGCGAGGCCAGCGGATGGTCGGCCGGCGCCACCACCACCAACGGGTTCTCCATGAACGGCAGCGCCACCACGTCCAGCTCGGACGGCGGTGCCCCGAAGACGTAGAAGTCGTCGAGATTGGCCCGCAGCCGCTCCAGCGCCCGCTCGCGGTTGACCACCTCCAGCGCCAGGTCGATACCCGGATGAGCGTTGCAGAACGGCCCCAAGAGGCGCGGCAGGAAATACTCGGCCGAGGTCAGCGCCGCCATGCGCAGCCGGCCGGTCTTCAGCCCCTTGAGGTCGGCCATGGTCATCTCGAAGCGATCGACGCTCTCGAACACCTCGCGGCTGAGCACGTGCAGCGCGCGGCCGGCGTCGGTGAGGAAGATGCGCTTGCCGATCTGCTCGAAAAGGGCATGGCCGATGGAGTCCGAGATCTTGCGGATCTGCACCGAGAGGGTCGGCTGGCTGAGATGCATCTCTTCCGCCGCCCGGCTGAAACTGCCGTTGCGCACTATGGCGTCGAAGACGCGAAGCTGGCGGAAGGTGGCGTGGCGCATCCTCTATCCCCAGAAGGCGGGTGATAGATATAAATCTATCAAAAATACCGCCATGACGCAAAAAATTAGGCGCCGCGAGGGGCGGCGCCGAGAGGGGTCAGGAAGGCCGTTGGCAATGCGGGGACCATATACGGCGCACTGCCGCGGGGGAAATTACATTTTTCTATGGTTACCATGCTGGATATCTATGGACATCCATGGATGCGGCGCCGGCTCGGCTGGAACCGCCGACTGGGGCCGGGCGTTGGCCTGATGTCGGGTCACGAAAGGAGGCAAGGATGCAAATCCGGGAATGCATGAGCGGCGACGTCACCATCGCCAGCCCCGAGATGAGCCTGCAGGAAGCCGCGAGGATCATGCGCGAGAAGGACACCGGCTTCCTGCCGGTAGGCGAGAACGACCGTCTGGTCGGCTCGCTGACCGACCGCGACATCACCGTGCGCGCGGTCTGCGAGGGCAAGGACCCCAGCGCCACCAAGGTCCGCGACGCCATGTCCCAGCACATCGTCTACTGCTTCGACGACCAGGACATCTCGGACGCCGCCCGCCTGATGGCGGAAAAGCAGATTCGCCGGCTGGCGATCCTCAACCACGACAAGCGGCTGGTCGGCGTGCTGTCGCTGGGCGACATCACCGAGCGCGCCCACGACGACCGCGCGGCCGAGCAGGCGCTGGAGGGCGTGTCGCACCACTCCGGCAAGCCGCGCAACGTGCAGTGAGGGACGCGGGGGCGGGCCGCCGGCCCGCCCTACAGTCCGGGCGGAATGCGGTAGTAGTCCAGCACTCCTACGTCGTCGTCGCGGATGTCCTCGTCCTTGTAAAGCTCGCCGGGCGCGTCGTCGTCGCGCAGGCGATCGCCGCTCCACGGTCCCAGCGCGGAAACCCAGGGCTCAGGCGGCGGCGCCAGGTCCGGGTCACCCCCGTCGACGCGGACGCACCCCGTGACCGCCATCGTCGCCGCCAGGACCACGAGCAGCCGCGGCATCAGAACATCCCCTGCTGGGGCTGGTCACCCTGGCCGTAGAGATTGGACGCCAAGGCACCGATGGCGCCACCGGCCACCGCGCCGAAGATCGGATCATCGGTGACAAGTTCACCGATGCCGGCGCCGGCGGCCGCGCCCAGGCCGGTGCCGATGGCGGTCTCGCGCTCGATGCCGCCGCCGCCCCGGGCGCAGCCTGCCAGCAGGCCGGCCGCCGCCACCAGCACCACGATCGTGGAAACCTTCATTGCCTTCCTCCTAACGCAGTCGTGCCGCGTTGGGCGCGGCCATGTCGCGGTAGATGACGTCGACCCCCGCCCGCCCGGTCTGGCCGGGATTGGCCTGGTAGTACGCATCCACGTACTGGATGACCTGGGGAACGCTCACCCCTTGCAGCCCGGCGGCCAGCGTCGGCACCAGACTGGCCCGCGTGCCGGAGCCGGCATTGGCGCGCATGATGTGGCGTTCCATGCCGGCCATTAGGCCTGCTTCTCGTTCGGCGATGACGCCATCCACTCCTTGCCGGTGACCACCGGCACCTCGGCCAGCGCCGCCATGGGCGCGGCCGCCAGCGCAACGGCGACCAGCGCGACGGCGATGAGGATTCGCGGTTTCATGAGCCCACCCTCGTGCGGCTTGCGATGGAGCATGCAGTTGGGAGGTGCGGACGCGTCGCCAAGCCGCCCAACCGGATGACCGCCGCCCGGCGAGAGGGACGGCCCCTCTAGCGGCGCGCCGGATGGACGTCGTCGGAGCGCACCGGAATCATCGCGTTCCAACTGCCGTCATCGTTGCGGCTCATCATGCCCCGGCTGGCCACCCAGCGATCGCTGGGGGTCGGCCAGGCAATCTCCACCTGGTCGCCGGTCACCGCCTCGACGCGGGTCTCCACCTCGTCGTCATTGGGCACTTGCACGATCACGCGGTCGCCGACCTTCGGCATCATGACGGGATCTCCTCTGCTGATCCCCTCCGACATGGGGCCGGCGGCGGCGTCAGTCCAGCACCGACCGCATCACCTTGAACAGCTCCGCCTTGGTCTCGAAGCCGATGCCGGGGACCTGCGGCAGCCGGACATGGCCGTCCTCGACCGCGATGCCGTCGGCGAAGCCGCAGAAGGGCTTGAAGACGTCGGGATAGCTTTCGTTGCCGCCCAGATGCAGGCCGGCGGCGATGTTGAGCGACATCTGGTGGCCGCCATGGGGCACCACCCGTCGCGGCGACCAGCCGTGGGCGTCCAGCATGTCCAGGGTGCGCAGATACTCCACCAACCCGTAGGACAGGGCGCAGTCGAATTGCAGCCAGTCGCGATCGGGACGCATGCCGCCGAAGCGGATGAGATTGCGGGCGTCCTGGTGCGAGAACAGGTTCTCGCCGGTGGCCATGGGCAACTCGTAATGGCGGGCCAGCTCGGCCTGGAGCGCGTAGTCCAGCGGATCGCCCACCTCCTCGTACCAGTACAGGCCATAGGGCTTGAGCGCCTCGCCGACGCGGATGGCGGTCTCCAGGTCGAAGCGGCCGTTGACGTCCACCGCCAGGTTGGCGCCCGAGCCGACCACGTCGATCACCGCCTCGATGCGGTCGAGGTCATGCGCGAGCGGCGCGCCGCCGACCTTCATCTTGACCACGGTGTAGCCGCGATCACGGTAGCTCTTCATCTCGTCCCGCAACGCGCCCAGGTCCTTGCCGGGATAGTAGTAGCCGCCGGCGGCGTAGACCCACACCTTGTCGTCGGCGACGCCGCCCCGGTAGCGGTCGGCCAGCAGCTTCCACAGCGGCACCCCGGCGATCTTGGCCACCGCGTCCCACACCGCCATGTCGACGGTGCCCACCGCCACCGAGCGTTCGCCGTGGCCGCCCGGCTTCTCGTTGGTCATCATGGTCGACCAGATGCGGAAGGGGTCGAGGTTGTCGCCCGCGTCGTCGACCAGCGAACGCGGATCGGCCTCGCGCAGGCGCGGCAGGAAACGCTCGCGCAGCAGCCCGCCGGCGGCATAGCGGCCGTTGGAGTTGAAGCCGTAGCCGACCACCGGACGGCCGTCACGCACCACGTCGGTGACCACCGCGACCACCGAGCAGGTCATCTTCGAGAAATCGATGTAGGCGTTGGCGATGTCGGAAGCGATGGAAAAGGTCTTCTCGCGGATGTCGACGATGCGCATGACGGGCTCCGGTGGGTTGGTCGCGCCCACGATAGGGATGGACCGCCCCGTCCCGCCAATGCCACTTTGCTATCGGGCGATACCGCACGGGCATGGACGATGGAACTGGGCTGGATCGACGACTTCCTGGCGCTGGCGCGGCACGGCAACTTCTCGCGCGCCGCCGAGGCGCGCAACCTGACCCAACCCGCCTTCTCGCGCCGGATCCGGGCGCTGGAGGACTGGGTGGGGGTGCCGCTGTTCGACCGTGGGGCGGCACCGGTGCGCCCCACCGAGGCCGGCCGCCGCTTCCTGCCCGCCGCCGAGGAGGTGGCCCGCCAGCTTGCGCTCGGCCGCGACGACGCCCGCGCCGCCGCCCGCGCCGCCGAGGGGACCCTGACCGTCGCCGCCACCCACGCGCTGTCGCTGACCTTCTTCCCGGCCTGGTTGAGCGGGTTGGAGGCGCGGGCGGCGGTGGGTCCGGTGCGGCTGATCTCGGACAGCATGCGCGCCTGCGAGGAGATCATGGCGCGCGGCCAGGCGCAGTTCCTGCTGGCCCATCACCACGACGCCGCCCCGGCCCGGTTGGACCCGGCCCGCCACCTGTCCAAGGACGTGGGTGCCGACGCCCTGGTCCCGGTGGCGGCCGCCGGCGTCGCCGGACTGGGCGGCGACGGGCGGGTCCCGCTGCTGGCCTATGACGAGGATTCCGGCACCGGCCGGATTCTCGCCGCCGGACTGGCGGCACGCGGACTGGCTCCCGAGGTGGAAACCGTGTTCACCTCGCATCTGGCCACCGTGCTGCGCTAGATGGCCCGCGCCGGCCGGGGCGTCGCCTGGCTGCCGGCATCGCTGGCCGCCGAGGACCTGCGGTCGGGCCGGCTGGTCCGCGCGGGCGGCAGCGATTGGGAGGTCCCCGTCGCCATCCGTCTGACGCGCCCCCGCGCCCGCCAGTCTCCCGCCGCCGAGGCGTTGTGGGCGCGCCTGGCGTGAACCGCCGCCGCCACCGCCTGTTGACCACGGCGAGACCCTCTTGAACGGAGACGCGCCGTGCTGAAGATCCTTGGCTGGGTGGTCGGCATCATCTTCCTGATCGGTCTGCTGGTGGTGTTCGGCATCTTCGACCTGATCTTCTGACCGGCTGAACTCTTTCCATGACTGGTCATCCGCTTTCCACTTGGGAAAGACGGATCCTTTTTGCATGAATTCCAGATTTCGCCCGAACGGCATGGAATCCTGCCCTCGGGTCCCCACCCTATGCTGCACTGCACCTACCCGTTCGGACTGGCACGGTCCTTGCGGGGTAAACCTCCCAGAAAATGGATAAGAAGAATTCCGGGAGGATGTTCGGTTTCCCAGGGCGACGGCCACTGCCGCCTCCCCGGCCCTGTCTCCCGGAATTCGCCGCCCAGAAACGAGCCCTGGAGAGGTGGGGATTCCGATGTACGACGACAGCGCCAACAAATTCGAGACCGACGTGGAGAGCCGTTTCGGCCTTTCGCGCCGCGACTTCATGAAGTTCTGCGCCGCCATGGCCGCCACCATGGGCCTGCCCAAGGGCGCCGACGCGCAGATCGCCGAGGCGATCAGCAAGAAGGAACGACCCTCGGTCATCTGGCTGCACCACCAGGAATGCACCGGCTGCACCGAGTCGCTGCTGCGCTCGGAGCACCCAACCCTGGAGAAGCTGATCCTCGACATCGTCTCGCTGGACTACCACGAGACCCTGTTCGCCGCCGCCGGCCACCAGGCCGAGGCCGCCCGCCTGGCGGCCATGGAGAAGAACAAGGGCAAGTACCTGCTGGTGGTCGAGGGCGCCATCCCCACCAAGGACGGCGGCATCTACTGCAAGATTGGCGGCAAGACCAGCCTCGAGCTGACCCGTGAATGCGCCCAGCACGCCGCCGCCATCGTCGCCATCGGCTCGTGCGCATCGTGGGGCGGCATGCCGTCGACCCCGCCCAACCCCACCGGCGCCGCCGGCGTCCGCGAGGCCCTGGGCCGCAATGACGTGGTCACCATCCCCGGCTGCCCGCCGAACCCCTACAACTTCCTCTCCACCGTGGTCCATTTCCTGACCTTTGGCACCCTCCCGGCGCTGGACAAGGAAGGCCGGCCGTTGTTCGCCTATGGCCGCCTGATCCACGAGAACTGCGAGCGTCGAGCTCATTTCGATGCCGGCCGCTTCGCCCTGGAATTCGGCGACGAGGGCCACAAGAAGGGCTATTGCCTCTACAAGCTGGGCTGCAAGGGTCCCGAGACCTACGCCAACTGCCCGTCCATCCTGTTCAACGACGTCGGCACCGGCTCGTGGCCGGTGGGCACCGGCCATCCCTGCATCGGCTGCACCGAGAAGGGCATCGGCTTCGCCAAGCCCATCCACGCCCTGGCCGAGTTGCAGAACCAGCGTCCGCCGGTCGGCTATCCCCGCATCGTCGAGGAGCAGGGCAGCGGCGCCACCATCGGTGCCGTCGCCACCGTGGCCGGCCTTGTCGGCGCCGCCGTCGGCGCCGGGGCGGTGATGGCCAAGAACCTCGGTAAGTCCGAGGAAGGGCAGGAGTAAAGGCCGATGACCATCAATCGACGCGACTTCCTGCGGGGAGCGGCGGGCGGCACGGCGGCGGTGGCCGCGTGCGCCACGCTGGCGCCCACGCCGGCGGAGGCGCGCGGCAATCTTCCGGTTCCGGAGAACGCCGTCGGCCTCCTCTACGACTCCACCCTGTGCATCGGCTGCAAGGCCTGCATGTCCGGCTGCAAGGAGGCCAACGGCCTGCCGCTGGAGGACACCGTGGGCGAGGGCCTGTGGGACACGCCACTGGAGCTGTCGGGCAAGACCTACACCGTCATCAAGGTCTACCAGCACGGCACCATGGAGCATAAGGATCAGGCGGAGAACGGCTTCGCCCATCTGAAGCGCCAGTGCCTGCACTGCGCCGATCCCTCCTGCGTGTCGGCCTGCCCGGTCAACGCCATGACCAAGGACGGGCCGCTGGGCATCGTCGAGTACGACAAGGACGCCTGCATCGGCTGCCGCTATTGCGTCGCCGCCTGCCCGTTCGGCGTGCCGCAGTTCCAGTACGACACCGCCACCCCCGAAATCGCCAAGTGCCAACTGTGCAAGCACCTGATCGCCGAGGGCAAGATCCCCGCCTGCGCCCAGGTCTGCCCCACAGGCGCCACCCTGTTCGGCACCTACAAGGCGCTGGACGAGGAGATCGCCCGGCGCAAGGCCATGAAGCCCGGCGAGATGCATGCCTTCCCCCGCCGCACGGTGGATTCGGGCGACGTCCACGAGAAGGCGGCGCCCCGATACGTGGACCACGTCTACGGCCAGAAGGAAGTGGGCGGCACCCAGGTGCGTTACCTGTCGGGCGTCGCCTTCGACAAGCTGGGCCTGCCGACGGAGCTTCCCGAGCGCTCCTACAGCTCGGTCTCGGAAACCCTCCAGCACACGCTCTACGGCTACCTGGCCGCGCCGGCGGTGGTGCTGGGCGGCCTGGTGTACGCGGCCTACCGCGGCTCCCAGGGCCACGACGACGAGGAGTGAGGCGCCATGGGAACCCATAGCAAGATCGCCGCTGCCGACACGCACGGCCACCACAAGCCGGCCCCCCTGGGCGGGCCGCTCATCACCCCGGTGACCACCATCCTGGCCATCGTCGCGATGATCGGCGTGTACTTCATCCTCAAGCGCTTCGTGTTCGGCCTGGGCTCGGTCGCCAACATGAACAACGGCTACCCCTGGGGCATCTGGGTGGTCTGGGACGTGGTCATCGCCACCGGCTTCGCCTGCGGCGGCTACGTCATGGCGCTGGTCACCTACATCCTCAACAAGGGCGAGTACCACCCATTGGTCCGCCCGGCGCTGACCGCGTCGCTGTTCGGCTACAGCCTGGGCGGCGCCTCGGTGATCATCGACCTGGGCCGCTGGTGGAACTTCTGGCACATCCTGTCGCCGGCCTATTTCCACCCCGACTCGGTGATGTTCGAGGTCGCCATGTGCATCTCGATCTACATCATGGTCATGTGGATCGAGTTCACCCCCGCCTTCTTCGAGAAGTGGGGCATGAAGGACGCCAAGCGCAAGCTGAACAAGGCGATGCCGTTCTTCATCGGCCTGGGCGTGCTGCTGCCGACCATGCACCAAAGCTCGCTGGGCTCGCTGCTGGTGGTCTACGGCTACCAGATCCACGCCCTGTGGCAGACGGTCCTGCTGCCGCTGCTGTTCCTGCTGTCGGCGGTGGGGTTCGGCTTCTCGATCGTCATCTTCGAGGCCACCTGGGCGTCGGCCGGCTTCAAGCGCGACATCTCGCCCGAGCTGCCGATCCTGGCCAAGGTGGGCAAGATCCTGATGGGCGTCATCGCCGCCTTCCTGATCCTGCGCTTCGGCGACCTGATCGTCCGGGGCGCCATCGCCGAGGTGTTCACCTCGGGCGCCAAGAGCGTGATGTTCCTGATCGAGACGGCGCTGTTCGTCACCCCGGTGGTGATCCTGTCCAAGCCGGAAAACCGCAAGCGGCTGTCCAAGCTGTTCGTCGCCGCCTTCACCATGATGTTCGCGGGCGCGCTGTACCGCATCGACGCCTTCCTGGTCGCCTACGACACCGGGCCGGGCTGGAACTACTTCCCGTCGGTGCCCGAGGTCATGGTCACGGTCGGCATCATCGCCATCGAGATCCTGGCCTACATCGTGTTCGTCCGCTTCTTCCCCGTCCTTCCGGCCCAGTCCACCGCGCACGGCCGCTGATTTCGAGGAGTCTGAACAGTGTCCAAGAGAATCACCATCGACCCCATCACCCGTATCGAGGGGCACCTGCGCATCGACGTCGAGGTCGACGGCGGCAAGGTCAAGAAGGCGTGGTCGTCGGGCCAGATGTGGCGCGGCGTCGAACTGATCCTGCTGGGCCGCGACCCGCGTGACGCCTGGGCCATCACCCAGCGCATCTGCGGCGTCTGCACCACCGTGCATGCCATCACCTCGGTGCGCGCGGTCGAGAACGCCCTGAACCTGGAAGTGCCGGTGAACGCCCAGTTCATCCGCAACATGATCGCCTCGGCCCATGCCATCCACGATCACATCGTGCACTTCTACCACCTGTCGGCGCTGGACTGGGTGGACGTGACCTCGGCGCTCAAGGCCGACCCGGACAAGGCCTCGGCCCTGGCCGAATCGCTGTCCGACTGGCCGATGAACTCCAAGCACGTCATGCGCCAGACCCAGGAGAAGCTGAAGACCTTCGTGACCTCGGGCCAACTGGGGCCGTTCGCCAACGGCTACTGGGGCCACCCGGCCATGAAGCTCAGCCCCGAGGTCAACCTGCTGGCGGTCGCCCACTACCTCCAGGCGCTGGAGGCCCAGCGCCACGCCAACAAGATCGTCACCATCCTGGGCTCGAAGTCGCCGCACATCCAGAACCTGGCCGTCGGCGGCGTCGCCAATCCCATCGACACCAACAGCCAGTCCAACCTGACCATCGAGCGCCTTCTGGCGGTCAAGGAGCACATGGACGCGCTGGGCGACTTCATCCGCAAGGTCTACCTGCCCGACGTCGGCGCCATCGGCGCGTTCTACGCCGACTGGACCAAGTACGGTGCCGGCGTCACCAACTACATCTCGACCCCCGACTTCCCCACCGACAGCAAGGGCACCCAGTTCCTGGTTCCCGGCGGCCATGTGCCGGACGGCGACCTGAAGCAGTACAAGCCCTTCACCCAGTTCGGCGACGCCTACCTGCGCGACGGCGTCGAGGAATCGGTCAAGCACGCCTGGTACACCTATTCCAAGCCGGGCCCGCTGCACCCCTACCAGGGCGAGACCACGCCGCATTACACCGACTTCGAGGACGACGGGAAGTATTCGTGGCTCAAGGCCCCGACCTTCTACGGCAAGCGTGCCCAGGTGGGACCGCTGGCCAACGTGCTGTGCGGCCTGGCGGCCGGCCACCAGCCGACCATCGGCTACGCCACCACCATGCTGGACACCGTTTCCAGCCTGCTCGGCTCGAAGGTGGGGCCCGAGATCCTGCACTCCACCATCGGCCGCCATGCCGCCCGCGCCATCCGCTGCGGCGTCATGCAGGACGTTCTGCAGCAGAGCTGGCAGATGCTCATCGACAACATCGGCAAGGGTGACACCACCACCTTCAACAAGCCGACCTTCCCCAAGGGCGAGGTCATGGGCTTCGGCATGCACGAGGCGCCGCGCGGCCTCTTGTCGCACTGGACGGTCATCAAGGACGGCAAGATCGCCAACTACCAGTGCGTGGTGCCCAGCACCTGGAACGCCGGCCCGCGTGACGAGACCGACGTGATCGGCCCCTACGAGGCCTCGCTGATGGACAATCCCATCGCCGACGCCGAGCAGCCGCTGGAAGTCCTGCGCACCGTCCACTCCTTCGACCCCTGCCTGGCCTGCGCCGTGCACGTGGTCGACGAGGAGGCCGGCAGCGCGGTGAGCGTGAAGGCGCTGTAGCAATCCACACCATCGTCACCCCCGGGCTTGTCCCGGGGGTCCATGGTGCGGCACCATGGTTCGTGGATGGCCGGGTCAAGCCCGGCCATGACGGACAATATCCTGGAGTATGGCATGCGTATCGTGGTTCTGGGCGTCGGCAACATCCTGATGTCCGATGAGGGCGTGGGGGTTCACGCGGTCACCGACCTGTCCCGACGCTTCCAGATCCCCGACGAGGTCGAGGTCATCGACGGCGGCACCTCGGGCATGGACTGCCTGGACCGCATCGCCGAGGCCGACCTGTTGCTGATCGCCGACTGCATGCGCTCCAAGGACAAGGCCCCGGGCACCATCACCCGGATGGCCGACGACGAGATCAACGCCTGGTTCAAGACCAAGATCTCGCCGCACCAGGTGGGGCTGTCGGACGTGCTGGCCGCCTGCTGCTTCCACGGCATCTCGCCCAAGCGCGTGGTGCTGATCGGGGTCCAGCCGGCCTCGTTCGAGACCTCCATGGAGCTGACCCCCCAGGTAGCCGCCGTGTTGCCGAAGGTGGTCGACACGCTGGTAACCGAACTGGCGGCCTTCGGCGTCGCCTTGCGGCCGCGGCAGGCGGCCTGACCGCATGTGCATGGCGGTCCCCTCGAAGATCGTCGCCATCGCCGACGGCATCGCCACCGTCGAGGCCTTCGGCCAGACGCGCCAGTGCAGCCTGATGCTGCTGGCCGACGAGGTTGCGGTGGGCGACTACGTGATCCTGGGCGCCGGCGGCACCTTCGCCGCCGAGAAGGTGCCCGAGGACGCAGCCCTGGCTGCACTGGACTACCTGGCCGAGGTCCTGGAGAACGGTCTCGCCTGACATGTTTCCCGAGGCGCGCATCGACATAGGCTTGCGCACCGCCCACGGCCGGGTGGCCGGGGTGTCGGTCGCCTCGACCCGCATTGTCCAGGCGGCGCGTGTGTTCTCGGGGCGCCGGCCCGAGGAGGTGACGGCGCTGCTGCCCAGCGTGTTCTCCCTGTGCGGCGCCGCCCAGCGCGCCGCCTGCGCCGATGCGGTCGAGGCGGCGCGGAGCCAGGTGCCGTCGCCGGGCCAACTTACCCTGCGCCGGGTCGACGTCCTTGCCGAGACGGTGGCCGAGCACGGTTTGGCCGTCATCCGCGATTGGGCCGCCCTGGCCGGCGAGCCCGCCGACTTGACCCCCGGGAAGTCCCTGCGCGTCGCCATGGCCGCCATCCGCTCGACCCCGGCCCAGGCCGTGGCAAGGGCGAGCGAGATCATGGCCGAGGTGCTGGGCGCGGCTCCCGGCGCAGTCCTGGCCGGCGCCGAGCCGTTCTCGGCCTGGCTGGCGCGCGGCGGCACCCCCGCCGCCCGCCTGCTGCGGGGCATTGTGGACGAAGGTCTGGCCGGCTTCGGCGCCGGCCCGTTCATCCCCATGCCCGCCACCGGGCCGGTCGACCTGGCCGAGCGAATGGCCGACGACGTCGACGGCCGCTACGCCGCAGCCCCCGACTGCGGCGGCAAGGTCTACGAAACCGGCCCGCTGGCCCGCCATCGCCACCATCCGCTGGTGGCGGCGCTGATGGCCGAGCACGGCACCGGCATCCTTCCGCGCATGGCGGCGCGGCTGGTGGACCTGGCAGCGGCGTTGCGCGAACTGGAGCTGTTGGTGCAGGATTTGCCCGAGGAGCCGTCACCCCGGCCCAGCGATGGGGCGGGGACCGGCCTCGGCCTGGTGGAGGCGGCGCGCGGCCTGCTGGCCCACCGGGTCGAACTGGAGGACGGGCGGGTGAAGAGTTACCGCATCCTGGCGCCGACCGAGTGGAACTTCCACCCCGCCGGCCCCCTGGCCGCCGGCCTGATGGGGGCGGCCGCCGGCGACGACCTGGAGCGCCGCGCGCGGCTGCTGGTCCACGCGCTCGACCCCTGCGTCGCCTGCTCGGTGGCGGTGGAGTAGACCATGCACGAGATGTCGCTGACCGAGGGCGTGGCCCGCATCCTGGAAGAGCAGGCGGTGGCCCACGGCTTCGCCAAGGTCAAGACGGTGTGGCTGGAAATCGGCGAGCTTTCCCACGTCGACCCGGACAGCATGCTGTTCTGCTGGCAGGCGGTGGCCAGCGGTTCGCCGGTGACGGCCGGCGCGGTGATGGAGATCGTCCGCGTTCCTGGCCAGGCCTGGTGCCTGGACTGCTCGGAACCGGTGGCGATCGGCAAGCGTTACGATCCCTGCCCCAGATGCGGCGGCTTCAAGCTGACCGTCACCGCGGGCGAGGAGATGCGGATCAAGGAACTGGAGGTGGAGTGATGTGCACGGTGTGCGGCTGCGGCGACTCCAAGGTGGAACACACCCACGACCACCCTCACCCCCACGATCACGACCATGACCATCATCATGGGCATGGGCATGGGCATGGGCATGGGCACCACCATCACCACGGCGACGACGTCCATTTCGGCACCGGCATCGCCGGGGTCCACGTGCCGGGGCTCACCCAGACCCGCATCCTGCAGATCGAGCAGGACATCCTGGGCCACAACAACGACCATGCGGCGTCCAACCGCGCCTGGCTGGCCGAGCGCGGCATCTTCGCGCTGAACCTGGTCTCCAGCCCCGGCTCGGGCAAGACCACCCTCTTGTGCCGCACCGTGCGCGAGTTGATGCCCAAGTTCCCCTGCGCCGTCATCGAGGGCGACCAGCAGACCAGCAATGACGCCGACCGCATCCGCGAGACCGGCGCCCCCGCGCTTCAGGTCAACACCGGCAAGGGCTGCCACCTCGACGCCCACATGGTGGAAACCGCGCTGCAGCGCCTGGGTCCGGCCGATGATTCGGTGCTGTTCATCGAGAATGTCGGCAACCTGGTCTGCCCCGCAGCCTTCGACCTGGGCGAGGCCTACAAGGTGGCGATCCTGTCGGTCACCGAGGGCGAGGACAAACCGCTCAAATACCCCGACATGTTCCATGCCGCCGGCATGATGATCCTCAACAAGACCGACCTCCTGCCGCATCTGGACTTCGACGTCGACAAATGCGTCGAGTACGCACGGCGGGTGAACCCGGACATCGTCGTGCTCCGGCTCTCCGCCCGCACCGGCGAGGGCATGGACGAGTGGCTGGCCTGGATCGAGGAGGGCCGCCGCCGCGCCGTCAAGGCCCGCATCGCGGCGCTGGAGGACAAGCTGGCCAAGGCGAAGGCGAGTCTGGGCGGCTGATGCACGGCATCCCCCTTCCCCACCCCATTCCCTCCGTCCTCGCGGTCGGGGCCTTCCTCAAGAACACGATCTGCGTCACCCGGGGCTCGCAGGCGTTCCTGTCGCCGGTGCATGGCGATCTGGGCACGCCCCAGGCCATCGCCGCCTTCGAGGCCTCGGTGGAGCGCATGGTGGCGGAGCTGGGCGTCACACCGGTGCGCGTCGCCCACGACCTGCATCCCGACTTCCATTGCACACGCTTCGCGCAGTCGCTCGACATCCCGGCCGTGCCGGTGCAGCACCACCACGCCCATGCCGCCGCCATCGCCGCCGAGCACGGCCATGACGGCCCCGTCCTGGGGCTGTCGTTGGACGGATTCGGCCTGGGGCCGGGCGCCCAGAGCTGGGGTGGCGAGTTGCTGCATTGCGACGGCGCCCGCTACGACCGCCTTGGTCATCTCGCCCTGATGGCGCAGCCGGGCGGCGACGTCGCGGCGCGCGAACCGTGGCGCATGGCCGCCGCCGCCCTGCACCGCCTGGGCCGGGGCGGCGAGATCGCGGTGCGCTGGAGCTATCCCGCCGCCCGCATGCTGGGCACCATCCTCGACAAGGGTCTCAACAGCCCGCCGACCTCCTCGGCCGGGCGCCTGTTCGACGCCGCTTGCGGCCTGCTGGGGGTACACCCGGTGGCGGAATTCGAAGGTCAGGCGCCGATGGCGCTGGAAAGGATGGTCACCGCGCCGACGGTGCTCTCCGACGGCTGGACGCTGGCGGACGGCGTCCTCGACCTGCTGCCCACGCTGTCACGGTTGGCGGCTTGCGGCGATGCCGCCGAGGGTGCGAATGTGTTCCACGGCACCCTGGTGGCGGCCCTGGCCGAGTGGTGCGCCTGGGCGGCGGACCGCACTGGCACCCGTGTGGTGGCGCTGGGCGGCGGCTGCTTCTTCAACAAGGTGCTGACCGTCGGCCTGGAGGCGGAGTTGCAAGGGCGCGGCCTGCGCCCCCTGACCGCCGTCAAGGCGTCGCCCGGCGACCCCGGCCTATCCCTGGGCCAGGCCTGGATCGCGGGATTGAGTGAATAGAAGGACGGAATACAGACCATGTGCCTCGCCCTGCCCGCCCTCGTGACCGAGATCCTGCCCGATGACCAGGCCAAGGTGAACCTGGGCGGGGTGTCCAAGACCATCTCGCTGGCGCTGGTATCCGACGTGACGGCCGGCGACTACGTGATCGTGCACGTGGGCTACGCGCTGACCAGGGTCGACCCGGCCGAGGCCGAGAAGACGCTGGCCCTGTGGGCCGAGATGCAGGCCGCCGGCGCATGAAGTACATCGACGAGTTCCGCGACGGCGAGGTCGCCCGGACCATCGCCCGCGCCATCGCCGCCGAGGCCGACCCGGCACGCTCCTACCACCTGATGGAATTCTGCGGCGGCCACACCCACGCCATCTCGCGCTATGGCCTGGAGGACCTGCTGCCGGCCAATGTGCGCATGGTCCACGGCCCCGGCTGCCCGGTCTGCGTGCTGCCGGTGGGGCGCATCGACGCCGCCATCTGGCTGGCGCGACAGCCGGGCGTGATCCTGTGCACCTATGGCGACATGCTGCGGGTGCCGGGTTCGGACCGCCTGTCGCTGCTCAAGGCCAAGGCCGAGGGCAACGACATCCGCATGGTCTATTCGACCATGGATGCCCTGGCGCTGGCCCAAAAGCATCCCGACCGGCAGGTGGTATTCTTCGCCATCGGCTTCGAGACCACCACGCCCCCCACCGCGGTCGCCATCAAGCAGGCCCAGGCGCTGGGATTGTCGAACTTCTCGGTGTTCTGCAACCACGTGCTGACGCCGTCGGCCATCACCCAGATCCTCGACAGCCCCGAGGTGCGCGAACTGGGCACCGTCAAGCTGGACGCCTTCATCGGCCCGGCCCACGTCTCCACCGTCATCGGCTCGCGTCCCTACGAGTATTTCGCCGAGGAATACGCCCGCCCGGTGGTCATCGCCGGCTTCGAGCCGCTCGACGTCATGCAGGCGATCCTGATGCTGGTCCGCCAGGTGAATGACCGCCGCCACGAGGTGGAGAACGAATTCGCGCGCGCGGTGACCCGCGACGGCAACGAGAAGGCCAAGGCGCTGGTGGCCGAGGTGTTCGAGCTGCGCAAGAGCTTCGAATGGCGCGGCCTGGGGCTGGTGCCCTATTCGGCCCTGCGCATCAAGCACCCCTACGCCGCCTGGGACGCCGAGCGGCGCTGGGAAGTGCCCCAGGTCAGTGTCCCCGACAACAAGGCCTGCGACTGCGGCGCCATCCTCAGGGGCGTCAAGAAGCCCACCGACTGCAAGCTGTTCGGCACCGTCTGCACCCCCGAGAACCCCATGGGCAGCTGCATGGTCTCGGCCGAGGGCGCCTGCGCGGCGCACTGGACCTATGGGAGATTCCGCGATAAATGACCCTTCCCCGCCGCACCCATCCGCGCCCGCTCGACACCAAGTCCGGCCGCATCGACCTGACCCATGGCGGCGGCGGCCGCGCCATGGCCCAGCTGGTGGATGAGCTGTTCGTCGCCGCCTTCGACAACGAGCAGCTCAACCAGCGTAACGACCAAGCCGCCTTCGACATCTCCGGCGGCCGCATGGTGATGACCACCGACGGCTACGTCATCCACCCGCTGTTCTTTCCCGGCGGCGACATCGGCTCGCTCGCCGTGCACGGCACCGTCAACGACGTCGCCATGGCCGGGGCAAAGCCGCTGTACCTGTCGGCCGGCTTCATCATCGAGGAAGGCTTCCCGCTTTACGACCTCAAGCGCATCGTCGAGAGCATGGCGAAGGCGTCCAGGTTGGCCGGCGTGCCGGTGGTCACGGGCGACACCAAGGTGGTGGAGCGGGGCAAGGGAGACGGCGTGTTCATCACCACCGCCGGCATCGGCGTGGTTCCGCCCGGCGTCGAGGTCTCGGGCGACCGCGCCCGGCCCGGCGACGCCATCCTCGTCTCGGGCACCATGGGTGACCATGGCGTCGCGGTGATGAGCCAGCGCGAAGGACTGGAATTCGACACCGCCATCCTGTCGGATTCGGCGGCCCTGCACGGTCTGGTCGCGGACATGGTGGCGGCGCGGCCAGGCATCCGGGTGCTGCGCGACCCCACCCGCGGCGGCCTGGCCGCCACGCTCAACGAGATCGCCGCCCAGTCCGGCGTCGGCATGCTGTTGCGGGAAAAGGACATCCCGGTCGCCGCCGAGGTCAAGG
>JBFMHS010000435.1:0-3821 GCA_040751765.1 Pseudomonadota bacterium | reverse complement strand
GCAAGGTTAACCGCCTCACCCTCGAACTCGGTGGGACGCAACGTCAACAGGCTGTGGAAGGGCGTACCGTCCTTGCGGCGGAACTCCACTTCGAAGTCATCGATGCGACCCTTGGTCTTGAGGATGTGGATGACCCGGCCGCGCTGGTCGTCATCGACATAATGGTCGCGGGCGACGCTGCCGATGACCTCGGAACCCGGGGCCCCCAGGATCTCGCAGAAGCGCGCGTTGGCGAACACCACCACGCCGTCCTCGCGCCGCGACACCGAAACGCCGACCGGGCTTTCCTCGAGGATGCGGCGCAAGCGCAGTTCCGAGTCGCGCAGGTTCTTCTCGGCCCTGCTGCGATCCTCGATGTCGCCACGAATGCGCCGGGTCATGGGACCGAACACGAAGGCCGCCGACAGCACCAGCAGCATCAGCATGGTTGCCAGCGCCGCCCCATGCATCACCGACAGATGGACCAGCCGCTCGCGCCCCTCGGTCTGGTACAGGCCGGCGACCGTATCCAGGCCGGCCAGCAACGGCCCCTCGGCTGCGGCGACCATGGCGACGACATGCGGATCGTTGACGGCCACTGCCTCGTCGGCCCGGGCCAGCAGCGCCCGGCCATCGGCGACGAAGGAGCGCAGTTGCGCGTCGACGTCACCGACCGGACCGAAATACAGGGCCCGCGCAGCCTCCGACAACGGCAGGCCGCCCTTGAGTTCCGGCAGCCCGTCGAGAAGCCCGAGATGCGAACTTTCCAGCACGTCGAGGCTGTCCGCCAGCAGGCGGCGCGCGCGGGCACGCTCCTCCGCGAACACAGGTGCCAGCGCCGACAGCCGCGACGCCGCCAACGCCGCCCGCTCGACCAGCATGCGCTGCCGCCCGGCCAGGTTGAGCAACGCGGTGCCGCTTTCGGCATCCGACATGATGCGGGTGAGACCAAGAAAGGAGGCGATGGCAAGCCCGCCCAACACCACCAGCACGGTGACGTAGCGGACGGTCAGATCCCTGGTGATGCGTTCACCGTGATCAGCCATGGCCTCCCCGGGTTCCTTGTCCGCTGAAGCGGATTTTGGTTCCGGTCATACCACGATTCGGAGTGCCGCAAGAACCGGCTTTTCGGCAGGGATGGCCGGCCACAATGAAAACGGCCCGGGAGACTCCCGGGCCGCGTGATAGCGGGGCGCCTGAACCTAAAGGTTCTCGGCCCGGTTGACCATCTTCTCGATTTCCTTCTTCACGATCCGCTCGATCATGTAGGGAAGATTCTCGTCGAGCCACTCCTTGAGAATCGGCTTGAGCAACTCGCGGACCATGTCTTCGAGGGTGATGCCGCCGTTGCCGATGCCGATGGCGCGGGCGCGTACGATCTCGCGGGCGAGATCGGAGAGAAGCGATGTGCTGCGGGCCGCGACGGGCGGCGACACCAGATCGTCGTCCTCCTCCACGAGCGATGGCGCCGGCTTGCGGCGCGGCGGCGGCGGCGGTTCCTCTTCCTCCTCGATATCCGGCTGGATGTTGTTGAAGGAAAAAGCCGGGGTGGGCTCAGGCTGGTCGAGCACCATCTCGTCGGTGAGTTCGAGGACGTCGTCCTCGGGCTCGGGCTCCGGCTCGGGCTCCGGCGCCGCGAAAAGAGCGTCGATGTCGTCCTGTGAGGCCGGTTCGGGCTCGGGCTCCGGCTCGGGTTCCGGCGCCGGGGCGGCGAAGAGGGCATCGATGTCGTCCTGCGACGACGGCGCGGGCTCGGGCTCCGGCTCGGGTTCCGGCTCCGGCGGCGGCTCGGGCGCCTTGGCCTTCTCCTCGGCCTCATCCTCCGACAGGATGCGTCGGATGGAGGCGAGGATGTCCTCCATTGAAGGTTCCTGTTGGGCCTTGTCGTCGCTCATCGTTCGACTGTCCGATCGTCCCCTTGTGCCGGATCAACGGCAATCTTGCCGCACGACCCCGTACAAATCGTTAACACGCCGGGGACCCCGGGTCCCCCTCCCCTCTATTCCGCCTTGGCCGGCGCGAACCCCTCGTAGCCCGGGGCCGGATCGATGCCGGTGCCGACCCACTGGCCGCGGACGTCCTCGTAATGCTCGACCGGATCGTAGACCTCGACCGGCAGGGTCAGCCCCTGGGCGGTCATCTCGCCGACCGCCGATTTGACCTGGAAGGCGGCGACCATCTCGTCGCGCTGGGCGCGGACGAGGCTGACGCGGGCGTCGAACAGTTCCTGCTCGGCGTCGAGGACATCGAGGACCGTGCGGGAGCCGACCTTGGCCTCCTCTTCGACACCGGCCAGGGCCATTTCCGAGGCCTTGATCTGGGCTTCGAACGACTTGATGCGGGCACGCGCGGCCTGCAAGTCCTCCCAGCCCTTGGTGGCGGTCTCCAGCGCGTCACGGCGCGCCTGGTCGGCCTCGATGCGGCGCTGGCCGTAGGTGTGCTTCTGGGCGCGCACCCGCGAGTAGGTATCGCCGGCCTCATACAGGGGCACGGACAGCTGCAGCGTCGCCTCGAGGGTCTCGCTCTCGCTGCCGATCCCGGTGGTGGCCAGGTTGCGGCCGTACTCGCCGTTGAGGCTGAGGGTGGGCAGCAGTTCGCCGCGCACCAGGTCGATGCCGTCCTTGGCAGCCTGGGCGGTCCACTCGCTGGCGACCACGGTGGGGTTCTTGGCCAACGCGGTGGACTTGATCTCATCCAGCGACGCCGGCACCCTCACCGCCTCACGCGGGGCTTCGGGGCTTTCCGGCGCGCGGCCGACGATGTTGATGAAGTTGGCGCGGCTGTTCTGCAGCGCGCCCTCGGCCGCGACACGGTCGGCGATGGCGCGGGCCAGGCGCGCCTCGGCCTGGCTGACGTCGGTGCGTGTGATCTCGCCGACGCGGAACCGCTCCTGGGCGGCCTCCAACTGGCGGCGCAGCACCTGCTCGTTGTTGACGTTGAGTTGCAACACCGCCTCGTCGCGCGCCACGTTGAGGAAGGCGGTGGCGGCGTTGAGCAGGATGGTCTGCTCGGTGGATTGCAGCAGCGCGCGCTCGGCCAGCACGGTGGCCTCGGCCTGCTGGGTCTCGGCGACGGTGCGGCCACCCCGGTACAGCGGCTGGCTGATGGTCAGGGTCCCCGTCTTGGGCGACCGGATGGTCTCACGGTTGGCGGAAGCGTTGGACTCGTAACGACCGCGGCTCACCTCGCCGGTGAACCGGACGGTCGGACGCCAATTGGACAATGCCTGCGGCACGCCTTCATCGGTGGCTCGGACACGGGCACGGCGGGCCTGGAGGGTGGGGTTGCTTTCGTAGGTGGTGGCGAGCACCTGCTCCAGCGTCTCGGCGCGGCTCTCCGACGGCGACCACGCCAGGCCCAGGCCGACGACGGCCACACCAGCCAACAAGCACGCTTTCCTCATGCGCCACCTTTCCAGCAATGTTGTCCGCCCCCAATCCCCGCGGCGAAAAGATTCCCCCCGAACAATAACTTCCTTCAACGAAAGATCAAGAAATATTGCTGGATCGTTGCTTGCCCGCACCGGTTACCCCGGACGAGGGCGACGCGGGCGCAACGCCGCCTTGAAATGCAAAAGGGACCGGACAGTCTCCGCCCGGCCCCCTTGGGGATGTATTTACGAACTCTTAACGAATTGCCGAGATCGACTATATCCTTTGGTGGAGCGCCATCAGAAGACGAACTTCGCGCCATTATCGAATCCTGGCAGCGCCGGCGTCGTGGCGTCGAACAGGACGCGGCGGCCGAAGGTGTCACCCGCCCGCACCACCAGCGTGCCCTTCCCCAGCCCGGCGCCGGATTCCACCACCGCCACCAGGCGGCCGCCGTCGCCCAGTTGGCGG
>JBFMHS010000434.1:0-4309 GCA_040751765.1 Pseudomonadota bacterium | reverse complement strand
GGCCCTTGGTGCCGGTGAACACCACGGTGCCGGGGCCGGTGGCGTGGACGGGAGTCCTCAACGGTGCGCGCAGGTCGATACCTTCATGCACGGCCCGGCGGCCGTTGACCGGGTCCTTGCGGGTACCAGTGGTCGCACCACCGGTCCCCACCTGCATTACGAAGTGATCGTTGACGGCAATCCCAACAATCCCCACCGCTTCATTCGCGCCGGGATTAAGTTGGGTGGTCGCCGGGTAAACTAGAGGGGGAGGATTATACTTTTTCGCCCGCTTCGCCATCCAACGAATGAATGCCGATCGATGGCCCCCGTGAAATGATGATCAGAAAATAAGCACGACCTCACGGGGAGGCGTAGAAATGCGCACAGTCATCGCGGCGATGATGATCGCGATTTCCATGGCGGCCGGCGCCGCCGAGCCGCTGCTGGGCGGGCGGCCCTTCAGTCCACCGGGCGAGGTGCTGCCCATGCCCGAGGAGTGGACCGCCCGCAGTGTCCATCGCCCTGAGAAGGTCGACCTGGCCCTGGCCATCGACCAGCAGCTGTATCCGGCCATCCTGCCCCTGGTCCAGCGTTATGCCCGCGAGAAAGGTCTCAAGGTGGCGCTTCAGGAGGGCACCTGCGGTGTCGCAGCCGGGGCGCTGGCCGATAAGAGCGCCGACGTCACCGGCATGTGCTGCCCGCCGGGGCCGCTCGACCGCATGCCCGGCGTGCGCTACCACACGGTTGGCATCTCCTCCATCGCGCTGATCGCCCATCCCTCCAACCCGGTGGCCGGGGTGACCCTGGCCGAGGCGCGGGCGCTGTTCGGCGGCCGGCACCGGAGTTGGGGCGACCTGCCGGTGAGCGGCGTCAAGGCGGCTCCGGCCGAGGACGTGCGCGCCATCACCCGCCTGCACTGCAAGCCCCGGCCGGGCCATTGGCGGCTGCTGCTGGACAACGAAAACCAGTTCGGGCCCGATATCCGCGACGTTCCCGCCATCCGCGACATGATCTCCGAAGTGGCCCGCACACCGTCGGCCGTCGGCTACGAGACGCTGTGGCACGTGGCTGACAACGCCCGGGTGGGGACGGTGAAGCTGCTACGCCTCGACGGTGTCCACCCGGCCGACACGGCGGCGGTGGCCAAGGGCCGGTATCCGCTCTACAGGGTGATGAACCTGACGACCTGGACCGGCGCCGCCTCCAATCCGGCGGCGGACCGGCTGGTGGAGTGGCTGGTGGCCAGCGCGGGCGAGATCGACCCGGCCTTCGGCATCGTCCCCGCCTCGGCGCTTCACGCCAACGGCTGGCGGTTCAGCGGCGCCGAGCTGGTCGGCGAGCCGGGGCGCTAGGGCGATGGCGGGGCTGGCCGACTTCCGGGAGCGGATCGGGCTGCCCGCCCAATTGCTGGTCGTGGGCGCGCTGCTGGCGGCGCTGGTGTGGGCCGCCCTGGACCTCCAGCATTCCGCCTCCATCGAAACCATGGTCGATCGCCAGCTGAAGGTCCGGCTTGAAGAGGAATCCCAGCGCGACCGGCTGCTGTTCGACGCCAATGTCCGCGCCCATTTCACCTTTGCCCGTCTGCTGGGCGGCCACCAGCGCGTGGTCCGGCATGCCGAGTACGTCCTGGCCGGCCCGGTCGCCGAGCCGGCCCGCCACATGGGCGAGCCGGCCTGGTTGCCGCCGCGCTCGGACCGTCGCGCCTTCCCGCTGGTCAACTGGCTGCTGCTGGCCGACGCCCAGGGGCGGGTGCGGGAAGTCAACGCCCTGCTGTCCGAAATCCCACCGCCATCGGTGCTCGACCTGGCGGTGCGGTTGCTGGTCATGGCCGGGGAGCAGTCGCACATCGTCAATCTGGGCGGCCGCCCCCATCTGGTGTCGGTGGCGCCGGTGGCGGGCGGCCATCTGGTCGCCATCTCTCGCCTCGACACCCGCTTCATTCTCCAGGCCATGGGCTCGATGGTGCGCCCGGGTTATGTGGTGGCGCTGGTCGACGGCGTGGACGGAACCGTGCTCGCCAGCAGCGACCCGTCGCGTCTGCCCAGCGCCGCTCATTTCGACTCCGTGGCCGCCGACTGGCTCGTGGTGGGGCAGGAGTTCTTCGATTACGGCTCCTCCGAGGTGGTGACCAAGTTCGTCTCCCTCTACCCGCGCGCCCTGGTCACCGCCCAGGCCCGCCCGTTGCTGTCGCACGAGCGCCACCAGCGCACGGTGCTCGCGGTGTCGCTCAGCCTGATGTTCGCCGCCGTGCTGATCCTGCTGGCGGTGAAGCTGCGGCAGATGGTGCGGCGGGTGGCCGGGGTGACGGAAAGGGTGTTCGGGGTCGAGCCCGAGACCTTCATCGGCGGCGACGAACTACGGGCGCTGGTGCGCCAGGTTGAGCGGCTGTCGGCGGAGGTGGAGGCTTCGCGCGGGGCGCTGCGGCGTGAGGAGGCGGAGCGGCTGCGCATGTTCGCCGACCAGTTGCGGGTGTCGGCCGAGAACGACCGGCTCAGGCTGCTCAAGGCCGTGACCGAGTTGGTGGGTGTCGGCGTGATCCGCCTGACCGAGGACGGGCCGGTGGCGGAGAACGAGGTCATGGCCCGTTTCGGCCGTGAATGCGGCGGATTGCTGCCCTTCCTATCCGCGAAGGCACGGGGCCTGGAGGAGGTCCGCCTGCCGGGCTGTGGCGGCGACCGGATGTTCGAACTCCAACTGGCCAGCGAAGTCGATCCAGGCCTGTTGCTGGTCGAGGACGTTACCGAGCGGCGGCGCGCCGAGGAGGCCGTCGCCAGCCTGGCGCTGCTGCCGGCCCAGAACCCGCACCCCGTGCTGCGCGTGGGCGCCGATGGCGTGGTGCTGCAAGCCAATCCTTCCTCGACCAGCCTGCTCGCGGAATGGGGCGCCCATGTTGGCGAGCGCCTGCCGGAGTCCTGGCGCCGCACCATGGCCGACGTCTATGTCGGAGCCCGGAGGCAGGAGACCGAGACCCTGGTCGGCGGCCGCGTCCTGTCGATGATGATGGTTCCCGTGTCCGGCGCCCGTTACGTCAACATCTACTGCAACGACGTCACCGACCGGGTCCGCGCCGAGCGTGAATTGCACGCCGCCAAGGCCGACCTGGAGCATCGGGTTCAGGAGCGCACGCGGGAACTGTTGGCCGCCAAGGAGCAGGCGGAGATGGCCAGCCGCGCCAAGACCGAATTCCTGGCTGCGGTCAGCCACGAGTTGCGCACCCCGCTCAATGCCATCATCGGCTTCTCCGAGGTGATGTCGGGCGAGATGTTCGGGCCGCTGGGTGTGCCCAGCTATCGGGAATACGCCGCCGACATCCTCTCCTCGGGCCGGCACCTGCTGGATGTCATCAATGACATCCTCGACATCGCCAAGATCGAAGAGGGCCAGATGACCCTGTCGCTGGATGCCATCCCCCTGGAGGAGGTGGTGGCCGCCGCCCTGCGGCTGGTCGAGGCACGCGCCAGCGCCGGCGGCGTCGGGCTGGAGGTGGACATCCCGGCCGACCTGCCGCCAGTCCGCGCCGAACGCCGACGGCTGCTGCAGATCCTTGTCAACCTGCTGTCCAACGCGGTGAAATTCACCCCGCGCGGCGGGCGCGTCGCCATCCAGGCCCGTCGCGAGGCCGGCGCAATGGTGGTGCGCGTGACGGACACCGGCATCGGCATGGACGCCCAGGAGGTGGCAGTGGCGATGCAGCCCTTCCGCCAAGTGGACGGGCGGCTGGAGCGCCGCTACGAGGGGACCGGCCTCGGCCTGCCGCTGGCCAAGGCCTTCGTCGAACTGCATGGGGGCGGGCTGTCGGTGGAAAGCCGGCGTGGCGAGGGCACCACCGTCATCGTGCGGCTGCCGCTGGCCCCGGCGCCGATGGCGGCGGCCGGCTGACGGTCAGCGGTAGCGCTCTTCCTTCCACGGATCACCCTCGTCGTGGTAGCCGCGCAGTTCCCAATAGCCGGGGCTGTCCTTGTCCATGAAGGTGATGGCGCGCAGCCACTTGGCGCTTTTCCACAAATACAGCTTGGGGATCACCACCCGCACCGGGCCTCCGTGCTCGCGGGTCAGCGGCTCGCCCTGCCAGGAATGGGCCAGCAATACGTCGTCGTCGGCGAAACGCGACAGTGGCACGTTGGTGGTGTAGCCGTCATAGGAACGGAACATCACGAAGGCGGCGCCGGCGCGCGGCTTGACCTGGTCGAGGAGATGGCGGGCGGAGACGCCGGTCCAGGCGTTGTCGTAGCGCGACCAGGTGGTGACGCAGTGGATGTCGGTGACCAGCTCGACCTGGGGCTGGGCGCGGAAGTCCTCCCACGACCAAGTCAGCGGCGCCTCGACG
>JBFMHS010000433.1:0-4594 GCA_040751765.1 Pseudomonadota bacterium | reverse complement strand
CCGCCGCGCCGCCTCGGCGTCGGTGCCTTCTGCCTGAGGCAGTGAAATCAACGGCGTCCCAGATCCGGGCCTCGATGCATACCTCGTCGAAGCGGTCGATCTCCTGGATTCCGGTGGGCGAGGTGACGTTGATCTCGGTCAGGTGGGTACCGATGACGTCGATGCCGACGAAGATCAGCCCGCGCGCCCGCAGGGTCGGGCCGATGGCCTCGCAGATCTCGCGGTCGCGGGCGGTCAGCTCGGCCTTCACCGCCTTGCCGCCCACATGCAGGTTGGACCGCGCCTCGCCCGCCGCCGGCACCCGGTTCACCGCTCCCGCCGGGTGGCCGTCCACCAGGATGATGCGCTTGTCGCCCTGGCGGACCTCGGGCAGGTACTGCTGCACGATCACCGGCTCGCGGTAGAGCTGGGTGAACAGCTCCAGCAGGCTGTTCAGGTTCTCGTCGTCGGGGCGGATGTGGAACACCCCGGAGCCGCCGTTGCCGAACAGCGGCTTCAGCACGATGTCCTTGTATTCCTTGCGGAATTCGATGATCTGGCGGCGGTCGGCGGTGATCAGTGTGGGCGGCATCAGCCCCTCGAAATGCGTCACCATCAGCTTTTCGGGAGCGTTGCGCACGTGGAAGGGATCGTTGACCACCAGGGTGCCGGGATGGATGTGCTCCAGCAGATGGGTGGCGGTGATGTAGGCCATGTCGAAGGGAGGATCCTGGCGCATCAGTACCACGTCCATGGTCGCCAGGTCGATCAGCTGCGCCTCTCCCAGGCTGGCATGGTCGCCGCGCTGGCGGCGCACGCTCAAGGGCCGCGCCCACGCCGCGACACGGCCGTTCTTCAGCGCCAGATGCTGCGGCAGGTAATGGAACAGGGCGTGGCCGCGCCGCTGCGCCTCCAGGGCCAGGGCGAAGGTCGAATCGGCGTCGATGTCCACCGATTCAATGGGGTCCATCTGGATGGCGACGGCGAGGCTCACGGTCCTGCCTCCTTCAACCCTGGTGTCGGCGGGGGTCGTCCTTCAGCCGGACATGGCTGACCACCCGCTTGACGTTGGAAATGTCGCGGGCATGGGCGATCACCCGCTCCAGCTCGCCCTCGCTCTGGGCGATGCCCATCAGGTAGACGACCCCGTCGACCACATCGACGGTGTAGTTGATGTTCTTGATTTCCCTGTCGAACAGCAAACGCGTCTTGAGGGTCTGGGAGATGACCACGTCGCGCCCGTCGTCGATGAGATCGGTGCCGGCGGGCCGGACGGCGATCTCGTTGATGACCTCGCGCACCCCGGCTGCCTGCCAGGCCAAGCGCACGGCGTCGGCGCGGGCGCCGTCAGTGGGCACCACGCCGGTCAGCAGGACGCGGCCCTCGCTGATGGTCAGGCCGACCTTGCGGTACATCTCCACATCGTGCTGGAACCAGTAGTGATTGATCTCGGCCCTGATCTTGGTGTCGTCGACGGCCCCTTCAAGGCCGCGCTCCTCGGCGGCGGCGACCCCGGCGGTGGCCCCGGCGCCGATCACCGCCCCGGCGCAGCCGGACAGCAGGCCGGCCAGGGCCAGGGCGGCAGAGGCGGCGAGGGCGGAACGAAGCTTCGTCACGGTGGGTAGTCCTCTCGATCGAAGGGATGGGCACAGTCTAGCGGCGGCGATGCCGCCGCCTCAAGCATCCATCCGCCAGGCGTCGGAAATGTGGCGGGGAAGCCGGCCCGGCACCATCAGCACCGCGTCGAACCGGATGTCGCAGCCGGCCAGGTCGGGATGGCGGGCCAGATAGGCCTCGGCGGCACGGACGATGCGGGCGCGCTGGCGGGTGCCGATGGCGTCCAGGGCATCGGCCAGGCGGGGACGCGCCTTGACCTCGACGAAGATCAGCAGCCGGCCCCGCCGGGCGACAAGGTCGACCTCGCCGGCGCCGGTGCCGCGCCCGGTGACCAGGCCGCGCTCGAGCACCCGGAATCCCTTCAGCCGCAGCCACCATGCGGCGAAGGCTTCGGCGCGGGCACCGCGTCGGCGGGCGGCCTCGCGCCCGCTCATCCGTCGTTTCCGCCACGGAACAACCGCAGCGCCCGGGCATAGACGTCGCGGCGGGGATGGCCGGTCTCGGCGGCGACCAGGGCGGCGGCGTCCTTGATCGAGGTGCCGCCGTCCACCGCCCGGCGCAGGCGGGCGTCCAGGTCGTCGCCGCCGGCCGGCGCCGCCGCCTCGGGCGCACCGACCACCACCACCACCTCGCCCTTGGGGGCCCCTGCGGCGGCGTAGCGGCCCGCCAGGTCGGACAGGCGGCCGCGCGCCACCTCCTCGTGCAGCTTGGTCAGCTCGCGGGCCACCGCCGCCGGGCGGTCGCCGAGGACCGCCAGCATGTCCGCCAGGCTGTCGGCCAGGCGGTTGGGCGACTCATAGAACACCAAAGTCGCCGGCACCGCCTCGACCTCGCGCAGGGCCTGGCGTCGCTGGGTGGCCTTGCTGGGCAGGAAGCCGGCGAACAGCCAGCGGTCGCAGGGCAGGGCCGACAGTTGCAATGCCGTCGGCACTGCCGAGGCGCCCGGCACGGCGGTCACCGCCAGGCCTTCGTCGACGCAGGCCCTGACCAGGCGGTAGCCGGGGTCCGACACCAGCGGCGTGCCCGCGTCCGAGACCAGCGCCACCCGCTGGCCCTCGCGCAGCCGCGCCAGCAAGGCGGGGCGCGCCTTGTCGGCATTGTGCTCGTGATAGGGGGTCAGCGGCCGCTCCAGGCCCAGCCGTGCCATAAGTTTGGCGGTCACCCGGGTATCCTCGCAGGCCACCACGTCGGCGGCGCGCAGCACCTCGACGGCGCGGAAGGTGATGTCCCCCATGTTGCCGATGGGCGTAGCCACCAGATACAGACCGGGGGCCGGTTTACTTCCAAGCCGGGCCGGTCTACCCTCGCCCACGCTTTCGTCCACCGACTGGAGGGGTTCCGTTGCGCGGGTTCTCGATCCGGTGGCGCCGTGTCGCTGCCTTGCCATTCCTCGCCGCCTTGATGCTGAGCGGTTGTCAGCAGGCAGACTTACCACCGTGGATGGGAGGAACCAAGCCGCAGACGCAGGCGCCCGCCCCGGCGGCCCCGCCGGTCCAGGCGCCGCCGCCGCCTTCTGCGCCCGCTCCGGCGCCGTCGCCCCGGGTCGACGTGCAGCCCCTGCCGCCGCCGGCCGGCTTCCCGCCGCCCTCCCTGTCCGCCGACAAGGAGCAGGTGCGCGCGGCCCTGCTGGTGCCGCTGTCGGGGCAGTTCGAGTCCTCGGGCCGGGCCATGGTCAACGCCGCCCAGCTGGCGTTGTTCGACATCGCCGACGAACGCTTCAATCTGATTCCCATCGATACCCGGGGCACCGCCGAGGGTGCCGCCGCCGCCGCCCGCCAGGCGCTGGCCCAGGGCGCCGACATCGTGCTGGGGCCGCTGTTCTCCCACGAGGTGCGCGCCGCCGGGCCGCTGGTCCGCGAGCAGGACGTGCCCATGCTGGCCTTCACCACCGACCGCGCCGCCGTCGGCAACGGTGTCTACGCCCTCGGCATCCTGCCGCGCACCCAGGTGGAACGGGTGGTGGCCCATGCCCGCTCGCAGGGCCGCGAGCGCATCGCGCTGCTGGCGCCGGCCAACGACTACGGGCAGGCGGTCGCCGAGGCGCTGAAGGGGGCGGTGCTCGCCACCGGCGCCCAGCTGGTCAAGGCCGAGTTCTACGACCCCAACGCCCACGACCACACCCAGGTGGTCAAGCGCTTCACCGAATACGACGCCCGCATCCGCCATCGCGGCCCGGATGGCCAGGAGCCGGCGGCCCCGGCGCCGTTCGACGCCGTGTTGATCCCCGATTCCGGCACCCGTTTGCGCACGGTGGCGGCGCTGGTGACCTATTACGAGGTGGACCCCACCGCCGTGAAGTTCCTCGGCACCCTGTTGTGGAACGACCCCAGGCTGGCCCGCGAGGCGGCGCTCGAAGGGGGATGGTATCCGGCGCCGCCGACCGCCGACCACGAGGATTTCGCCCTCCGCTACGCCCGCTCGTTCGGAGCCTTCCCGTCGGCGCAGCTGGGCAGCGTCGCATCGCTGGCCTACGACGCCACCGCCCTGGCCGCCACCCTGGCCCGCCAGGGCCACGGCGACTATCCCGCCGATGCGTTGACCAGCCCTAGCGGCTTTGCCGGGGTGGACGGCATCTTCCGCCTGCTGCCCGACGGCACCAGCGAGCGTGGCCTGGCGGTGCGCGAGATCGCCCGCGGCGGCAGCCGCGAGATCGACCCGGCTCCCCAGGCCTTCACCCAGCCGCCGAGGATGTAAGAGGGTTACCGCATGTGATTTCACAGGAAATCACAGTGTCCTTGCCGCCATTGAGCCGGCGAGGGAGAATGAATAAGGCCGGCGCACGCCCCGCTCTAATCGCAGCGCGCCCTAGCGTCCGAACAGGCTGTCCAGCAGGCCGTCGATGGCGTTGCCCAGGGCCCGCACCGGGTCGCCGCCGGAGGCCGCGGCGGTGGGCCAGCCGCCGGCGGTGCCCTCGGTGGCGAAGACGGGTGCCGGCTCGGGCCGGGGGGTGGGCAGGTCGCGCACCGGCAGGCCGCGATGGGCGGCCAGCATCACCGTC
>JBFMHS010000432.1:0-9238 GCA_040751765.1 Pseudomonadota bacterium | reverse complement strand
GCAGGATCCGCAGGGCCAGCAGGGCGGCGGCATGAGCCGCTGAGCCCCGCCGCCGGAGCCCGGCCGCGGGCTCCGGCACGCCCACCAGCCAAAGGAGGTCTCCCATGAAGCGCACTCTCCTTCCCTTGGTCGCCGTTGCGGCGACGCTGGCCTCGGCGCCGGCGCTGGCCCAGCAAGCCATGGAAAGCCAGCCACCGTACCGCCAGGGCGAAGTGATGCGAGACGCCTTCCCCAACCCGGGCGGCCAAGTCTCGGTCGCGCCGGTCGAGGACGTGGTGATGGCGGTGGAGCAGCGGCTCCAGGATCTGGGCTATGCCGTCACCCCTGACGGGGAATTCGACGCCGACCTGCGCAACAGCGTGCTGCTGTTCCAGTCCGATTACGGCCTGCGCCCCACCGGCAACGTCGACCTCGCCACCATCGCGGCGCTGGGCATCGACGTCGACCCCTCGGGCATGGCCACCGCCCAGGCGGTCCGGCCCCAGCCCGGCGACCAGATGGCCATGGCGCCGGCCGAGGAGCCGGCCGCGCCGCCCCGCCAAGCCGTGGTGGCCACCCCGGAAAGCGGCTCGCGCATCACGGATTTCGATTACCCGCTGCTCAAGGACGAGCACATGGACTCGCCGCAGACCGCCCAGGATTTCCCCCGGGTGTTCGAGAACTACACCGGCGTGCCGCAGTCCCCGCCCGCCCTCGACCAGGAAATCGGCGCCGTCCCGCCGGCCTATGTGGAGCACGAGTGGGAGTAAACGCCCTTCCGCGCCGGGCAGCCATGCGCGGCGCTCCCTTGCGCGATGGGTCCCGGTTACCGATACATGAGGGACATCTCAACAACCGGGACCCCAAGGCTCCATGTTCCGTCGCCGCTCCCGCCGCCTGCCGCTGCTGCTGATCGCTCTCGCGGCGCTTGGCGTGCTGGCTTTCCTTTACGCCCGCAACGGCGGCATGACGGTGGCGGTCGCGGCCGCCGAGCGAGGGGCGGCGGTGGAGGCTGTCTACGCCACCGGCACCGTCGAGCCCGAGACCTGGGCGCGCATCGGCCCGGTCACCACCGGCCGCATCGCCGAGATCCTGGCTTTCGAGGGCGACACGGTCACCGCCGGCCAGCCGCTGGCGCGGCTCGACGACCGCGAGGCGGTGGCCCGGGTGGCGGAACTGGAGGCACGGGCCGCCTATTGGCGCGAGGAGGTCGAGCGCGCCCGCGTGCTGGCCGCGCGCGGCATCCGCAGCCGCGAGGCCGAGGACAAGGCGGCGTCGGAGTACAACGCCGCCCTGGCCGCCATCAAGGCGGCCCGCCAGCGCCGCCTCGACCTGGTGGTCACCTCGCCCATCGACGGAGTGGTGCTGCGCCGCGACGGCGAGGTCGGCGAGGTGGTGGACACCAACGACGCCCTGTTCTGGGTGGGCGAGCCCGCTCCGTTGCGCATCACCGCCGACGTGGACGAGGAGGACATCGCCCTGGTCCGCCCCGGCCAGGAGGTGCTGATCAAGGCTGACGCCTTCCCCGACCGGGTGCTGACGGGCGCGGTCGACCGCATCACCCCGAAGGGCGATCCCATCAACAAGACCTTCCGCGTGCGCGTGCGCCTCCCCGGCGACACCCCGCTGATGATCGGCATGACCACCGAGATCAATGTCATCACCGACCGCGAGGAGAACGCGCTGCTGGTGCCCGCCACCGCCGTCATCGACGGCCGCCTGTTCGTGGTCGACGACGGCGTCGCGGTGGCCCGCCAGGTGCGGACGGGCATCCGCGGGCGCGACCGCGTCGAGATCGTCGACGGCCTGACCGCCGGCGAGGTGGTGGTCGCCAGCCCGCCCGCCGGCCTGAAGGACGGCGACCGCGTGCGTCCGGCCGGCTAGGGAGCCCGCCATGGCGCTGCCGCTCGGCCTGCACATCGCCGTCCAGCACCTGCTGCACCGCCGGCGCCAGACGCTGACCTCGCTGCTCGGCGTGGCGCTGGGGGTGGCGTTCTTCATCGGTATCGCGTCGATGATGCAGGGATTCCAGCGCGACTTCATCAACCGCGTCATCAATGTCGCCCCCCACGTCACCATCAAGGACGAGTTCCGGGTGCCGCCTCCGCAGCCGGTGGAGGTGGCCCACCCCGACGCCGCCGTCGAGCTGCGCGGCATCAAACCCAAGGACGAGGTGCGCGGCATCCGGGGGGCGCGGGCGATCATCGACAGCCTGGAGGAGATGCCGGGCGTGCGCGTCGCCCCCACGCTGTCGGGCCAGATCCTGTTGCGCTTCGGCTCCAAGGACGTTTCGGCCAACGTCACCGGCATCGTCCCCGAGAAGGAGCGCCGGGTCACCAAGCTGGAGGAGGACCTGATCGCCGGATCGCTGGACGACCTCTACACCGCCGCCAACGGCATCATCATCGGCGAGGGCATCGCCCAGAAAGCCGGCATCGGCGTGGGCGACCTGATCTCGGTGGTCAGCCCCGAGGGCGTGGTGATGAAGATGAAGGTGGTCGGCATCTTCAGCAGCGGCATCACCTTGATGGACAATTTCGACACCTATGCCCTCCTGAAGAAGGCGCAGGTGCTCCAGGACCGGCCCAACGTCATCAACCGTATCCGCATCCGCCTCGACGACGTGGAGCAGGCGGCCCCGCTGGCCCAGCGGCTGGAGGCCCGCTTCGGCTACCGCACCGAGAGCTGGCAGGAGCAGTCCAAGAACGTGCTGGGCATTTTCGTGATCCAGAACGCCATCATGTACTCGACCGTCGGCGCCATCCTGATCGTCGCCTGTTTCGGCATCTTCAACGTCATCTCCACGGTGGTGTTCGAGAAGACGCGCGACATCGGCATCCTCAAGTCCATGGGCTTCCGCGAGGGCGACATCCGCCGCATTTTCGTCTACCAGGGACTGATCGTCGGCTTCGTGGGCATGCTGATCGGCTGGGCGCTGGGTTTCGGGCTGGTGGAGTTCATGGGCTCCATCAAGTTCAACATGGAAGGCTTCATCCGCTCGCAGGGCTTCATCCTCTACAAGACCCCGCGCCACTACGCCATCAGCGGGGCCATGGCGCTGACAGCGTCGACGCTGGCGGCCTGGCTGCCCGCCCGTCGCGCCAGCCGGCTCAACCCGGTCGACATCGTGCGAGGTGCGGCGTGAACGACGCCGTCCCCACCGTCGCCGCCCAGGCGATGACCCGGGTGCTTCCCGGCCCGGTGCCGGTCACGCTGGTGCGCGACATCGACCTGGCGGTGATGCCGGGCGAGTTCGTCGCCGTCACCGGCCCGTCGGGCTCGGGCAAGTCGTCGCTGCTCTACCTGTTGGGGCTGCTGGACGTGCCGAGTTCGGGCAAGGTGCTGCTGCAGGGCGCCGAGACCGCCGGCCTGCCCGCCGATGCCCTGGCCGACATGCGGCTGGCCCGTGTCGGATTCGTGTTCCAGTTCCACTTCCTGCTGCCCGAGTTCACCGCGCTGGCCAATGTGGAAATCCCCATGCGCCGGCTGCGCCAGCGGTCGGACGACGAGGCGGCGGCGCGGGCGCGCGAACTGCTCGATGGCCTCGGCCTGGCCGACCATGCCCACAAATACCCGGACCAGCTGTCAGGCGGCCAGCGCCAGCGGGTGGCCATCGCCCGTGCGCTGGCCAACGATCCGCCGCTGCTGCTGGCCGACGAGCCCACCGGAAACCTGGACACCCGCACCGCCCATCTGGTGTTCGAGCTGTTCGGCCGCCTCGCCCACGAGCAAGGCCGCAGCGTGGTGGTGGTCACCCACGACCAGGAACTGGCGGCCATGGCCGACCGCCGCATCCACATCGTGGACGGCGCAATCGTCGATTAACAATGACTTGGAAACGATTGAGCGTGCGACGCCCGACAGCACCCCCGCGCGCGCGAGGACTTCCCCGCCCGCCTTCGGAACCCGTAAATCAATACAGGTAGTTCAGGACACTGCCGGCCTTCACCATTCCAGGGGTGGTCGCCCGCATGGTCTGTTCGTAAGCGCCGACGCCATGCATGAGCTCGGCGAGGAAGACCGAGCCGCCGCCGGAATCCGTCCGTTCCTCCGCCGCCTCGACCTGAAAGCCGAGTTGGGTGCGGAACAGCAGCGGCGTATAGCCTTCCTGCTGGTGGCGCTTTTCGCCCCGGGTATCGAACTCCAGCTCGTCCTCGTAGCGGAAGGACGCGTTGTCGTTGACGCCGATCTGGGCGGAAAATCCCGACTCCTCGATGGTCTCGCGCACGGATGCGACGTTGCGGCCGCCCGAGACGGGGCGGGCCGTGGCCGCCGCCGCCATGCCGGGCGCCGCATGCGCCGAAACTCTGTGAGTCGCGAGTGCCATGATGCACGATGCCTAGTGTTACCCGATCATAATCATAGGGAAGAAAGGCAAGAAAGCCAAGAGAAAAAGCCCCCAGTGGCGAAATTTGTCGAACGCTAACATCACTGAAAAGCTTCAGTCGCGAAAAGTAATAAATACGCACTCCTATGTATCACCTTCCCAAGCCATCGGCCGGGCCAGGATCCCGCGCCTCCCTTCGCAGATGCAAAAATGTCATCCCAAGGAAGCGCCCGCCTGCCCTATAGTTGGGTATCCCACGGGGGATAACGAGGGGGTGACCAGCATGAACGAGATCCGTCCGTCCCGCTCCAAGGCCAAGGCCATGGAGGCTCGCGCCGTCGCGCCGCCGCCGCCGCCCGCCCCGCCGTTCACCCCGCCCCGCGCCGAGCCGCCGGCGCCGTTCCCCATCCTCACCGACAGCACCGACCGCCTGGTCCACGCCATCCAGGGGCGCCTGACCAACGGCCTGTCGCCGGCGTCGCTGATGCTGGCCTATCTGGACTGGCTGGTACACCTCGCCAATTCCCCCGGCAAGCTGGCCGAACTCGCCCAGAACGCCGCCGCCAAGAGCATTCCGCTGGGCCGCTACGCGCTGGCCTCGTTCGTCGGCGGCAAGGCGCTGGAGCCCTATATCGAGCCGCTGGCCCAGGACTCGCGCTTCGCCAGCCCCGAATGGCAGCGCTTCCCCTTCAACGTCATGCACCAGTCGTTCCTGTACATGGAGCAGTGGTGGCACTATGCCACCACCGGCGTGCGCGGGGTGTCGCGCCACCACGAGGCGGTGGTCGAGTTCGCCGCCCGGCAGCTGCTGGACATGCTGGCGCCGTCCAACTTCCCGCTGACCAATCCCGACGTCATCAAGGCCACCCTCGAACAGGGCGGCCAGAATCTGGTGCGCGGCTTCGGCAACCTGGTGGACGACGTGGTGGCCCAACTGGGCAACCAGCGCAGCGCCCCCGCCGATTTCGTGGTCGGCCGCGACGTGGCCTGCACCCCGGGAAAGGTGGTGCTGCGCAACCGCCTGATCGAGTTGATCCAATACGCGCCCGCCACCCCCAAGGTGGAGGCCGAGCCGGTGCTGATCGTGCCGGCCTGGATCATGAAGTACTACATCCTCGACCTGTCGCCGCACAATTCCATGGTCCGCTGGCTGGTCGAGCAGGGCCATACCGTCTACGTGATCTCGTGGAAGAACCCCGGCGCCGACGACCGCGACCAGGGCATGGGTGACTATCGCCGGCTGGGGGTGATGGCGGCGCTGGACGCCATCTCGGCCATCCAGCCCGGCTGCAAGGTGCACGCGGCCGGCTATTGCCTGGGCGGCACCCTGCTGTCCATCGCCGCAGCCACCATGGCTCGCGACGGCGACGACCGCCTGGCCTCGCTGACCCTGCTGGCCGCCCAGGTCGACTTCGAGGACGCCGGCGAGATCCTGCTGTTCATCGACGAAAGCCAGGTGACCTATCTCGAGGACATGATGTGGGACCAGGGCTTCCTGGACACCAAGCAGATGGCCGGCGCCTTTCAGATGCTGCGCTCCAACGACCTGATCTGGTCGCACATGATCCGCCAATACCTGCTGGGCGAGACCGAGAAGCGCAACGACCTGATGGCTTGGAACGCCGACGCCACCCGCATGCCCTATCGCATGCACAAGCACTATCTGCGGCGCCTGTTCCTGGAGAACCAGTTGGCCAAGGGCCGCTATCTGGTCGACGGCCGCCCCATCGCGCTGACCGACATCCGCGTCCCCATCTGCGCGGTGGGCACCACCAAGGACCACGTGGCGCCGTGGAAGTCGGTCTACAAGGTCGGCATCCTGACCGACACCGACGTCACCTTCGTTCTGGCCAGCGGCTGCCACAACGCCGGCATCGTCAGCGAGCCCGGCCACAAGCACCGCAGTTACCAGGTCGCCCACCGCCACGACCTCGACGCCTATGTCGACCCCGATACCTGGGCCGCAATCACCCCCCGTGTCGAGGGCTCGTGGTGGCTGGCCTGGCGGGAGTGGCTGGTGGACAAGGGCGGCAAGACCCAGGTGGTGCCGCCCCCGGCCGGCAACCCGGCCAAGGGCTATCCGCCACTGATGGACGCCCCGGGCACCTATGTGCTGATGCCGTAAGACGGCGTTAACCATTGACCGCCAATATGTGGGGTTGAGTGCGCGCCTCAACCTCAAGGGAACGGGTCATGGCTGACGATACCATGGTCGGCGAAAAGCCGTCGGAAGCCGTTTACGACGTCTCCGTGGAATGCTACGCGGTGCTGGGCACCGCCACCCTTCCCATCGCCCAGTTGCTGAAGCTGGGCCGTGGCGCCGTGGTCGAGCTGGACCGCCGCGTCAACGACCCTGTTGACCTCTACGTCAACCGCAAGCGCATCGCCAAGGCCGAGGTGGTGGTGGTCGAGGACCATCTGGCGGTGACCATCACCGAAGTGCTCAAGCGCGCGGCGGACTGAGCTCCGCACGCCCGACGGCGCGGCAATTTGCGGCCATTGCGGCGGCAGCCAAGGCGCCGGAGGCGCCGCCCGGCGAGGGCAAGATAACAGTTGACCCCACCGTTCTTCCGGGTAGGCTCGCGCCGCCTGAAAGAACCAACCCGGGGTCACCAATCATGAAGTTCTTCATCGACACCGCCGAGGTCGCCGAGATCCGCGAGCTGGCCGCCACCGGCCTGGTCGACGGCGTCACCACCAATCCGTCGCTGATCGCCAAGTCGGGCCGCAACATCCTCGACGTGGTCTGCGAGATCTGCGACCTGGTGCCGGGCCCGATCTCGGCCGAAGTGGCCGCCACCGACTACGAGACCATGCTGGCCGAGGGCAAGAAGCTGCGCGCGCTGCGCGACAACGTCGCCGTCAAGGTGCCGCTGACCCCCGACGGCCTGAAGGTGTGCAAGGCGCTGTCCGACGAGGGCACCAAGGTCAACGTCACCCTGTGCTTCTCGGCCAACCAGGCCATCCTGGCCGCCAAGGCCGGCGCCGCCTTCGTGTCGCCCTTCGTCGGCCGCCTGGACGACATCGGCCAGGACGGCATGCAGCTGATCTCGGACATCGTCGAGATCTATTCCCAGTACCCCGACTTCACCACCGAGGTGCTGGTTGCCAGCGTGCGCAATCCCATGCACGTCACCGACGCGGCCCGCCTGGGCGCCCATGTGGTGACCATGCCGCCGTCGGTGCTCAAGCAGATGTACCAGCACCCGCTGACTGACAAGGGCCTGGCCGCCTTCTGCGCCGACTGGGCCAAGACGGGGCAGAGCATCCTCTAGGTCGCCATCAGCACCGGCAACGTCATGTGCCGGAGGATGTGACGGGTGCCGGCGCCCCGGAAGAACGGCAGGTGATAGCCGCCGTGGGCGCCCATGACCAGCAGGTCGGCACCCTGGTCGAAGGCCCGCGAGAGGATCAGGTCCATGACACCGATATCCTCGCCCGCCAGCACCTCGCGCGCCACCTTGACGCCATGGGCGGCGAGGTGGTCGGCGATGCTGAGCGGCGGCACCGCCTCGTCGCCGCCGCCGGGCCGCTGGCCGCGCACGGTCAGCATCTCCACCGACTTGGCCGTCTCCAGGAACGGCATGGCGTCGTGCAGCGCGCGGCTGGCCTCGCGGCCGCCGTTCCACGCCACCAGCAGGTTGGAGCCGACGGTGGGATAAGTCCCCACCGCCGGCAGCAGCAGCACCGGCCGGCCGGAATTGAGGATGACGTGCTCGGCCAGATCCTCGGGAGCGTCCTTGCCCTCGTGGTGCTGGCCGAGCACCACCAGGTCGGCGAAGCGGGCGCAGACCACCATCTCGCCTGTGACATGGCCGGGATCGCCGTGGGCCAGCCGCCACCAGCGGCCGTCGATACCGGTGCCGTCGACGGCCTCGACGAAGCGGCGCTCGGAGACTTTGGCCGCCGTCTCGAAGGCCTCCGACGACCGCCGCGCCACCACGCTGGGGCCAAAATGCTCGGACCGGGCGAACAGGCCGGTGACCCGGCCGCCGAACCGCCTGCCGAGCGCCAGGGCCGCCTCCACCCGCAGGGCGTCGCGGTCGCCGCCGTCCAGGTGCACCAGGATGTCCTTGTAGGCCATGCGCCCCTCCCTATACCGAGATGCCGCGCTTGCGGAACCACGGCGCCAGAACGCCGACGATGCCGGCGCGGAAGGCCAGCACGCACACCACGAAGATCACCCCCTGGATGATGGTCACCCACGAGCCGACCTCGGAGAAGTAGTTCTGGATGGTCACCACCAGGAACGCCCCCACCGTCGGCCCGAAGATGGTCCCCACCCCACCCAGCAGCGTCATCAGCACCACCTCGCCCGATGCGTGCCAGTGGACGTCAGCCAGCGAGGCCAGCTGGAACACCAGACTCTTGACCGAGCCTGCCAGCCCCGACAGCGCCGCCGAGATCACGAAGGCCACCAGCTTGTAGCGGTCCACCTCGTAACCCAGCGACACCGCGCGCGGTTCGTTATCGCGGATCGCCTTGAGAACCTGGCCGAACGGCGAATGAACCACCCGGTACAACGCCAGCAGCCCCAACACGAACACCGCCAGCACGAACCAGTACATGGTCATCATGTCCGACAGGTCGACGACCCCGAACAGGCGCCCGCGCGGCACGCCCTGGATACCGTCCTCGCCATGGGTGAACGGCGCCTGCAAGGCCAGGAAGAAGAACAGCTGCGCCAGGGCCAGCGTGATCATGGCGAAATAGATGCCCTGGCGGCGGATGGCCAGCCAGCCGGTCGCCAGCCCCATCCCCGCCGCCAGCGCCACCCCGGCCAGGATGGCGAATTCCGGATTCCATCCCCATTCCTTGGCGGCGTGGGCGGTCACATAGGCCGACCAGCCGAAGAACATGGCGTGGCCGAAGGACAACAGCCCCACATAGCCCAGCAGCAGGTTGAAGGCCGAGGCGAACAGCGCGAAGCAC
>JBFMHS010000431.1:0-13650 GCA_040751765.1 Pseudomonadota bacterium | reverse complement strand
ACCAGGTTCAGCTTGAGGATGTCCTGGACCAGCTCGTTGTAGAGCTTCTCGCCGCCGCCGTAGTGGATCCAGCCCAGCATGGTGTTGGCGTCCCAGCCGAAGGCCGGCGGAGTGCCGAACAGCGAGAAGGCCTTGTGCTTGCCGTACCAATAGGCCGCCACACCATGGCCGCCGTCCAGCGCGCCGGTGTGCACCGCGTCCTGCATCTGGAGCGCGCCCACCACGGCGCCCGCCGGCAGCAGGTCGAGCTTGAGCCGGCCGCCGCCCAGCGCGTTGACGCGGGTGACGAAGTCGGCGGCGTATTCGTGGAAGATGTCCTTGGCGGGCCAGGTGGACTGGAACTTGAAAGTGGCGGTCTGCGCCCGGCTGACACTGGGCATGGCCAGGGTGGCGCCGCCCACGGCGGCCGCCGCCGCCCCCTTCATGAAATTGCGGCGGGAGCCACGGATTCCGGGCTTGGCTTTCTTTTCCGACATTGCGTCCTCCTCGTGGATCGATAGGTCAGTTGTTGTGGCCTGACTGGGCCTCGGGTCTTGTTCGCCCGATTGGGTGGGCGGGCGGCGTCGCGCCTCGCCAACTGGTATGACCTCTTCGTTTTCGTGACAGTGTAGCCAGCTAGTGGGGTTTGTCCAGCACCTGCGTGCGATTCCGTTGTGGTACCTACAGATAAAGTCCTACCGAATATGTAGATCAAGGGGCCAAGGCCTGCTCCAGCCACTGGGCCACGCCCAATGCCACCGGGTCCGCCCCGAATCGTCCCACCACGCTCACGCCGACCGGCAGGGCGTCTCCGGAAGGAACCGGCACATGGACCACCGGGGCGTGAACCGCGGTCCAGGCGCGGTTGAACAACGGGTCGCCGGTGGCCGCCAGCCCCTCGGGGGCGGCGCCGGCGGCGCTGGGCGCAACGATGGCGTCGACGCCGGCCGTCAGGTCGGGCAGTCGGGTCCGGCAGGCGCGCACCATTTCGACGGTGTCGACGTAGCGGGTCAGCGGGATGGCGGCGGCGGCGTCGATCTGGTCCCGCAACCGGTCCGACAGCAATTGGCCCCGCGCCAAACGTTCCCAGGCCAACGCCCGGGCGGTCTCCACCGCCTGGATGGCCGCCTGGGCGTCGGCCAGGGCGTCGAAATCCGACGGCAGGGTCAGCACCCGCACTCCCGCACCGGCACGGGCGGCGGCCAGCCGGGCCGCCTCGAAGGCCGCCTGGGCCTCGGGCTGAGCGCGGTCCCAGTGCGCCGTTCGGCAGAAGGCCAGGCGAGGGGGACCCGCCGGTGGCTCGGCGGGAAGGATCAGGTCGTCCCATCCAGACAGCGCGGCGGCCAACAGCGCCGCATCGGCGACCGAGCGGCCGAAGCTCCCCACCGTGTCCAGGCTGTCGGCCAGCGGCTTTACGCCGGCGCGGGGGATCAGTCCGAAGCTCGGCTTGAAACCGGCCACCCCGCAATAGGCCGCCGGCCGGATGATCGACCCCGCCGTCTGGGTGCCGATGGCCAGGGGCACCATGAAATCCGCCACCGCCGCCGCCGAGCCCGAGGACGAGCCGCCGGGGGTGTGGTCGAGGGCGTGGGGATTGCGGGTCTTGCCGGGATGGAAATTGGCGAATTCGGTGGTCACCGTCTTGCCCAGCGGCAGGGCGCCGCGTGCCTGCGCCAGGGCGACGCAGGCGGCGTCGGCCCCGGCAGGCGGCGCCCCGGCATGAATGGGCGAGCCCATGCCAGTAGGCATGCCGGCCACGTCGACGATGTCCTTCACCGCCATCGGCAGGCCGTGCAGCGGTCCCCGGCGGGGCGTGCGGTCGAGCGCCCGCGCCCGGTCCAGAGCCGCCTCGGGGTCCAGATGCTCCCAAGCCCCCACCGCCGGCTCGCGCTCGGCGATCCGCTCCAGGCACGAGGCCACCAGCGCCACGGCCGTCAGCGTGCCGGCATCGATGCGGAGGGCGGCCTCCAGGGCTCCCAGCCGATGGGGGGCGACAGTCATGGGCACGGCCTCCGTGGCGGCAAGGTCGGTCCCGTCATGCTCCGGCATTCGTCTCCGCTTGTCCATGTGCGGAAGGCGAGGGGTGACCCGGCCGTCGGTCTGTGTTGCCGGCTGTTTATCGGCGGGCCATCTGCGAGTCTCGACGGAGCGGACGAGGAGGCCATGCCGTTCACCGCCAATGGACGGATGTGGCTGGGGCTGGCGGCCGTGATTTGTGGCACGGTCGCCGGCCCATCCTCATCGCGCGCGGCGGAACCGCCCCGCGAGCTGCCGCGCGAGGTGCTGTTCGACCCGCTGCTCGCCGATCCCCGCTGGCCGCACTTCTCCGCCGCCTGGCACCAGTACGGCGGTGACGACGCACTCGACAATGTGGGAGCGGTGTCGCTGGGAGAGGATTTCTCGTTCTACCAGGACGCCGCCGCCGGCGGGCGCTGGGGCATCGGACTGCAGGCCGGAGTGTTCTCCATCTTCGACCTCGATGCGGACTCCCGCGACCTGGTCAACGCCGACTACTGGGTGGGGGTGCCGCTGACCTGGCGGAAGGGGCCGTGGCAAGGGATCGCGCGCGTCTATCACCAGAGCTCGCATCTCGGCGACGAGTTCCTGCTGCGCACCCGCCCCCGGCGTATCAACCTCAGCTATGAGGGCGTCGACCTGCGGCTGTCGCGCTATCTGGCCGGCGATGCGCTGCGCCTGTATGGCGGCGGCGGGGTGCTGGTCCACCGCATCCCGTCCGACCTGGGGCGGTGGTCGGTGCAGGCGGGCGTCGAGTATCGCGGCCCCGCCACGGGCCTGCTGCGGCCGGTGGCGGCCCTCGACCTCGCCGCCACCGAGGAGGCGGGGTGGAAGCTGGACGTGTCGGCGCGGGCCGGGGCGATGATCGAAAGCCGCGAGGACAGCGACTACCGCATCCTGCTGGCGCTGGAATACTTCCGGGGCCGCAATCCCAACGGACAATTCTACGGCACGGCGGTGGACTACTACGGCGTCGGCGTGCACGTGTATTTCTAGACGCCGCTGCCGCTGGTCTCCTCGGACGGCCGGGGCGGGGTGGCGAGGACGCGGTCGATGCGGCGGCCGTCCATGTCGACCACCTCGAACTGCCAGCCATTCCAGTCGAACCGCTCGCCCACGGTGGGCAGATGGGCCAGCCGGGCGAGGATGAAGCCGGCCAGGGTGTGGAAGTCGCCGCCGTCGCCCATGCGCGCCAACCCGGTCAGGGATTCCACCTCCGCCACCGCCAGACCGCCGTCGAGCAGCCACGAGCCGTCGTCGCGGCGGACGGCGGCGGGCTCCTCACCCTCGCCCTCGGCGGGCAGTTCGCCGGCGATGGCCTCCAGGATGTCGGTCATGGTGACGATGCCCTCGACACCGCCGTATTCGTCCAGCACCACCGCCATGGCGGTGCGGGTGGTCCGGAACAGGTCGAGGAGGCGCGGCACCGGCGTGCCCTCGTGGACGGCGGGAACCTCGCGCACCGCGTCCAGCGCGTCGAAGGGGGCGCCGACCAACAGGCGGTCCAGCACCAGCCGGGTGTCCAGCACGCCGATCCAGTTGTCCAACTCGCCCTCGGCCATCAGGAAGCGGGAATGGCGGGACTGGGCGATGCGGGCGCGGATGTCGTCGGGCGACGCCGCCGCGTCCAGCCAGACGATGTCGGGGCGCGGAGTCATCACCGAGCCCACCGGGCGGTCGGCGAGGCGCATCACCCGGTCCAGCATCTCCTTCTCCACCGGATCGATCACGCCGGCCAGCGCGCCCTCGGCGATCAGGGCGCGGACCTCCTCTTCGGTGACCGACTTGGAACTGTCCGGCCGCTGGCCGAGCAGGCGCAGCAAGGTGTCGGTGGAATAGCGCAGCACATGGACCAACGGCGCGCCCGCCTTCGCAACCATCCGCATGATCGGGGCCACCCGCACGGCAATGGCTTCGGAATGATGCAGGGCCAGGCGCTTGGGCACCAACTCGCCGATCACCAGCGACAGATAGGTGATGGCGGCGACCACCAGGCCGATGGCCACCTCGCCGGCATGGTCGCCCAACGCAGGCACCGTCGCCAAAAGCCAGGCCTCCAGCTTCACGCCCAGTGTGGCGCCGGAATAGGCGCCGGCCACGATGCCGACCAGGGTGATGCCGATCTGCACCGCCGACAGCAGGCCGCTGGGGTCGTCCAGAAGGGCCAGTGCGGCACGGGCGCCCTGCGCGCCCTGTTCGGCACGGCGCCTCAGCTCGGCCGGGCGCGAGGACACCAGCGCTAGCTCGGACATGGCGAAGAAGCCGTTGACCAGGATCAGGACGACGACGATGAGGATCTCGGACCACATGGTCCAAGTCTATCGGCGGTTGGCGAATTGGGAAAGGAAATGAGGGGCGGCCGGGCCGCCCCTCCGGTCGGCGGTCACTCCCAGAGGGGATCGCCGAGGTCGAGATCCTCTTCCTCGGTCAGTGCGCCGACGGCGGCGCCACCGGCGCCTCCGATGGCCGCCCCACCCAGCACGTTGCCTCCGGTGACGGCGGCGGTTCCGGCGCCCACGCCGGCACCCAGGGCGCCGCCGGACAGTGCCCGTTCGCCCCTGCTCTGGCCGCACGCGGCCAGGGCGAGCACGGCGAGGGCGGCGGCGGCGGTCAGGCTCAGTCGGGACATGGCATTTCTCCTCCCGGTTCGGGCTTTCGTCCTGCCAACGCGCGGCCCGCGCCCGGTGTTCCCGCTACATGGTCACCCGGATGTCCACCTCGCCCTGGCGGCGGAGCACGTTGATGCCCACCGAATGCGGGTGGCGGTTGAGCACCACGTCGACCGTCGAGGCGCCGATGCGCAGGCCGCGGATCTCCACCTTGTCCAGGGCGTCGGGCAGGGCCGGGCGGTTGAAGTGGATGGTGGGCGGGTCGGCCTTCAATTCGAGCCCCAGCACCGCTTCCAGCAGCATGAACACGCTGCCCGCCGCCCACGCCTGGGGGATGCAGGCCACCGGATACAGCGTCGGGCCCTGGCCGGCTTGGCGCGGGAAGCCGCAGAACAGCTCGGGCAGGCGATTGAGATCGACGTAGAGCGCGGCGTCGAACAGCCCCTCCAGCACCTTCTGGGCGCGGTCGGCCATGCCGTAGCGGGCCAGCCCGGCGGCGGCGATGGCGCTGTCGTGCGGCCAGATGGAGCCGTTGTGGTAGCTCATGGGGTTGTAGCGCCGCTCGCGCTCGGACAAGGTGCGCACGCCCCAGCCCGAGAACATGTCGGGCCCCATCAGGGAATCGGCCACTCGCCGGGCCTTGTCCTCGGGGACGATGCCGCAATAGAGCAGGTGACCGGGATTGGAGCTTTCCACCCGGCACGGCTGCTTGTTGCCATCCAGCGCCAGGGCGTAGGTGCCGAGGTCGTCCAGCCAGAAAGCGGCGTCGAACGCCTGCCGCAAGGCGGCTGCGCGGCGGCGCAGGTCATCGGCGCGGGCGGCGTGGCCCAGCGCATCGGCGACATCGGCCGCCCCCAGCCGGCCGGCGTAGACGTAGCCCTGGACCTCGCACAGCGCGACCGGTCCCTCGGCCAGCTGGCCGTCGGCATGCATCACCGAATCCTCGGAGTCCTTCCAGCCTTGGTTGACCAGGCCCTCGGGGCGGCGGCGGGAGTATTCGACGAAGCCATCGCCGTCCAGGTCGCCGTGGCGGTCGATCCATTCCAGCGCCCGCTCCATGTGCGGCCACAGGTAATCCATGGTCGTGCGGTCGCCGGTGCGGCGCCAATAGGCGGCGGCCAGCATCAGGAACAGCGGCGTCGAATCGGCCGAGCCGTAATAGCTGCCATAGGGCACCTCGCCCAGATTGGCCATCTCGCCCTCGCGCCATTCGTGCAGGATCTTGCCGGGCTCGGCGTCCTGGGTCGGGCGCTCGCGGTCGGCCTGGTTCTCGGCCAGGGTCGCCAGCACGCCGCGCGCCATGGCTGGCTCGACCCACAGGTACTCCAGCGCGGTGATGATGCCGTCGCGGCCGAACACGGTGGAAAACCACGGCACCCCGGCATAGGGATAGGGGCCGTCGCGGGTCTGGGTGGTCAGCATGCGCAGGTCGGCGGTGGAGCGGTCGATCCAGTGGTTGAACTGCTGGTTCGAGGTGATCAGGTGGCAGCAGTTGCGCCCCGACAGCTTGTCGACCAGCTTCTCGCGGTGGGCCATGAACGCCTCGGCCGAGGGCTCGGGGCGGTCGTCGCCCTCGAAGGCGCAGGCGTGGTACAGCTCGAAGCATTCCCCCGGCTCGATGCCCGGCGAGAAGCGCGCCAGGTCGGGGGTCAGTTCGTCGGGCCGGCGCGAGAAGGCGATGCTGGTGCGCCGGTGGATGCCGTCCAGCCCCTCGTAGTCCAGTACCGCCGCCCCGTCCTCGACCCCGGCACGGATGGTCCCGCGCCTGCGCCGCGTCACCCCGCGCACCTCGAACACGTCGGCAAAGTCGGCCTCGTAGAGGAAGGTGAGGTCGGCGTCGAACCGCATGTCCCCGTAATTGTAGACCCGCGTGCGGCTATGCATGGCGCCCCGCCACAGGAACAGCGACCGGAACACGTGGATGGTGCCGCGCGGGATGATGCGGTGGCCGTCCAGCGGGATGTCGGGGTTGGTCAGGTCCACGGCGACGAAGGCGTTGTGTTCCTGCACGGTGGACGACAACAGCAGGGGCCGCTGGCCGCCCAGGTGCAGCTCGTGGTGGGTCAGCATGCGGGTGCCGCGGTGATAGACTCCCTGCTCGCCCGAGCCCACCGAGCCGGTGTCGCCATAGCGGTCGAACACAGCGAAGGTGTCGCCCTCCTTCAGGGTGAGCGTGCGCATGGCGACGCGCGGCGAGGTCGCCAGCACGTAGGAATGGCCCTTGAACTTGATGATGTCGGTCATGCGGACAAGCCTCCCACCGCCGGCCTGAAGGGGCGCCGCTCCGCGCATAGGCGGCGGTACAGCAGCACGTAGTCGGCCGCCATCCGGCTTGCGGTGAAGCGGCGTTCGAAGGCGGTGCGGCAGGCGGCGCGGTCGAAGCCGGCGCAGGCCCCGACCGCCGCGACGGCCTCGTCGATGTTGGAAACGACGAAGCCCGTCACTCCGTTCTCGATGATCTCGGGCACCGAGCCGCACGGCCAGGCGATGGTGGGCGTGCCGCAGGCCATGGCCTCGATCATCACCAACCCGAACGGCTCGGGCCAGTCGATGGGAAACAGATGGGCCAGGGCGTCGCCCAGGAATGCCGCCTTGCCGCTCTCGTCGATCTCGCCCACCCACTGCACCAGCGGGTCTTCCAGCAGCGGCCGCACAACCGCCTCGAAATAGGCGCCGTCCATGGCGTCGGCTTTTGCGGCGGCCTTGAGCGGCAGCCCGCTGCGCCGGGCGATGGCGACCGCGCGGTCGAAGCCCTTCTCGGGCGAGAAGCGGCCGAGGAAGGCCAGATAGCCGCCGCGTCCTTCCCCGGGAGCCAGCAGGTCGGCGGGCAGGCCGTGGTGTATCGTTCCCCGCCAGGAAACGTGTGTCAGCGGCCGCCGCTGCTGGTCGGAAATGGAGACCAGCCCGACATCGTCGAATTCGCGGTACAGCGGCGCCAGGTCGCGCAGGTCCTGGCGGCCGTGGAGCGTGGTGACGACGGGGGTGGGGCAGCGGCGGGCGAAGGGGTAGTGCAGGTAGTCGGTGTGGAAGTGGATGACGTCGAACTCGGCCTCGCGCGCCATCACCGCGTCCAGTTGCAGCACGTGGTGGACCACGCGGTCGGCGCAGGACTGGTCCAGGCGCAACGCGCCGCGGCAGCACGGCACCAGTCGGGCGCTGGTCTCCGAATCACCGCTGGCGAACAGGGTGACGTCGTGGCCCATGGCCACCAGCGCCTCGGTCAGATAGGCGACGACCCTTTCGGTGCCGCCGTACCTCTTGGGCGGCACCGCCTCGTGCAGGGGGGCGACCTGGGCGATGCGCATGGCCTCTCCTTCGCTCCGGCGCGGTCACCGGAAGGAGGTGGTCGGCGCCCGAGGGGCGGGCAATTGGCCTTCGGAGGCAAGGAACCCAGCGGGCGGCGGGGGTGTTGCGCTTGACCCACGTCACTCCGGTTGGCATAATGTTCGTGTGGGACGGTGCTCGGGACGAGGCCGCCCCCCGTGTGAAGGCCCGACCATCAACGGTGGGCCAGGTCATGTTGCTCTGAGGGAGGATATGACGATGCGTGCATCCGTGCCCGCTCTGCCTTCGCTGGAAGGCGACGGCGGCCTCGCCGCCTATTTCCGCTCGATCCGCGCCTTCCCGATGCTCGAGGCCGACGAAGAATACATGCTCGCCAAGCGGTGGGTCGAGCACGAGGACACCGCCGCCGCGCACCGCCTTGTCACCAGCCATCTGCGCCTGGTCGCCAAGATCGCCTTGGGCTACCGCCACTACGGCTTGCCGCTGGCCGACCTGATCTCCGAAGGCAATGTCGGCCTGATGAAGGCGGTCAAGAAGTTCGACCCTGAGAAGGGCTTCCGGCTGGCCACCTATGCCATGTGGTGGATCAAGGCCTCGCTCAACGAGTTCGTGCTGAATTCGTGGTCGCTGGTCAAGATCGGCACCCTGGCCGCCCAGAAGAAGCTGTTCTTCAACCTGCGCCGCGTCAAGGCCAAGCTGCGGCTGCTGGACGCCGGCGACCTCAGTCCCGAGAATGTGCGCGCCATCGCCAAGGAACTGGGCGTGGACGAGGCCGACGTGGTGGCGATGAACCGCCGCATGGCCGGCCGCGATTCGTCGCTCAACACCCCGGTGGGCGAGGGGGCGACCGAGGTGGTCGACCTGATCGCCGACGATCGCGACGACCAGGAGACGGCCTTCGCCCGCTCCGAGGAAATGAAGATCGGCCGCAAGCTGATCGCCACCGCGCTCGAGACCCTGACCGACCGCGAACGCGAGGTCTTCGTCGAACGCCGCCTGCGCGACGACCCGGTGACCCTGGAGGAACTGGGCGGCCGCTACGGCGTCTCGCGCGAGCGCATCCGCCAGATCGAGGTCAAGGCTTTCGAGAAGGTCCGCGCCATCGTCGAGGCCGGCTTCAAGCCCGCCCGGGCGCTGCCGGCGGCGTAAGCCGCCGTCACCCCACCATCACCGTCGCCGCCGTGGCGGCGAACGCGATCAGCGTGGCGAGGATGGCCGCGCGCAGGACGCGGCGGCCGTGGCCCGGGGCCAGGTTGTCGTTGGCCGGGCGCGGAAGCCGTCGGGGCGGCGCCGGGTGGCGCCGCCCTTCCGGAAGGTGCTTATGTCCGCGAAGCTCAGCCACGCTGCGACAGCGGAACGAACTTGCGCGGGCCTTCGCCCACGTAGAGCTGGCGCGGACGGCCGATCTTCTGGTCGGGGTCGGTCAGCATCTCGTTCCACTGGGCGATCCAGCCCACGGTGCGCGCCAGCGCGAAAAGGCTGGTGAACATCTGGGTGGGGATGCCCATGGCGCGGAAGATGATGCCCGAATAGAAGTCGACGTTGGGGAACAGCTTGCGCTGGACGAAATAGTCGTCTTCCAGGGCGATGCGCTCCAGCTCCATGGCCAGGTCGAGCAGCGGCTCGTCCTTGACGCCCAACTCGTCCAGGACCTCGTGGCAGGTGCGCTGCATGATCTTGGCGCGCGGGTCGTAGTTCTTGTAGACGCGGTGGCCGAAGCCCATCAGGCGGAACGGATCGTCCTTGTCCTTGGCCTTCTTGATGAACTCGGGGATGCGGTCCTTGGTGCCGATCTCGTGCAGCATGTTCAGCACCGCCTCGTTGGCGCCGCCATGGGCAGGCCCCCACAGCGAGGCGATGCCGGCGGCGATGCAGGCGAAGGGGTTGGCGCCCGACGAGCCGGCCAGTCGGACGGTCGAGGTCGACGCGTTCTGCTCGTGGTCGGCGTGCAGGATCAGGATGCGGTCCATCGCCTTGGCGATGACCGGATTGACCTTGTACTCCTCGCACGGCGTGGCCCACATCATGTGGACGAAGTTCGAGGCGTAATCCAGCTTGTTCTGCGGATACATGAACGGCTGGCCCATGGAGTACTTGTAGGCCCAGGCGGTGATCGTCGGCATCTTGGCGATCAGCCGGTAGCTGGCGATCATGCGCTGGTGCGGGTCGTTGATGTCGATCGAGTCGTGGTAGAAAGCGGCCATGGCGCCGACCACGCCGCACATCACGGCCATGGGGTGGGCGTCGCGGCGGAAGCCGCGGTAGAAGAAGTTGATCTGCTCGTGCAGCATCGAGTGGTGGGTGATGTCCTTCTCGAACTTCGCCTTCTGCTGCTCATTGGGCAGCTCGCCCTTGAGGATCAGGTAGGCGACCTCCAGGAAGTCGCAGTTCTCGGCCAGCTCGTCGATGGCGTAGCCGCGGTGTAGCAGGACGCCCTGGTCGCCGTCGATATAGGTGATCGCCGACTTGCACGAGCCGGTGGAGGTGTAGCCGGGGTCGTAGGTGAAGACATCCAGGTCGCCGTACAGCTTGCGGATATCCATGACCTTGGGTCCGACGGTGCCGGACAGCAGCGGCACTTCGATCGCCTGGCCGGTGCTGTTGTTGGTGATCGTGACGGTCTCGGCTTTGTTCGTCATGTCAGCAGTCCCCGTGTTATCCACACTCGTGGTGTTTGTTGTTTCGTCGGTTTCTGTTGCCGCGATTGCCGCGGCTTTTTTTTAAGGCCGTCCAGTCCTCGCGTCGTCCATACGGCCAAGGGTCTCGGCCCGACCCAGCACCTCCATCACTTCGAAGATGGGGGGCGACACCGAGGATCCCGTGAGCGCCGCCCGCAGGGGCTGCGCGATCTTGCCCAGTTTCAGGTCCTTCTCCTCCGCCATCACGCGCGCGGCTTCCTCCAGCGTCTCGCGGGAGAACGGCTCGATGGCGCGGATGCGCTCCGCATAGTCCGCCAGCACGGCCAAGCCGTCGGCGTCCAGGTGCTTGGCGGCCTTGTCGTCCACCGCCAGGGGGCGGCGGCGTACATAGAAGGCCGCCTGTTCGGCAAGCTCCACCAAGCTCTTGGCGCGTTCCTTGAGCCCGGTCATGCCGGCACGCAGGCGGGTCCGCCCCTCGGCGTCGACGGCGGTGCCGGCCGCCGTCTCGACGAAGGGAAGGGCCAATTCGGTCAGGCGCTCGTCGTCGGCGGCGCGCATGTAATGGCCGTTGAGGTTGGTCAGCTTGACGAAATCGAATCGCGACGGCGACCGCCCCACGCTTTCCAGGCCGAACCACTCGATGGCCTGCTCGGTGGATATGATCTCGTCGTCGCCGTGGCTCCAGCCCAGGCGCAGCAGGTAGTTGCGCATGGCCTCGGGCAGGAAGCCCATGTCGCGGTAGGCGTCCACGCCCAGCGCGCCATGGCGCTTGGACAGCTTGGCGCCGTCGGGGCCGTGGATCAGCGGGATATGGGCGAAGATCGGCGGCTCCCAGCCACAGGCCTTGTACAGCTGGTACTGGCGGAAGGCGTTGGTCAGGTGGTCATCGCCGCGGATGACGTGGGTGATGCCCATGTCGTGGTCGTCCACCACCACGCTCAACATGTAGGTCGGCGTGCCGTCGGCGCGCAGCAGCACCATGTCGTCCAACTGCTCGTTCGACACCCGGACCTGGCCTTGGACCAGATCGTCGATCACTGTCTCGCCGTCCTTGGGCGCCTTCAGACGCACCACCGGCGGGATGTCCTTGGGCGCCTCGGCCGGGTCGCGGTCGCGCCAGACGCCGGGATAGCGCATGGGCATGCCGGCCGCCTTCTGCTCCTCGCGGATCTTCTCCAGTTCCTCGGGGGTGCAGTAGCAGTGATAGGCCTTACCCTGGGCCACCAGCGAGCGGGCGACCTCGGCGTGGCGGTCTGAGCGCGAGAACTGCATCACCGGCTCGCCGTCCCAGTCCAGGCCCAGCCATTTGATGCCGTCGAAGATGGCGTCAACGGCTTCCTTGGTGGAGCGGGCGCGGTCGGTGTCCTCGATCCGCAGCAGGAAGCGGCCCCCGTGGTGGCGGGCGAAGAGCCAGTTGAACAACGCGGTGCGGCCTCCACCAATGTGGAGAAAGCCGGTGGGGGAGGGGGCAAAGCGCGTTACAACCGTCATGGCAGTCCGGGGATCCTCGTTCACCGTCTGTGGAAGGGCGGCCCTGTGTAGCATATTCTGACCGCCGTGACAGCCCGGAGATGGGGGGTAATGCCACAAAACCCGCCCAATAGGATAGGCATAATCCCAACCCTTCGGCTAGGGAGTTTTGCCGCCACGGTTTCCGACGCGCTGCTGGGCCGCTTGCTGGCCGAGCGCGAACGGTGGCCGCTGTGGCTGCCGGTGCTGTTGGGATTGGGGATCGCGCTCTACTTCTCGCTGACGTCCGAACCGGCCGGCTGGGCCGGCGCTGCCGCCTTCCTCGCGGCCGCCGCCGCCGCCCTGGCGGTACGCCGCTGGCCGGGGGTGATGGTGGTGGCGGTGGGGCTGGCGACGGTGGCTTTGGGATTCGCCGCCGCCCAATCCCGCGCCCATCGCGTCGCCCTGCCGGTGCTGGAGCGGCCGTCGGGGGCGGTGCGGGCGAGCGGGGTGGTGGAAAAGGTCGAGCCGCGCGCCGGCGGCAGCCAGCGGGTGGTGTTGTCCGAGGTGACCCTGGACGGCCATGACGGCCCGGTCCCGGCCCGCATCCGCATCGGCCTGCGTCCGGACGCCCCGGCGGTGACGGCTGGCGACAGGCTGGCGGTCCGGGCGCTGCTGACCCCGCCACCACAGCCGGTGATGGCCGGCGCCTTCGACTTCGCTCGGCACGCCTGGTTCCAGGGGCTGGGCGCGGTCGGCCGGGCCATCGGACCGGTCGAGATGCTGCCGCCGCCTGCTGACCTGGGCTGGGCGGACTCCGCCCGCCTGGGCCTGGGCGCCTTCCGCCAGGCGGTGACGGCCCGGGTGGTGGCGGCCGTTCCCGGCCCCGAGGGCGGGGTGGCGGCGGCGCTGATCGCCGGCGAGACCGCCGGGATTCCCCAGGATCTTCTGGACGCCTATCGCGATTCCGGCCTCGCCCATCTGCTGTCCATCTCGGGCCTGCACATGAGCCTGGTGGCGGGGCTGGTGTTCATGGTGGTGCGCGGCGCGCTGGCCCTGGTGCCGGCGGTGGCCTTGCGCCATCCCATCAAGAAATGGGCGGCCGCCGTCGCCATGGTCGCCACCTTCGGCTACATGCTGATGGCCGGCGCCCCGGTGCCGACCCAGCGGGCCTTCCTGATGACCGGCATCGTGCTGGTGGCGGTGATGCTGGACCGCCAGGCCATCTCCATGCGGCTGGTGGCCTGGGCGGCGGTGGCGGTGCTGATGCTGGCCCCCGAGGCGCTGATCGGCCCCAGCTTCCAGATGTCCTTCGCCGCCGTGGTCGCGCTGATCGCCGCCTACGAGGTGGTGGCGCCGCGCATGGCGGCATGGAAGGCCGGGCAGCGGGGGCTGGTCGCCGCATTGGGCCTCTATGTGGGCGGGGTGGTGTTCAGCACCTTGATCGCCGGCTCGGCCACCGCCGTCTACGGTGTCTATCACTTCAACCGCTTCGCGGTGTTCTCGGTGGTTGCCAACCTGGCGGCGGTGCCGTTGACCGGCTTCCTGGTCATGCCCTTCGCCCTGGTGGCGCTGGTGCTGATGCCTCTGGGGCTGGAAGGTCTGGCCCTGGCGCCCATGGGCTGGGGCGTCGCCGCCGTCAACTGGGTGGCGGTCGAGGTGGCGTCGTGGCC
>JBFMHS010000430.1:0-21035 GCA_040751765.1 Pseudomonadota bacterium | reverse complement strand
ACGCCATATGTTCCGCGCCCTATCCGCACCCAGGCGGGCAGCTTTTCGCGGCGGGGCTTCAGCCCCAGCAGGCGGCGCAACGCTTTCTTCATCCATCCCCCCTTCGGCCGGGCGAGGCAACCATGCCGGGCCGATTAAGATACTGCAACATCAATGCGCTCGTGGTATACCGCGCGGACATCTCGACCCCAAAAACCGACCGTCCGGGAGAGTAGGATGCCGAACGCTCCGATCCGCCGTGCCCTGTTTTCCGTTTCCGACAAGACCGGCCTGGTCGAGTTCGGCCGCTTCCTGCACGAGCGGGGCGTCGAGATCCTGTCCACCGGCGGCACCGCCAAGGCCTTGCGCGACGCCGGCCTGCCGGTGAAGGACGTGTCCGACTACACCGGCTTCCCCGAGATGCTGGACGGCCGCGTCAAGACGCTGCACCCGCTAGTCCACGGCGGTCTGCTGGCGATCCGCGGCAACGCCGAGCACGAGGCCGCCATGGCCGCCCACGGCATCCAGCCCATCGACCTCCTGGTGGTCAACCTCTACCCGTTCGAAGCCACGGTCGCCAAGGGCGCCGACTTCGACACCTGCATCGAGAACATCGACATCGGCGGCCCCGCCCTGATCCGTGGCGCCTCGAAGAACCACGCCGACGTCACCGTGGTGGTCGATGTCGAGGACTACCAGGCGGTGATGGAGAGCATGTCGGCCAACGGCGGCGCCACCACCCTGGAGCTGCGCCGCCGCCTGGCCGCCACCGCCTATGCCCGCACCGGCGCCTACGACGCCGCCATCTCGGCGTGGTTCGCGGCCCAGAACGGCGAGACCTTCCCCCGCCGCGTGGTGGTGGCCGGCGAGCTGAAGCAGAGCCTGCGCTATGGCGAGAACCCGCACCAGCAGGCGGCGTTCTACGTCACCGGCGACCGCCGCCCCGGCGTCGCCACCGCGCGCCAGCTCCAGGGCAAGGAGCTCAGCTACAACAACCTCAACGACACCGACGCCGCCTACGAACTGGCCGCCGAATTCGACAAGCCGGCGGTGGCGATCATCAAGCACGCCAATCCCTGCGGCGTCGCCACCGGCCCCGACATCGTCACCGCCTATCGCGCCGCCCTGGCCTGCGACCCGGTGTCTGCCTTCGGCGGCATCGTGGCGGTCAACCGCAAGCTTGACGGCGCGACCGCCGAAGAGATCTGCAAGCTGTTCACAGAGGTGGTGATCGCCCCCGAGGCCGACGAGGCCGCCGTGGCCGCCTTCGCCGCCAAGAAGAACCTGCGCCTGCTGGTCACCGGCGGCATGCCCGACCCGGCCGCCCCCGGCATGACGCTGCGCGCGGTGGCCGGCGGCTACCTGTTCCAGACCAAGGACAATGGCCGGGTGCTGGAGACCGAGCTGAAGGTGGTCACCAAGCGGGCGCCGTCGCCCCAGGAGATGGCCGACCTGCTGTTCGCCTTCCGCGTCTGCAAACACGTCAAGTCCAACGCCATCATCTATGTGAAGGACGGCGCCACCGTCGGCATCGGCGCCGGCCAGATGAGCCGGGTCGATTCCAGCCGCATCGCCGCATGGAAATCCAAGGAGGCGGCCGAGGCCGCCGGCCTGGCCCAGCCCGGCACCATCGGTTCAGTGGTGGCTTCCGACGCCTTCTTCCCCTTCGCCGACGGCCTCTTGGCGGCGGCGGCGGCGGGCGCCACGGCGGTGATCCAGCCCGGCGGCTCCATGCGCGACGCCGAGGTCATCGCCGCGGCCGACGAGAAGGGCCTGGCGATGGTGTTCACCGGGATGCGCCACTTCCGGCACTAAAGGGCCGTGCCCCCTAGGCGGTGTGCGGGCCACGCCACCAATCGACGGCGTCGGCCACGGCACCGGCCAGGTCGCGGGCCGGGGTGAACCCCACCTCGGCCCGAAGTCGCGTCACATCGGCCACCAGGCGTCCCGGCTCTCCCGCCCGCATGGCCAGGGCGCCGATGCGCAGGAGATCCGGCCGGCCTGCGGCGTCGCCGATCATGCGCACCAGATCGGCCACGGAAACACCCTCTCCGCCGCCGATGTTGACCGCACCCACCACGTCGCTGGCCACCAGCGCGGCAAAGGCGGCGCCCTGGTCGCGGCAGTCCATGAAATCGCGCACCTGGGTGCCGGCAGTGGTATGGGCCTCCTGCCCCGCCAGCAGGGAACGGATGACACTCGGCACCAGGCGCTCGGGTCGTTCGAAGGGCCCAAACGACAGGAACAGCACCCCCCACGCCCACCCCATGCCCACCTGGGCGGCGTAGCCCTCAAGCACGCGCCGGGTGGCGTCCTTGGCGACGCCGTAGAAGGTGGACGGCGCCTTGGGGGCGTCCTCGGGCAGCGTCCCCACCGGAAGCGACCAGTCGTATTCGGCGCAGGTGCCGGCGGAGACGAAGCGGGTGCCGCCGGCCAGGTGGAAGGCGCGCATCAAGTTGAGGCTGGCCGCCACCCAGTCGGCATTGGCCGGGGCGCTCCAGAAGCCCGGTCCCACGTCCCAGGCCAGGTGCAGGCAGTGGCTCGCCTCCACCGCCGCAACCACGCGGGCGGTGGCGGGGCCGTCCAGCAGGTCGGCCTCGTGCCAGGTGACGCCCTCCGCGTCGACCGGTCGGCGGGCCAGCGCGTGCACCTCGAAGCCGCGCTCCAGCAGCGGCGCCACGGCGTGGCGGCCGATGAAGCCGGTGGCGCCGGTGACCAGCACCCGCGTCACGGGCCGAAATCCGGATAGGCGGCGTCGCGCGCGCCGATCAGCAGCGGCTCCATGGGCCAGGCGATGGCGAAGGCGGGATCGTTCCAGCGCACCCCGCGCGCCAGCTCGGGCACGTAGCTCTCGCCCATCTGGTAGAAGACCTCGCAGCCGTCTTCCAGGGTCAGGAAGCCGTGCGCGCAGCCGGGCGGGACATAGAGGGCGGCGCGGCCGTCGGCCGACAGCTCCACCCCCACCCAGGCCTTGAAGGTCGGCGAGGCGGGACGCAGGTCCACCGCCACGTCGAACACCCGGCCACGGGTGCAGCGGACCAGCTTGGGTTCCGGCCGGGGCTCGGCCTGGTAGTGCATGCCGCGCAGGGTACCCCGCCTGGGATTCCACGAAGTGTTGCACTGCGGCCAATGGGTGGGCAGGCCCGCCTCGGCGAACAGGGCGGCGTCGTAGGTGCGGGCGAACAGCCCCCGGTCGTCGGCGTGGGGGCTGACCTCCACCACCATCACCCCGGGGATCGTGGTCGCCGTGATCTTCATCCCAATACCGTGGTGGTTGGAATGGGCACCACGAAGCGGCCACCCCACGACGTGACCTCGGCGTTCTGCCGCACGATCTCGTCCTTGAGGTTCCACGGCAGGATCAGCACGTAGTCCGGCCTGCGTTCGGCCAGCGCCTCGGCGCCCAACACCGGGATGCGGCTGCCGGGCAGCAGGGTGCCCTGCTTGTGGGGATTGCGGTCGACCACGAAGTCGATCAGGTCGGTGGTGACACCGCAATAGTTCAACAGGGTATTGCCTTTGGCGGCGGCCCCATAGCCCGCGACCGTCCTCCCCTCGGCCTTGGCTTGGCGCAGGAAGGCCAGCAGCGCGTCGCGCACCGCCCGGACCCTGGGCTCGAAGCCTTGGTAGGCGGCGTCGGTGTCCAGCCCGGCGGCGGCCTCGTCGGCACGCACCTTGTCGAGGCCGGGGCCTTCCGCATGCTGGGCGTCCCGGTGGCAGGCAAGGATGCGCAAGCTGCCGCCATGGGTGGGCAGTTCCTCGACGTCGAACACCCTGAGCCCGTGGGCGGCGAACACCCGCTCGACCGCCAGCAGCGACAGGTAGCAGAAGTGTTCGTGGTAGATGGTGTCGAACTGCACCTCGGCCATCAGCCGCAGCAGGTGCGGGAACTCCACCGACAGCACGCCCCGGGGCTTGAGCAGGACCGCGAAGCCGGCCACGAAATCGTTGATGTCGGGCACGTGGGCCAGCACGTTGTTGGCCACCGCCAGGTCGGCGGCCAGGCCGCGGCCGACCAGGTCGCGGGCGGTGGATTGGCCGAAGAACACCGCCTCGGTGGGCACGCCGACCGCGCGCGCCGCCTGGGCCACGTTCTCGGCCGGCTCGATGCCCAGCGCCGGGATGCCGGCGGCGACGAAGTGCCTGAGCAGGTAACCGTCGTTGGACGCCACCTCGACCACCTGGGAGTCCTTGCCGAGGCCGAAGCGCGCGGTCATGGTCTCGGTGAAGCGCCGCGCGTGTTCGACCCACGAGGCCGAATAGCTGCTGAAATAGGCGTAGTGGCGGAAGATCTCCTCGGGGGTCGCCACATCATCCACCTGCACCAACCGGCACGACCCGCATACCCGGGCGTGCAGCGGGAAGCGCGGCTCGGGCTTGTCGGACTTGGGGTCCAGGTAGGAATTGGCGAGCGGCGTCTCGCCCAGGTCGACGAAGGTCTGGGTGAGCGGCTGGCCGCAGAACCGGCAACAGGGGGAGGAGGTCACGGGCGGAGGTCCTGGTAGCGGTCGATCTGGGCGAGCGTCAGGGCGCGGGCGTCGCCGCCCATGCGCCAGTCATGGTACCACGCGGCGGTCCAGTGGATGGTGTCGGCCATGGACAGGCGCGGCCGCCAGCCCAGGGCGCGGGTGGCGAGGTCGTGATCCAGCATCAGCAGTCCGGCCTCGGGCGGATGCTCGCCCGGGTCCACGCTCCAGCCGGGGCGGCCGTCGAAATGTTCGGAGAAGGCGTCGACGATCTGCGAAACGGTCAGGAAGCTCTCTGCGCGGGGTCCGAAATTGAGCGCCGGCGGCAGCTCGCGCCCCTCGGCCAGGGCCTGGGCATAGGCCAGGTAGCCCGAAAGCGGCTCCAGCACGTGCTGCCACGGCCGCACCGCGTCGGGATAGCGCAGCACCACCGGGACGTCGCCGTCCAGGGCGCGGACCAGATCGGGGACGATGCGGGCCTCGGCCCAGTCGCCGCCCCCGATGACATTGCCGGCCCGCGCGGTCGCCACCCGGGCACCCGAGCGAAAATAGGAGTCGCGGTAGCACTGGGTGACCAGCTCGGCGCAGGCCTTGGAATTGCTGTAGGGGTCCTTGCCGCCGAGGCGGTCACCCTCGGCGAAGGGGCGGCCCTCGTCGTGGTTCTCGTAGACCTTGTCGCTGGTCACCACCACCACCGCCTCAAGCTCGGACAGCTGGCGCGCCGCCTCAAGCACGTGGACAGTGCCCATGACGTTGCTGGCGAAGGTGCCGACGGGATCGCGGTAGCCGGGCCGCACCAGCGCCTGCGCCGCCATGTGGATGACCACCTGGGGGTCGGCCGCCTTCATGGCGCGGGTCACCAGGTCGAGCGAGCGCAGGTCACCGAAGGTGTGATGCTGGCCCTGCCAGGGACCGGCGAGATCATGGAGCGAGGGCTCGGTCTCGGGGGGCAGGGCGAAGGCCGACACCTTGGCGCCGAGCCGCTCCAGCCACAGGCAAAGCCAGGCGCCCTTGAAGCCGGTATGGCCGGTAACGAAGACGCGGCGGCCATGCCAGAACCCGGTCATTCCCACACCTTCCACGGCGCCTTGCCGCCGGCCCACAGCTCCTCGAGCATGGTCTTCTCGCGCAGCGTGTCCATGGGCTGCCAGAAGCCGGTGTGGCGGAACGCGGCCAGCTGGCCCGACCCGGCCAGCTTCTCCAGCGGCCCGGATTCCCAGACCGTGGCATCGCCCTCAACCAGGTCCAGCACCGAGGGCTCCAGCACGAAGAAACCACCGTTGATGAAGCCGCCCTCGGCGTGCTGCTTCTCCATGAACGAGGTGATGCGGTCGCCCTCCATATGCACGGCGCCGAAGCGCGCCGGCGGGCGCACCGTGGTCATGGTGGCGGCCAGCCCATGGGCCTTGTGGAAGGCCAGCAGCGCGGTGATGTCGATGTCGGACACCCCATCGCCATAGGTCATGCAGAACGGCTCGCCCTCGGCCAGATAGGGGCGGATGCGCTTCAGCCTTCCGCCGGTCATGGTGGGCAGGCCGGTGTCGATGACCGTGACCTTCCAATCGGGCGCGCGACCGTTCAGATAGGTGACGGTGTTGGTCGCCATGTCCACCGTGACGTCGGAGTGGTGGAGGACCAGATTGACGAAATACTCCTTGATCATATACGCGCGATAGCCGGCGCACACGATGAAGTCGGTCACGCCGTGGGCGGCGTAGATGCTCATGATGTGCCAAAGGATCGGCTTGCCGCCGATCTCGATCATGGGCTTGGGGCGGGTGGCGCTTTCCTCGGAGATGCGGGTCCCCAGGCCGCCGGCCAGGATCACGGCCTTCATTGCTTGTCCTCGATCGCCGGCATCGCCTTGGCCCCCATCATCCATCCGATCGTCCCCGCCACCCGCGCGGCGTCGCGCACGGCCTTCCACTTGTTGAAGGTCAGCGCGTAACCCAACGCCTTGCCCATGAAGCGGGGCAGCGAGCGCAGGCCCGAGCGCAGGGCGGCGGGACGGCCCCGCCACTTGGCCTCGATGTACAGCCGCGACCACGCCATGTGCCAGAACTTTTCCCAGCGGTGGTGCAGACTGGGGCGCGACGAGCCGCCGCCCACATGGGTGGCGCGGGCCTCGGGCACCAGAACCAGGGAGTGCCCGGCCCGGCGCATGCGGATGCACAGGTCGTCGTCCTCGTAATACAGGTAGATGTTCCGGTCGAAGAAGCCGACCCGGCGCAGCGTCGCCATGCGCACCAGCAGCACCGCGCCCGATAGGTGCTCGGCGCACAGCGGGCCCTCGGGCAGCATGTGCAGGTCGGCGCGCTTGCCGCCCTCCATGCGCTCGAACAGGCCGATGTCGTGCGACAGCTCCACATGGCCGTCGGGGGCGATGATGGCCGGGCCCAGCATGCCGGCCTCGGGCCAGGCATCGGCGGCCTCGACCAGCAGCCGCACCGACTCGTCGTCGATGGTGGAATCGGGGCCCAGCAGCAGGGCGAACTCCGCCCGCACCCGCTCCAGGCCCTGGTTGCAGCCGTTGCCGAAGCCGCGCCCGACCCGGTTCTCGATCATCTCGACGGTGGGCAGCAGGCGGCGCACCAGCGCGGGGGTGCCGTCGTCGCTGGCGTTGTCCACCACGATGACCTGGGCGGCCTTGGACACCGAGCGGATGCAGGAGTCGATGACAGCGGCGGAGTGGTGGGTCACGGTGACGACCGCCACCCGGGACCAGGGGTCGGCTTGGCCTGACATGAACTCCATCGCCCGAGGAAAGTTTTGATCCGGTTGGTCTCTGCTGTTAAAGAAGGCCGCCTGGAGTGTCAAACGTGAAAATACTTTTCGTCACCTCCAACCGGATCGGCGACGGGGTGCTGTCCACCGGCGTGCTGTCCCACCTGCTGGACCACGCGCCCGATCCCCGTGTCACCGTTGCCTGCGGACCGGCACCGGCGCCGCTGTTCCGGGCCGTGCCCGGGCTTGACCGGGTGGTGGTGATGACCAAGGGCCGCCTGGCCGCCCATTGGCGCCGGCTGTGGCTGGAAACCGCCTTCACCCTATGGGACCTGGTGGTGGACCTGCGCGCATCAGCCTTTTCCTATCTGGTTCCGGCCCGCGCGCGGCTGGTCTATCGCCCCACCCACGATCCCATCCACCGCGTCCACCAGCTAGGAGCGCTGGTCGGGCGTGCCGGGGAGCCGCCGGCGCCCCGCCTGTGGCTGGACGACCGGGCCCGCGCCGAGGGCATGCGGCTGGTCCCGGAGGGCGGACCGGTGCTGGCGGTGGGGCCCACCGCCAACTGGGCCGGAAAGCAGTGGCCCGCCGAGCGGTTCGTCGCGGCCGTGGAGCGGCTGACCGCCCCCGGCGGCATCCTGCCCGGGGCCCGGGTGGCGGTGTTCGGAGCGCCCAACGAACGCCCCGGCGCCGAGCCCGTGTTGGCGGCCATTCCGCCCGACCGCCGCCTCGACTGTGTCGGCGGTGGCGACCTGCCGGCGGTGGGGGCGGCGCTGGCGCGTTGCGCCTTCTACCTGGGCAATGATTCGGGCCTGATGCACATGGCCGCCGCCGCCGACATCCCCACGCTGGGCCTGTTCGGCCCGAGCAACGACGCACTTTACGCTCCGTGGGGAGACCGGGCCGCCTTTGTGCGCGGCGACACCGACTTTTGGGACATCATCGGCACGCCCGGCTATGATCACGCCAGCAAGAGCAGCCTGATGGGGGAACTGGACGTGGACCGGGTGGTTTCGGCGGCGGAAACCTTGTGGGCAAGGGTGGCGCAATGAGCAAACGGCTTTCCGCCCTGGTGGTGGCCCACAACGAGGAAGCCCAGCTTGCCGCCTGCCTGGAGCGGCTGACCGGCTGCGACGAGATCGTGGTGGTACTGGACAAGTGTACTGACCGCTCAAGGGAAATCGCGTCCGGCTTCACCGACCGCCTGGTCGAGGGATCGTGGGACCTAGAGGGGCCGCGCCGAAATGCCGGGCTGGACGCGTGCACCGGCGACTGGATTTTGGAAGTGGACGCCGACGAGCGGGTGCCCGCCGCGCTGGTGGCCGAGATCCGGGCCGCGGTCGCGGAAGCCAGGCCCGGTTATTTTCTGGTCCCCTTCGACAACTATATCGGCAACCGGTTAGTCCGTTACGGATGGGGCGCTTCCTGGGGAGTTTCCGCGGCACCGCGCCTGTCGGCCCGGGGCTGCAAGCGATGGGGCGACCAGCGCATCCATCCCAGCCTGGAGCTCAAAGGCCCGAAAAGATGGCTGAGGACGCCCATCGACCACTACGTGGACGCCGACATCTCGGACATGATCCGCCGGCTCGACCGTTACACCACGGCCCGCGCCGAGGACCTGCGGGCATCGGGCAAGGTCGGGAGCTTTGCCGACAACCTGCGGCGCATGGTGTCGCGCTTCTTCAAGTGCTTCATCGGCCGCAAGGGCTGGCGCGAAGGGCAATATGGGTTCCTGATCGCCCTGTTCGCCGCCCTCTACCCGATGCTGTCCTACCTCAAGGCGCGGCTGGAGCGTTGAGCGGCGGCCGCCTTACCGGTTCGCCGAAATCGGCGCAGCTTGCCTCGATGTCGGCCACCGAGGCCAAGCGCAGATATGCCTTGGCGCGGCGGAGGAAGGCCCCGCTGACCACGCCGCAGCCCTCGTGGCGGCGGCTCCAGTGCCAAGCCCTCCCCAAGGTGCGCAAGGCAGCCAGCCTGCCATAGCGGGCGAACAGGTCCGGCCGGTCGATGAACAGGTAAGCTACCGCCAAGTTGCAGTCGTGGAGAATCTGGCGCTTGTTCCCAGACACTCTTCCCTCGGTCTCCTGGCGCCACAGGAAAATGGGATTGGCCAGTTGGACGAACGGCCGCCCCTGGGCCGCCATGCGCAGCTCCAGCGAATAGTCCTGGATGAAGACGCGCTCGTCGGCGCCGCCGGCAGCGGTGACCAGATCGCGGGCAGCCAGCCAGCAACTCGGATTCATGCGCGACTGCTGCAGGCTGTGGGGCAGGTGGTCATCGAACCGGGCGACGATGCGGGGCTCGTCGGTCCGCCAGCCTTCCACTGCCTCCAGCATGCGGTCGTAGGGCGCCAGCGCTCCAACCGCCACCGGCGCTCCGTAGGCCAGTCCTCGTCCACCTTGCCGGCAGGCCCGCAACAGCAGCTGGGTGGCGTTGGGCAGCAGGATGTCGTCGCCATCCAGGCCTTTGATCCAATCACCGGCAGCTGCGCGCAGGCCCACATTCATGGCCCGGGCGGGACCGCCGTTGGGCTGTTCGATGACCGCTAGGTTGGGCAGATCGCCCCCAAGGCGGCGAATCAATTCGGGACTGCCGTCGGTCGAGCCGTCATCGACGAAGATGAATTCCCTGTCGAAATCGCCCTGTTGCCGACGCAGTCCCTCGATCACCTGGGGAAGGAATTCCGCCTTGTTGTAGACGGTGACAATGAAACTGACCCGATTTGCCATGTTCACCCTCGTCACTTGCATGCCGCGGCAGGGGCAGGGGCAGGGGCAGGGGAGTATTCGGGGACAATGCGGGCAATGGCGGATCGCACCGAATCGTCGGCGCGGTCGCTGCACAGACGCTCGAGGAGCGCGATGTCGCCGGCGATCTCTTCGGAATCGATCAGGCGCGGCGAGGCCAGCAGGACGCCATCGCGATCCGTCACCACCAAAGGCTCCGAGCCGTGGAAGATCTCTTCGAAGAGCTTTTCGCCAGGCCTCAGGCCGGTGATGCGGATGGGAACATCCACATCGGGACGCAGTCCGGCTAACCGGATCATTTGCCGCGCGAGATCGAGAATGCGTACCGGTTCGCCCATGTCGAGCACGTAGATCTTGCCTTCGTCATGGCGGGTGGTGCCCAACACCGAGGCTTGCAGCACCAACTCGACCGCCTCGCGGATGGTCATGAAATAGCGGACCACGTCGGGATGGGTGACGGTCAGCGGCCCTCCCGCAGCCAGCTGGCGCTGGAATAGGGGCACCACCGAGCCGGTGGAGCCCAGTACGTTGCCGAAGCGCACGGTAATGAACCGGGTCCCCCTGCGGGACACGTCCATGGCCTGGCAATAGCATTCGGCGATGCGCTTGGTGGTCCCCATCACGTTGGTGGGGTTGACCGCCTTGTCGGTGGAGATCATCACCATGGCCTCGACCCCATGGGCGATGCAGGCGTCGGCCACGTTGCGGCTGCCGATGACGTTGGTCATCACGCCTTCCACCGGATTGGCCTCGACCAGGGGAACGTGCTTGAGGGCCGCGGCATGGAACACCAGTGCCGGACGCTCGATCTCCATCACCTCGTCCAGGCGGCGGCGGTCGCGCACATCGCCGATATAGGCGGCGCGCGGCAGTTTCCCCCACCTTTCCGACAGCTCCATGTCGATGGTGTAGAGGGCGAACTCGCTGGCATCGAGGATTGCCAAGCGGCTGGGTCCCAGGTTGGCGATCTGGCGGACCAACTCGCTGCCGATGGACCCGCCGGCTCCGGTGACCAGCACCGGCTTGCCGGCGATCAGGCGGCTCATGCCCTCACGGTCCAGAACCGCCTGCGGGCGGCCTAGAAGATCCTCGACGGCGATGGGCCGCACCTCCAGGCGGTCCACCGCTCCATCCTTGAAATCCGTCAGGCGCGGCATGCGCGCCAGGGCAATGCCCAGCGCGTCGGCGGCTTCCATCAGCTTGCGCACCATGGCGCCGTTGTCGATGGTCTTGGTAAGCACGATGCGCTGGGGTTTGCGGCCCCGCTGCTCCAGGCGCCCGACCACCTCGGCGATATCGTCCACGGTGCCCATGACGTCGATGCCGTGGATGTTGCGTCCGACCCGGGTCTCGTGCTCGCCGACGATGCCGACCACCTCGTAGGGGGCGTCGGCGGCGCGCGCCATGGCGCGGATGAACAGGTCGGCGTCGTCGCCCGCGCCGATGAGCAGCACGGGAATTCGCCGGTGTCCCGCCCTGGCCAGCTTGGCCCCGACGCGACGATCCTTTAGCCGGCGATAGAGCAGCCGCGGCCCGCCCAACAGGATCAGCAGCACGAACCAGTTGATCACCAGCACCGACCGCGGCATGGCGTCCAGACGGGTGACCAAGAACATCACCGGCAGGAAGACCAGGAGACTGAGGGTGGTCGCCTTGGTGATGGCCAGGATGTCGTTGATGGACGCGTAGTGCCAGACGCCCCGGTACAGCCGCAGGCCCAGGAAGACCACCGCCGCGACGGCCGTGAACAGCAGCGCCCCCAAGGCCAGCTTGCCGCCGTCGGCAAAGGCTTCCTCTCCCAGCCGCATGATCATGGCGGCGACGAAGGACGTGCCGGCCATGAGGATGTCATGCAGGAAGGCAAGATGGGCTCGGGACGGCCTCAACTTCATCGACAAGGTTCTCCGTCGGGCATTCGGCGCCGCACGCCGGTCGCACCATACACCAACTGGCGCGCCGGCACGCTACCGCAGACGCAGCCGATCATAAACATCCAGGGTTTCCTTCGCCACGCGGCTTTCCGAAAACTCCTCTTCGGCCCGTTGCCGACCCCGCTCCCCCAGGGTCCGGCGGAGGACCGCATCGCCGGCCAGGCGCGCCAGCGCATCGGCCAGGGGCTCGACCGAGCGGACCGGCACCAGCAAGCCGTTGTCGCCATCGGCCACCACTTCACGGCAGCCGGGCACGTCGGTGGTCACCGCCGGCCGACCACAGGCAGCAGCCTCCAGAAGCGCCTTGGGAAGACCCTCGCGGTACGAGGGCAGGACGGCAATGGCCGCCCGACGCCACACTTCCGCCACGTCGTCGCTGTGGCCCCACCATTCCACCACGCCCTCGGCGACCCATCGCCGCACCGTCTCCTCGGGAATCGAACGCGGGTTGGCGGGATCGGGCCGCCCCACCAGCGCAACCCGCAAGGGTATGTTCCGTGCGCGCAGCAGCCGCGCCGCCTCCACCAATTCGCCCACGCCCTTGTCCCACAGCAGACGCGCGACCAGCGCCGCCACCGCCGTGCCCTCGGGTTCGGGCATGGCGGTGAAACGCGTTACGTCGACACCCGAGCCGCGGATAAGGTGCACGCGCGCCCCGGGAACCAGCCCTCCATCGACGAAGAAGGCGCGATCGTCCACATTCTGAACGATCAGGTGGCAGCGCCGCCGTCCGATCAGCAGACGCAACGCGGCGGTCAAAAGGGGTCGCAGCAGGCGGGCGCGAATTGTCTGGTTGATATAGACGTAGCCCATGCCGGAAACCGCGTTAACCACCGACGGCACCCCTGCGAGAAGCGCGGCGGCCGACCCCAAGACGGCCGGCTTCAGCGCCACCGTGTGCAGGATGTCCGGCCTCCAGGACCGCAGGAGGCTGACCAGCGACCACAGTTCGACGAGGGGATTGCCGGCCCGCCGCCCCATGGCGAAGGGCAACACCGTGACCCCGGCGGAATGCAAAGCGTCACCATGGCTGGACAGCCGGGTGGCCACCGCGACTTCATAGCCTGCCGCCTTGGCGGCAAGCGCCAAGTGGAGCCGGTGGGACATGAAGTACCAGTCCTCGGTGACCAGGAACAGCAGGCGGGGACGGGTCATTCGTCGTCCCCGATGGCGGTGTAAAGGTTGTGGTAGGCGGTGATACAGGCGTCGTGCGAAAAGGTTTCGAGCACCCGGCGCCTCCCCGCCGAACCCATCTCGGCCCGCCGCGCCGGGTCGCGCGCCAGGGCCAGGATGGCGGCACCCAGGGCCTTGGGATCGTGCGGCGGCACCACCAGACCGGTCACTCCATCCACCACGGCCTCGGGATTGCCGCCCACATCGGAGACCACCATAGGCAGGCCGGCGGCCATTCCCTCGAGCACGCTGTTGGAGAACCCCTCCTGGTGCGAGCACAGAATTCCGATGTCGCAGACGCCGAGGATCCTCGGCACGTCGGCCCGCTCTCCCAGCAGCTGGACCCGCTCACCCAGGCCCAGCTCGTTCGAGCGCCGCTTCAAGCGAGGCGCGACCCCATCGTCGCGCCCGATCAACAGCAGCCGCCACGGGGGCAGAGCATCGGTGGCCGAGGCCAGGGCCTCTATCAGGTCGAGATGGCCCTTGTAGGGAATGAGGTTGGCGACCATCACGAAGGCCAGTTCACCTGGGGCGATGCCCAGGCCTGCGCGCAGGGTGTCCCGGTCCGGTACCGGTTCGAAGGGCTTGAGGTCAATGCCGTTGTAGATCAACACCTGCCGGTCAGCCGGCACGCCCTCGGATTCCAGGTTCGCGAGAACGGCTTTGGAATTGCCGGCCACCATCCGCATGCGCCCGTGCAGGAAGCGCTCCAGCCGAGCCACATGGGGATGCGCCTTCTGATACAGATTAAGGCTGCGCCTGCTCATCACCATGCGCCGATGGAGGGACATCAGACCGCAAAGACCGCCGGTCGCATAGGCCTCGGGGAGGAAGAAGTGGACGATGGCGCGACGAGACCCGAGCATCATGCCGGTCAGGCGGACCGCCGACCACACCAACGCCCCCCAGCCGGGCAGCCAGCTTGGCGGCGCCACCACCGGCACGCCCGCGGCACGCATGTCGCCCTCAAGGCGCCCGCCCGCCCGCAGGACCACGACCGAGACGTCGAACCGCGCTCGGTCGATATGGGGCATCACCTGCAGCAGGTGGCGTTCAGTGCCGCCCACGTCCAGCTTCCGGGTCACCACGATTACCTTCTGCCGGACGGGCCGGGACGATGCCGCAACGGCAAGATGGGGGGCGAGCAGGGCGTACTGCTCATTGCGGGTCATGCCCCTGGTCGCCTCGGCAGGCGGCGCGGGCAGCCGTCCCTGGCTGGCCTTGGTGTCCAGCCATTGGTCGAGCACGCGGGCAATGGCATCGGAATCCGTGGCCACCGCCCCGGCACCGCGCTCGAGGATCATGTCGGGGGCCACGCCCTTCTCCAGCCCCAACGACAGGATGGGGCGCCTTGCGCCCAGATATTCGAACAGCTTGCCGGTGAAGACACCCCTTTCCTCGGGGGTGTCCCAAAGCAGCAGCAACAATACGTCGGCTTCGGCCTGCAGGCGAAGGGAGTCCCGATAGGGCACCAGCGGGTGAACCTCCACCAGGTCTCCCACCCCATGGCGATCCACCAGCTCCTGCACTCCCGGCAACAGGCGGCCGTAGAAGTGGACACGAACCCTCTTTGCCCTTTCGCCCATCTGGTTCAGCGCTGCGAACAGGGGACCGGGATCCCGGCGGCCGGGATAGATCATGCCGGTATAGACGATGTTTAGGTGGTCACCGCCCGGCGGCAGTGCATCGGCGGGAAAATCGGCAGGGTCGAAGCCGTTCATCACCGTCAGCACCGGTCTGTCGAATTTTCCCCGCAGAATCTCGGCCAAGGGTTCGGAAACAGTCACCAGCATCGCGGCCGTCGACAACACCCGGCGCTCCAGGAATGCGTCGATGGCCCTGCGCCAGCGCGGGAACGAATAATAGTGGTTGTCGGTCCACAGGTCGCGCAGTTCGGCGACCCAGGGAATGTCGTGGCGGAGCGCCAGATGGTGGGCCACCAGCAGGCCGGTCACGGGGGTGGCGCTGGCGTAGATCAGGTCGGGGCGCCAGCCGGCGATGATCTTCTCGGCGGCGCGGCGTGCCGGAAAATACCATCCCGCATGGGAATCCGGCAGGTTGAACAGCGTCCGGTAAAGGTTGCCGAGCCATCCCAGCATCGGGCCGATGACGCTCTCACCCTGCTGATGCGAGTTGACCTTGTGCCCGGCCAATCGGGCAAGCATGGCGTTGATGTCCGACCAGCGCGTGAACGTGACGCGCTCGGAAGGAATTTCCAGCTCCGCGGTCTTGGGCAGGGTTTCCTCGGCGGCCACCACCCGAACGTCGTGCCCCTGCTCCAACAGGAACTTGGCGAGCTTGCCGACCCGCAGGGCGCCGATGGCGTTGTAGGGCGGGAAATAGGCAGAAAGGATCAGAATTCGCATGCCGTGCTACCTCCACCGCCCGGCGAGCACGGTGGCGATCCGCGACGCGGCGCGTCCCCCTCCGTACAACCCGCCGGCAGTGCCCGCGTGGACAACCGGAGGATCGTCGATGGCCTCCGTGATGGCGTCGGGGGTCACCAGACGCGCGCAGCCCATCTCCACCAATTCCACCCACTCCGTTTCCCCGCGGACGATCAGGCACGGCACGCCGAAGAAGAAGGCCTCTTTCTGCACGCCGCCGGAATCGGTGACGATGACCTGGGCGGCGCGCTCCACGGCCAGCATCTCCAGATAACCCAGGGGCGAGACGATGCGCAGCGAGGTACGGGCCCGCTCCAGCAATCCGGCTCGTGCCAACGCCGCTTCGGTACGCGGATGGAGGGGAAGCACCACCGGACGGCGGGCGGCGGCGCGGATCAGCCCCTCGACGATGGCGGCCAACCGCGCAGGGTCGTCGGTGTTGGCGGCCCGATGGATGGTGGCAAGGACATAGGACCCCGCAGTCAACGCCAACCCGGCCAGCACGGCCCCGGCATCGGCACGCCCGACAAAGGCCAGGGCCGCATCGTACATGACGTCGCCCACCAGATGAACGCGTCCGTCCGCGATGCCTTCGCCGGCCAGATTGGTGACGGCGGCATGGGTTGGCGCGAACAACAGGTCGGACACCTGATCGGTGAGCAGGCGATTGATCTCCTCGGGCATGGAGCGGTCTCCGCTCCGAAGGCCGGCCTCCACATGCGCCAGGGGAAGGCCCAGCTTGGCCGCCGCAAGCGCGCCGGCAAGGGTGGAATTGGTGTCGCCGTAAACCAGCACGCCATCGGGACGCTCGGCGCGCATCACCTCGTCCAGACGTTCCAGCATGCGACCGGTCTGCGCACCATGGCTGCCGGAACCGACCGCGAGATGGTGGGAGGGGGGTGCCATTTCCAACTGGCGGAAGAACACATCGGACAGCGCATCGTCGTAGTGCTGGCCGGTATGGACCAGAACCTCGCGCACCTCCCCATGCCCGGCTAAGGCACGCGAGACCACGGCAGCCTTGACGAATTGCGGCCGCGCGCCGACGACGGTGACGATCTTCATCATCCCTCCACCCCGAAACACCTGCTCCATGCGGCAAACGCCACGATCCGCCAATGGGCCTGCCGCCAGGCCGACCGCCCATGAAGAGCGTCCGCAATCATGGGCTCAACCTTTTTTGCATCGATCATCGGCAAAGGGCACATCTTGGCGTGAAACTTATCCTCGGCCCAGGGCGCTAAGGCTTTGATCCACTGCGCCTCGGGCGTGACGAAGCCCACCTTGTCCCGCCTGTCCAGCACCGTGTCTGGAACCAGTCCGCGCATGGCGGCGCGGAACACGCTCTTCGACGTCCCGCCGTCGTCCACCAGATACTCCTGGGGCAGTGACAGGATGAACCCAGCCAGGGCAGGAGTCAGGAACGGCACCCTGCTTTCGACGGAATGGCTCATGGAGTTGCGGTCGGAATACCGCAACAGTGCCGGCAGGCTGACATCGACCAGGCTGTGCTCGAGCCGGTCATGCAGCAGGCCGCGCCGACGGGGCAACGGCGGCGGGTCGATATCCACGCCGCGGTCGGCGAACCATCGGCGATCCAGCCACGAGGGCGTGCCCCGTCCGGCCAGCCGGCGCGCAAAGCGCGCCATGCCAGCGGGAAGAAGCAGGCCCGCCGCCCGGACGATGTCCGCGGGGCCAGCCACCGCGGCCAGCCGCAGTGCCGTCACCGGATCGTGGCCGGCGACCGCCGAAGCAAGCCGCGCCGCCCGATATGCCGGATAGCCCGCCAGCATCTCGTCTGCCCCCTGGCCATCCAGCACGACCGTGATGCCGGCCCTCCGTGCCGCCTCGTAGACCTTCCACTGGGCGAGGATGCTGGTCGAGACGAACGGCTCGCCCTGGCGGGACACCAGGGCGTCGAGGTCGCGGCCCAACTCGGAGGGGTCGAGAACGACCGCATGCATCCGGGCACCGGCCACCGCCGCCACCTGCCGTGCCCAGGGACCTTCGTCCCACGGCGTGCCCGGGGCCTGGAAGCTGAAGACGTGAAGATCACCCGCCCCGGCGATGGACCGCATCGCCATTACGATGGCCGAGGAATCGATCCCTCCCGACAAGGCCGCCCCCACCGCCACGTCGCTGCGCAGGTGAAGGCCGACGCTGTCCATGAACAGCTCGCGCAGCCGGCGGGCGGCCTCGGCGAAGCCCAGTTGCGACGGCGCATCCGCGGCCACGGTGGCGAAGCGCTCTGCAGGAGCCGGCGCGGGGTCGTCGAGGGAAATCCTCGCCATCGTTCCCGGCGGCAGCGACCTTACGGCGGCGAACAGCGTGCGTCCGTCAGGGCGGTCTGTCAGGCCGTGGGCGAGGAAGCGGTGCGCCGCCTGGGCATCGACGCACCGGCTCATTCCGGGAAGTTCCAACAGCGCCGGAATCTCGGAGGCGAAGGCAATGCCGCCGCCCCACTGGGCAAGATAGAGTGGCTTGATGCCGAACCGGTCGCGGGCAAGCACGATTTCCCGACGACCGAAATCCACCACCGCGAACGCGAACATGCCCACCAGGCGCGGCAGGGCGGACTCACCCCAGCGCCGCCACGCAGCCAGCACCACCTCGGTGTCCGACCGGCCGGCGAAGACATCCCCCAACGCCTCGAGCTCCGCCTTCAGCTCGATGAAGTTGTAGACCTCGCCGTTGAAGACGATGGCGTGCCGGCCGTCCGGCGAGACCATGGGCTGCCATCCCGACGGCCCGGGATCGATGATCGACAGCCGCCGGTGCACCAGGGCCAGACGGCCGTGGCCCGCTTCCCCAGGCTCGCGGCCCCGCCCCGGCAATTGTCCGTCATCCCAGGCCAGAAAGCCGCGGTCGTCGGGTCCCCGGTGTGCCAGCACCCGGTCAAGGGCCGCCAGCCACTCGGATCGCACATGCCCACCCGGGCGCAGCACGATGCCCCCGATACCGCACATGTCAGGCCCCCTCCGCAGCCAGCCATCCGATTAGATGCCGAAGCTTTCCGGGCATACCCGCGGCCAGCGGCTGCAGGGCCTTCAACATGCCGGTGCCGCGGGCCACCGCCATGGCCAGGACGGAACCGCCCATGCCGGCCATCACCGCGGGAAGCGGAGGCAGCATGGCCAACAGGCCGGCGGCGGCGACGGCGGATAGCCCCCAGGCGACAAAAGGCAGCGGGGATGGCCCGGCCCCCACCAGTCTGCCAGCGCGCCGCCAGATCAGCACCATGCCGACGCCGTAGGCGGCGGCCGTGCCGACGGCCGGTCCCGCCACTCCAAGGACCGGGATCAGCACCAGATCCGCAACGGCGTTGACCGCAACCATGGTCATGGCCACACCCGCCATACCCGGGGCGGCACGCTCGTCGGCATAGACCACAGGCTCAACAGCGGCGCTACCCAGCTGGAATACGGTTCCTGCCAGCAGCAGCAGCACAGGCCGGACCGCCTCGGAATAGGCGCCGAGGCCGGGCAGCGACAGGGCGGCGGCCAGCACACCGCACCCCGCCGGCAACAGCGCGGCCAACAGGACGCAAGCCGAGCCGACGGCGGCCATCTGCCCCCGGACGGCCACGTGGTCGCCCGCCCTCAGGCGGTCGATGGCATGCGGCGCAACAACTGCGGCCAGTGGCACCAGCAACGTCATCGCCACCAGGGTGACCGAGTAGGCCCAGGCATAGGTTCCCACCGCCCGCATATCCAGGAAGGCACGCAGCAGCCAGAGGTCGATCCAGTTCAACAGGAAGGCCGAGCAAATGGCGAGAACCTGCAGCCGGCCGTAGGCCAGCATCCGCCGCGCCATCGCCGGGCTGGCCCGCAGGCCGGCCAGCGCCGTGCCAGGGATGGACCGCCAGGCAAGCCAGGCTCCGGCCCCATAGCCGGCCAGGGTCGCCGCCATCAGCCCGTGCCATCCGCCACCGGAGGCCGCCAGCAGGCCCAGCCCGGCCAATTGGGCCAGGCGCAACGCCAGGGGTGCCCATCCATAGCCGCCGAAAGCGCCCGCCGCCTGGGCGGCGAAAATCCCCAGATCGGACAAAGAGAGAAGCGGCAGGCCGACTGCCAGGGTCCAACGCAGTGTCGCGGCGTCCAGGTTGGCCCAGTCTGCCAATTGCCCGGCCGCGCCCAGAGCCAGGCCCAGGGCTGGCACCAACAGCACGGCATGGAGCACCAGCCGGGTTCCGAGCACCTCGCCCAGCACGCCCCGGGCGGTAAACTCCTCGCGCCCGAATCGCAGCAAGGCTTGGTTGGGCCACGACAGCAGGACCGCGGCCCCCGTCTGCAAGATGGACAGCGCGAGGTTGAATCGGCCGTATTCCTCCGGCGGCATCACCATTGGCAGCGCGGCCACGAACAGCGCCGCCACGCCCAGGCTGAGCAGGCGCAACCCCGAGATCCGCAGCAGCGTTGCCGCCGTCATGGCCTGGCCGCCGCTCGCCAGGCCTGAAGCATCAGCACCGCCCACAGCTGATGCTGCCAGTTGCGGCGGCCCGACAGGTGCTCGTTCCAGCAGCGGCGGATCGGCACCGGGTCCAGCAGGCCGTCCTCGGCAAGCTTGGCCGGCTCCAGCAGGTCCTCGGCCCAGTCGCGCAGCTCTCCCCGCATCCAGGCCCCGATGGGGACCCCGAAGCCCATCTTGGGCCGCTCGATCAGCTCGCGGGGGACATGGCGGAACAAGACCCTGCGCAGCGGCAGCTTGCCGGTCCCGCCCGCGACCTTGCCGGCCAGGGGAAGTCTCCAGGCCAACTCGAACAGCCGATGATCGAGCAGAGGAATGCGCGATTCCAGGCTCACCGCCATGCTGGCCCGGTCAACCTTGGCCAGGATGTCGTCCGGCAGGTAGGTCAGGGTGTCGGCCAGCATCATGCGGGCGATGAACCCGGCCGAATCGTCCAGTGCGGCGGCGGCGGCGCGGACGGCTCCCGGCGGCTCCACCCGCCCGGTCAAGGCACCCGGCGATTGCCACAGCGAGGTCAGGCCCACATAGGCGGCATCCGCGTCCGGGGTCCCGGCGACCGCTGCCAGCTTGTGCAGCTTGTCCCCGGGCATGGCGACCCGCAGGCGAGCGGGCAGCAGCGGACGCAGGGCGGCGGCGGCGGCATCCCAGCCGGCGGCCGGCACCCCCGCCACGGCGGCACAGCCGAGGCGACGGAGCGGCCCCGGCACGCGCCCCATCAGCCGGGCCAGCTTGTCGCCCCAGAGATAGCGGTTATAGCCGCCGAACAGTTCGTCGCCGCCGTCGCCCGACAGCGCCACGGTGACGTGGTCGCGGGCGAGCCGCGACACCAGATGGGTCGGGATCTGCGACGAGTCGGCGAAGGGCTCGTCGTATATGGCGGGCAGATGGGGGATCACCGCCAGGGCTTCGCGTTCGGTGACCGTCAGCTCGGTATGCTCGGTGCCCAGGTGGCGCGCCACCGCCGCGGCGTGCTTGGATTCGTCGTAACCCGCCTCGGCGAAGCCGATGGAGAAGGTCCGCACCGGACGCTGCGAACGGGCCTGCATCAGCGCCACCACCAGGGACGAATCAATCCCCCCAGACAGGAAGGCGCCCAGCGGCACGTCAGACTCCATGCACATCCCCACCGCGTCCGACAGCAGCGATACCAGTTCCCCGGCG
>JBFMHS010000043.1:0-9489 GCA_040751765.1 Pseudomonadota bacterium | reverse complement strand
CGCTACCGCCAGCGACAACAGCGGGTCGACGGGCGTCCACCCCCACACCATGATCACGCCGGCCGCCACCACCGCCGCCAGCGAGCCGAGCAGGTCGCCCATCACATGCAGCAGGGCGCCGCGCAGGTTGAGGTTGCCGTGCCCATGTCCCTCATGGCCATGCTCGTCGTGGCCGTGGCCGCCCAGGATCCGCAGCACCACCAGGTTCACCGCCACGCCGCCCACCGCCACCGCAAGCATCAGCGGCCCGGTGACCGGTTGGGGCTCGGACAGCCGCGCCACGGCCTCCCAGGCGATCCACGCCGCCAGCGCCAGCACGAACAGACCGTTGACGAAGGCGGCCAGCACCTCGGCGCGGCGATAGCCGTAGCTGCGCCGGGCATCGGGGGGCAGGCGGCCGAGACGGAAGGCCAGCCAGGTCATGGCCAGGGCGGCGCTGTCGGTGAGCATGTGGGCGGCGTCGGCGACCAGCGCCAGCGACCCCGACAACCAACCGCCGGCCGCCTCGACCACCATGAAGCCGGCGGTCAGGGCGAAGGCCAGCGCGGCCCGGCGCTCGTTGCCGGTGCCGTCACGCGCGTGGTCGTGGTGATGGTGACTGTCGGCCATGGCGGGGAAAATGGTGCGTTCAGTGGAGGGGTGCATCATACGCATGGTGGATTGTGGCGGCCAGGATTTCCCTCACAATAATCCCATGGAAGGAATCGGGTTGAACCAGGATGGGCAAGGCGACAGGATAGGTCATGCCCCACAAGAACATTCCAAACTGCAAGTTCAACCACTGTTGCGACCGCGCGCCGGCGACCGCCACCACGGCGGTGATTGGTGCTGCGGCGCCCGCTGGCTGCCCGTTTCCTTCCCCGGTCATTGAACGCGCCTGGAACAAGGGCGAGCACCTATTTCACCAAGGTGATCGCGTCAAGGGCGCCTATTCCCTCCGCTCGGGGCTGGTGGCACTGGAGCGGGTCAGCGAGGCGGGCGAGCACGCGGTGCTGAAACTGCTGCAACCGGGCGCCTTCTTTCCGTGCGCCGACCTGTTCTCGGATGGCATGCATGGGAACTCGGCCCGCGCCATGACCGAGGTCGCCGCCTGCTTCATCCCGGCCGACCGCCTGGGCGCCGTGCTGGCGCAGAACCCGCGCATGGGTCTGGAAATCGCCAGGCGCGGCTGCGAGGAAGCCCGCGACAACGAGGAAATCATTTTCCGCCTGTGCTCGGGCGACCTGGCGGAACGGGTGCTGGCGGTGATCGAATCGCTGGCCGGCGAGGCCGGCGAGGAGGTGCCCGAGGGCCTGAGCTTCGCCATGCCCATCGCCTGGCGCGACCTGGCATCCATGTTGGGCACCAGCCCCGAGGTCATCTCGCGGTTGGTGCGCAAACTGACCGAAGCGGGGCGCATCACGGTGACCGGGCGACAGGTCACGGTGCCGGAACCGCGCAAGCGCGCGGCCGGGTGATCCGACTGGGAGCGGGAGGACCGCCCCTCCACCGGCCCAGGGGCCGGGGAGGGAGCAGGGTCACGCGTTGACGGCCTCGCCGTCGGCGGCCTCGGCCGGGGCGGCTTCCGACGCGGTGGCGGCCTCACCCGACTCTTCGTCGTCGCCGGACATCTCGGGCTGATCCTCGGCGGGGGTCGGCGACCCCTGCGGACGCTTCTGGCCGTTGTTCTGGTTGAACGCGTTCAGCAGCCGGAAATAGTGCTCGGCATGCTGGTAGAAGTTCTCGGCCGCCACCCGGTCACCCTGCGACGAGGCGTCCCGGGCCAGCATCAGGTACTTTTCCATCACCTGATTGGCGTTGCCGCGGATGCGGCCCTCGGGCCCATTGGAGTCGAAAACCTGGTTGCGGACATTGATGTGGTGCTTCGGCGGCCTGTTGCCGCCGCCACCGCCGCCGCCACCACCACCGCCGCCGCCATTGCCACGGCCGCGGGAACGTTGCTTCGGATGATTCACGGGTCCTGCCTTCTCGCTACTTGTTACCCTTGGGGTTCACTCTCGATCACCTCAACAGCCTTGGCCGGCCACGACCGCTTCCGGATGGAAGGACGGCGATGAGGGGATCGGAAGGCGCTTTGTCGAGGTGCGGAGCATGACGCTCGACGCGGCCTCGGTCCGGTGGCGCTTGTCGGGCGACACCCTAGTCGCTCGCCCGCACGTTTCCAACTCTTTTTTTCACGGCTTCGTCGCCGTCACGCACCGCGCGATTCCGGCGAGATCGCGACGTACTCCCGTCACCTCCAGCCCGGCTTCCACCAGCAGGTCCGCCACCGCCTCCGCCTGGCCGGCACCGACCTCGATGGCCGCCACCCCACCGGGAGCGAGCAGGCGGGCGACATCGGGAGCGAGGGCGCGGTAGCAGTCGAGCCCGTCCGGCCCCCCGGCCAAGGCCAGGCGCGGCTCGTACCGCGCCACCTCGGGTTCCAGCGCGTCGATCTCGTGGTCAGGAATGTAGGGCGGGTTGGAGACGATTGCATCGAAGCATCCGTCGAGCCCCCTCCCCCACTCGCCCAATGCGAACTCCACCCGACGGGAGAGACCATTGGTCTCGGCGTTGTCGCGCGCCACCGCCAGCGCCGCCGCGCTCTTGTCGATGCCCAGGCCGGTGGCATTGGGCAGTTCCGACAGCAGTGCCAGCAGAATGGCCCCCGTCCCGGTGCCGAAATCCAGCAGCCGCCAAGCGCGGTCGCGGTCGGCCAGGGCGTCGAGCACCGCCTCGACCACCGTCTCGGTGTCGCCGCGCGGGTCAAGCGTGTCGGCGGTCACCTTGAGGGACAGGGTCCAGAAGCCGCGCCGGCCGAGGATGTGGCTCATGGGCTCTCGCGCCGCCCGGCGGGCGGCCAGGTCTTCCAGCCGCGCGGCCTGCGCCTCGGTCAACGGCATCTCGGGATAGGTGGCGACCTTCATGGGCTCGACGCCCAGCACCTCGGCCACCAGCAACCGGGCATCGAGGCGGGCCGAGTCGATCCCGGCGGCGGCGAGCCGCCCGGCCAGGGCTTGGGCGGCAGCTCCGGCGGTGGCGCCTTTCACGCCATCTCCGCCAGCCGCTCGGCCTGGTCGGCGGCGACCAGGGCGTCGATCAGCTCGTCGAGGGCCTCGCCCTTCATGACCTCATCGATCTTGTAGAGGGTCAGGTTGACGCGGTGGTCGGTGACGCGGCCTTGCGGGAAATTGTAGGTGCGGATGCGCTCGGAGCGGTCGCCGGAGCCGACCTGGCTCTTGCGGTTGGCGGCGCGCTCGGCGGCCTTGGCCTCGCGCTCCATCTCGTAGAGGCGGGCGCGCAGCAGCTTCAGGGCGGTGGCCTTGTTCTTGTGCTGGCTCTTTTCCTGCTGGCAGGCCACCGCGAGACCGGTGGGCAGATGGGTGACGCGGACCGCCGAGTCGGTGGTGTTGACCGACTGGCCGCCCGAGCCCTGCGAGCGGTAGACGTCGAAGCGCAGGTCCTTTTCCTCCAGGTGGATGTCCACCTCCTCGGCCTCGGGCATGATGGCCACCGTGGCGGCCGAGGTGTGAATGCGGCCGCCTGCCTCGGTGGCCGGCACGCGCTGCACGCGGTGGACGCCGGATTCGAACTTCAGGCGGGCGAACACGTTGCGGCCAGTGATGGTGGCGCTGGCTTCCTTGAAGCCGCCGATACCGGTCTCGTTGACGTCCATCACCTCGAAGCGCCAGCCGTGGGAGGCGGCGTAGCGCTCGTACATGCGGAACAGCTCGGCGGCGAACAGGGCGGCTTCCTCGCCGCCGGTGCCGGCGCGGACCTCGATGATGGCGTTCTTCTCGTCGGCCTCGTCCTTGGGCAGCAGCATCAGCTGCACCTGGCGCTCCAGCTCGGGAAGCTGGTCCTTGAGGGCATAGAACTCCTCGGCCGCCATGTCCTTCATCTCGGGGTCGGCCATCAGCGCCTCGGCGTCGGCCATGTCCGAGCGCGCCTTCTTCAGCGCCTGCACCGCCTCGACGATGGGCTCCAGGTCGGACAGTTCCTTGGACAACTTGGCGAAGGAACCGCCGTCGCCGGAGGCCAGCTGCTCGCGCAGCTCGTCGTAGCGGTAAAGGACCTTTTCGAGTTGGGCGTCGAGATTCATCGGTCTTGTTCTTTCTTTCCGTCACCCCCGCGAAGGCGGGGGGCCGTGCCTCCGCCTGGATGCCCGCCTTCGCGGGCATGACGAAGGGGGTTTACTCCAACCGGAACAGCTTGCGCAGCGTCCGTTCCATGGCCTGCCACTCGGCGCCCTCGGCAGCGATGTCCTTCATCACCTCCTGGGGCGCGTGGAGCAGGCGGTTCACCAACAGGCGGGTGGCCTCGGCGGCGTCGGCGCCGGCCTCGGCGAGGACCAGCTCGCGCGCCTCGTCGAAACGCTGGCGCAACGCCACGATGGCCGGCACGGCGGCGCGGGCGGCGCGGCCCTTGAGGAAGCCGGCCAGCTCGTCCTCCAGGATCGCCCAGGCGGCGCGGGCGGCCTGCTCGCGGGTGGCGCGGCCCTCGAGGGCGACCCGCTCCAGGTCCGACAGGTCGTAGAGGAAGGCGCCGTCGAGGCGGTTCACCGACGGCTCGATGTCGCCGGGGATGCCCGCGTCGACCAGCAGCATGGGCTTGCGGCGACGCTTCTTCAATGCCCCGGTCACCATGTCGGCGGCGACGACCAGGTTGCGGCTGCCGGTACAGGTGACCACCACGTCGGCACCGGCGAGAGCCTCGCGCAGATCCTCGAAGGGGACCACGGTGCCGTTCAGGGCCTGCGCCACCGCCTCGGCGCGGCTGGCGCGCGGCGCGGTGACCGCCAGCCACGACAGGCCGGCCGCCTGCAGGCTTTCGACGACCAGCTCGCCCATGTCCCCGGCCCCCACCAGCAGGCCCTTGGCCTTGGCGAGGTCGCCGTGCAGGTCGCGCGCCAACTGCACGGCGGCGGCGGCGATGCTGACCGGTCCCTCGCCGATGGCGGTCTCGGTGCGCACCCGCTTGGCGGCGGCGAAGGCGGCCTGGAGCACCGTCTCCAGCTCGGCCCCGCAGGTCCCCGAATCGCGGGCCAGGCGATGGGCGGCCTTGACCTGGCCCATGACATGCGGCTCGCCGATGACCAGTGAATCCAGCGACGACGCCACCGCGAAGGCGTGCCGCGCCGCCTCGCTTCCCGACAGGGTGTAGAATTGGGCCGCCAGCGCCGCCGCCGGCACCCCCGCCCGCTCGGCGAAGCTTTCCCCCGCCACCCGCGCCACCAGGGCGGCGTCGTGATGCGACGACCACAGCTCGACGCGGTCGCAAGTGGACAGCACCAGCGCCTCGGCGACACCCCTCTCCTTCAACCCGACCAGGAACCCCGCCGCCGCCGCGTCGTCGACGAACAGCGCGTCGCGCAAGCCCAGCGACGCCGACCGATGGTTGGCGCCGACGACGACGAAGCGGGGGGCGGAGGGGGCGGTCATCGTGCCTTCAGCGTCTCCGCCACGACGGCCAGCGCCACCTCCTCCTGCTCGCCCGAATCCAGGTCGCGCAGCGTGCACATCCCGCGCGCCGCCTCGTCCTCGCCCAGGATGACGGCGAAGCGGGCGTTGGCCTTGTTGGCGCGGGCCATGCGCTTCTTCATGTTGCCCGAGAAGCCCATCTCCACCGCGATGCCGGCGGCGCGCAACTCGTCGGCCAGCTTCAGCGCGGCGACCGCGTCGCCCATGGGGATGACCGCCACCGGGCGCACCGGGTCGGTCACCTCGCCGACCAGCATGGCCAGGCGCTCGACGCCCGCCGCCCAGCCGATGCCCGGGGTGGCGGGGCCGCCCATCTGGGCCACCAGGCCGTCGTAGCGTCCGCCGGCCAGCACGGTGCCCTGGGCGCCCAGGGCGGTGGTGGTGAACTCGAAGGCGGTGTGGCAGTAGTAGTCCAGCCCGCGCACCAGCTTGGGATTGACCACGTAAGGGATGCCCAGCGCGTCGAGACCGCCGGTGACCTGGGCGAAGAACTCGCGCGCCGCCGGGGTCAGGCAGTCGCTCATCACCGGGGCCTGGGCGACGATGCGCTTGTCGCCGTCGTCCTTGGAATCCAGCACCCGCAGAGGGTTGCGCTCCAGCCGGTTGCGACTGTCCTCGGACAGCTGGTCGCGGAACGGCATCAGATAGGCGACCAGGGCGTCGCGATAGGCGGCGCGGCTGTCGGCGTCGCCCAGGGTGTTGATCTCCAGCGTCACCTTGTCGCCCAGGCCCAGCTCGGCCAGCAGGCGCCAGCCCATGGACACCACCTCGACGTCGGCCAGCGGACTGTCGACGCCCAGCATCTCGACACCGACCTGATGGAACTGGCGCTGGCGACCCTTCTGCGGGCGCTCGTGGCGGAACATCGGGCCGCGGTAGAACAGCTTGAGCGGCAGCGACTGGGCCAACCCGCCGGAGATGAAGGCCCGCGCCACGCCGGCGGTGCCCTCGGGGCGTAGCGTCAGCGATTCCTCGCCCATGGCGAAGGTGTACATTTCCTTGGTCACCACGTCCGAGGTCTCGCCCAGCGTGCGCGAGAAGACCTCGGTGAACTCGAAGATGGGGGTGACGATCTCGCCGTAACCGTAGCGGCGGGCCACCGCGAAGGCGGTGTCCTCGACCCGGCGGTGGCGGCGGGCGTCGTCGGGAAGCAGGTCGTGGGTGCCGCGGACGGGCTGCAGGCTCGACACGGGATCAATCCTTCTTGGCTAGGCTGGCGGCCTTCTTCTCCACCAGCTCGACGATGTGATCGACCATGGCGCGGCCGTCGATCTTGTGGTCCGGGCTGCCGGCCACATAGACCATGTGATTGTCGCCGCCGCCCCCGGTCAGGCCGACATCGGTCTCGCGCGCCTCGCCGGGGCCGTTGACCACGCAGCCGATGATGGAAAGCGTCACCGGGGCGGTGACGTGGGCCAGGCGCTTCTCCAGTTCCTCGACCGTCTTGACCACGTCGAAGCCCTGCCGCGCGCAGGACGGGCACGAGACGATGCGCACGCCGCGCGAGCGCAGGCCCAGGGACTTCAGGATCTCGTAGCCGACCTTGACCTCCTCGGTCACGTCGGCCGACAGCGACACCCGGATGGTGTCGCCGATGCCGGCCCACAGCAGGTTGCCGATGCCCAGCGCCGACTTGACCGTGCCGCCGATCAGCCCGCCCGCCTCGGTGATCCCCAGGTGCAGCGGGTAGTCGCAGGCCGCCGCCAGACCCTTGTAAGCGGCCACGGCCAGGAAGACGTCGGACGCCTTGACGCTGATCTTGAACTCGCGGAAGTCGTTGTCCTCGAGGATGCGCGCGTGTTCGAGGGCGCTTTCCACCATGGCCTCGGGACAAGGCTCGCCGTACTTCTCCAACAGGTGCTTTTCCAGCGAGCCGGCGTTCACCCCGATGCGCATGGAACAGCCGTGGTCCTTGGCCGCCTGGACCACCTCCCTGACCCGCGCCGCCGAGCCGATGTTGCCCGGATTGATGCGCAGGCACGCGGCGCCGGCCTGGGCAGCCTCGATGGCGCGCTTGTAGTGGAAGTGGATGTCAGCCACCACCGGGACCGACACTTGGCGGACGATATCCTTCAGCGCCCGCGTCGAGTCCTCGTCGGGGCACGAGACCCGCACGATGTCCACGCCGACCTCCTCGGCGCGCCGGATCTGCTCCACCGTCGCCTTGACGTCCGCGGTGGGCGTGTTGGTCATGGTCTGCACCGTGATCGGTGCGTCGCCGCCCACCGGCACCGGGCCGACATGGATCAGGCGCGACTTGCGGCGCTCGATATGCTGGTAGGGGCGGTGCGACATGGCGGTTCGTTCGGGCGATGACAATGGCCCCGACGCCGGAATCCGGCCGGGGCGGTTGATATAGCGCATTCATGGCCGGGCTGTCACGCGACGCGCCCTCCCACCCCAAGGTCCTATTCCACCCGGCCGGTGCCCAGGGCCGCCGCCGTTCATCCGGACGATGGCCCTTACCCCATGGAATGATCGACTTGCGCGCGATTGTGCGCGATCGTGGATGGGACCAGGGAAATTCCGAGCTTTTACCGGCCATACCAAGGTGGTACACTGACAAACTACATAAACTTAACGGCAAATGTGTGCATTTGCGAAGCAGTTTCAGTCTTGATTCATATTCGCCCTTCATGAAATATGGGATTGTCAGGTTGAACCAAGACCGACCCACCAACCAAAAAAGAAACAAGGCCCGAACATGGCCAAAGGGAGGACCAATGCTTACACCCCTCACCCGGGTCGCCCTCGCGGCGGTCCTGGCGGTGGCGGTTGCCGGCCCGTCGGCCGCCGCCCCGCGCAAGAAGGCGCCTGAGCGCGGATACTACGACGTCACGCGGATGGCACCGCTGACCGACCAGAAGGGCGATCCGGCCAACGGCCGAGTGATCGTCGTCAAGAAGGGCCTGTGCCTTTCCTGCCACCAGATGCCCATCCCCGAGGAAGCGGACCACGGCGATGTCGGCCCGCCGCTGAACGAGGTGGCCAGCCGGTTGCAGCCGGCCGAGATGCGGTTGCGGGTCGTTGACCCGAAGATCATCAACCCCGACACGCCGATGCCGTCCTTCTACAAGAAGGATCTGCACCGGGTCGCCAAGAAGTACGAGGGACAGACGATCCTGACCGCCCAGGAGGTGGAGGACGTGGTCGCCTATCTCGCCACCCTCAAGTAATGCCGACGCAGGGAGAATTTTCGTGATGAAGACCACTGTTTCGCGCCGCACCGTGCTGGCTGGCATCGGCGCCGGCGCCGCCGCCACCCTGGCGCCCCGTCTGGCGCTGGCCGACAAGGCCGCCGCCGACGACTATCTGGGCAAGCTGACCGGCGGCGTCGCCCCCAAGGAGGGGAAGGTGAAGCTGAAGCTTCCCCAGATCGCCGAGAACGGCAACACCGTCCAGTTCACCGTCGTCGTCGACAATCCGATGACGGCCGAGAACTACGTCAAGGCCATCCATGTCGTCGCCGAGGGCAATCCGTCTCCGGGCGTCGCCAGCTTCCATTTCACCCCCACCGGCAAGCCCGAGATCACCATGCGCATGCGCCTGGGCAAGACCCAGGACGTCCGCGCCGTGGCCGTGCTGTCCGACGGTTCGGTCTGGCAGGGCTCGCAGGAAGTCAAGGTGACCATCGGCGGCTGCGGCGGCTGATCGGTCGGCGGTGAAATTCAGTCAAGGAGATCCAGGATATGCCCACTCCCCGCGTCAAGATTCCCGGCACCGCCGCCAAGGGTGAAGTGTTCGAGATCAAGGCCACCATCGACCACGACATGGAATCCGGCCAGCGCAAGAACAAGGAAGGCAAGCCCATCCCGCGCAAGATCATCAACAAGTTCGTCTGCACCTATGCCGGCAAGGAGGTGTTCTCCTCGGACTGGCACGGCGCGATCTCGGCCAACCCCTATATCTCGTTCTTCCTGACCGCCACCGAGTCCGGCCCGATCGAACTCAAGTGGGTGGACGACGACGGATCGGTCTACTCCGCCGGCGGCTCCATCACGGTGGCGTAAGGAAAATCGAAGAACAAAAC
>JBFMHS010000429.1:0-6215 GCA_040751765.1 Pseudomonadota bacterium | reverse complement strand
TGGAACACGACGAGGTCGCCCTTGTACAGGGGAGTATGGCGCAGCCGCTGGCGCACCGGCCGCCCACGCCGCGACAGGGCCACGAGCGTAAGCCCGAAATGGTCGCGCAAGCGCAATTCCTGGGCAGTGGCGCCGATCAGCGGCGAGCCCTCGGTGACCACCGCCTCCTCCACCACGATCTCATCCTGGCCCTGGCCTCCCTGCGGAGAGGGCTCCGCCCCCGGAACCTCCAGGCGAGCCAGGGTCACGAGGCGCTTGAGCACGGTGGCGTCACAGCGCAGCACCACGATGTCGTCGGCGAACAGCCACCAGTGGCCGGCCGGAGTGTAGCGGCGGCCGCCCTCGCGGACGATGGCGCACACGCTGGCTTCTCCGTCGGAGGCATCCTCCAGGTCGTCCACCGTCTTGTTGACGAAGGGCGAGGCCGGCGGCAGGCGGGCCTCGGCGGTGTAGTCGGACACCGAGAACGGCTGGTCGGAGCCCGTATCGCGGTTGAGCGGCAGCAGCCGCCAGCCGAAGGCGAGGAAGGCCACCCCCAGGACGGAAAGCGTCAGCCCCAGCGGGGCGAAGCTGAACATGCCGAACGGTTCGCCGGTCAGATCGGCGCGCACGCGCGAGACGATGATGTTGGGGCTGGTCCCGACCATGGTGACGATGCCGCCCAGCAGCGAGGCGAAGGACAGCGGCATCAGCAGGCGGGCCGGTGAATGGCCGTGCCTGCGGGCCACCTGCAGGGCCACCGGCAGGAAGATCGCCAGGGCGCCGATATTCTTCATCACCGCCGACAGCGCCGCCACCAACCCGGCCAGCAGCACCACCTGCTTGGGCGTGGTGTCCAGCCGCCGCGCGAGCGGCGACACCAAGCGGTCGACGATCCCCGACCGCTCGATGGCGGCGCTGACCACCAGCGCCGACGCGACCAGGATCACGATGTCGTCGGAAAATCCGACGAAGGCCTTGTCGGCCGGGACCACGCCCACGGCGACCGCCACCACCAGCGCCCCCGCCGCCACGACGTCGTAGCGCAGCCGGTCCCACACCAGCAGGGCCATGACGGCGCCCAGCAAGGCGAAGGTCGCCGCGAGGTCGAAGCTCATGACGGCCGAAGGCTCAGTGACTCATGCCCTGGACCGCCTTGCGGCAGGATTCCTCGCAACTCCGGCAGGCCTCGCCGCAGATGCGACAATGCTCGTGGTCGGCGGCGTGGCGCTCGCACTCCTCGGCGCACAACCGGCAGGCCGTCTCGCAGGCCTGGAGCATGGACCGGATGACCTGCTCGTTGGAGCCGCTGCGCCGCGTCGACACGGCCCCGGTGGCGAGGCAGACGTCGGCGCAATCCATGTTCAGGCGAATGCACTGCACCAGTTCCTTGACCATGTCCTCGCCAAGGCAGGCGTCGGCGCAGGTCACGCAGGTCTGGGCGCAGTCGTAGCATTCCTCGATGCAGCGGACGAGGGAGTCGTTGACGTTCCCCTTCACGTGGGGATGGCTGCTGATCATTTCCCTGGCGTGCATGGCGTCGCTCCTTCGTGGGTGGACGCCATGCCAACACCTAAGGGCGGGCGGGGTTCCGCCTCAGCCGCAGCTGCCGCAGCAGGACGCGCCGCGTTCGGTGGGGGCGTCGGCGATGCGGCCGATGCGCACCCGCCACAGATCGGGGCCGGCCTCCAGGTATTGCCATTCGAACTCGCCGGTCCGCTCGGCATTGAACTGGTAATAGAGCGGGCGGGGATCGTGGTCGTTGGCGATCACGAAAGCGGCGCCGGTCGCCAGCTTGTCGAACATGCCGAAGATCTGATGGTGTCGCAGGCGCGGCTCGATGGTGCGGACGTCGAGAATGGTGTCGGTCATGGCGGGTCTGCTCCTCAGTTGGCCGGCCGAACCCTACCTCGCCGCTCAGGTATTCCCTTTGACGCCGGTCAAGGGGCCGTCGCCGGACGGTCGGCGACGTCGCCGCGCGCGATGGTGACCGCCTTGATCAGCGCCTGCACCTTCATTCCCGGCACCAGGCCCAACTGGGCCTGGGCCTGAAGGGTGATCTGCGACCAAAGGGCGGTGTCGCCGCATCTCAGCATGACGTCGACCAGATGCCCCGGCCCCTCGGCGACGGAGGTCACCACGCAAGGCAGCACGTTGCGGACACTGATGCGCTGGGGGGCGTCGATGGCCAGCGCAATGTCGCGGGCGTGGATGCGCACGCGCACCGGGGTCCCGACCGGCAGCTCGATGCGGGCCGCCGTCAGCATGCCCCCGGCGAAGGCCAGCCGCGACACGCCATAGGTGGCATCGTGGCCGGCGACGGTGGCGGTGATGACGGCGCCGGCCTCGTAGCGGCCGGTCAGCGGCCTGAGGTCGGGGCGCGACAGCAACTCCTCGACCCCGCCCACCGCCGCCGCGCGGCCTTCGTCGATCAGCACCAGGGTGTCGGCAAGGCGCAGCACCTCGTCCATGGAGTGGCTGACATAGAGGATAGGCACCCCAAAGCGGCGGGACAGCGCGGCGATGAACGGCAGCACCTCGGCCTTGCGGGCGGCGTCCAGCGCCGCCAGCGGTTCGTCCATCAACAGGATGCGGGGGCTGGCCAGCAGGGCCCGGCCGATGGCCACCCGCTGCTTCTCGCCGCCCGACAGCCCGGCCGGACGGCGGTCGAGCAGATGGCCGATGCCCAGCACCTCGACCACGTCGTCGAAAGCCACCGCCCGCTCGGCCGCCGGCACCCGGTCACGGCCGAAGGCGAGGTTGGCGCGCACCGACAGATGCGGGAACAGGCGCGCGTCCTGGAACACGTAGCCCAGCCGACGCTTCTCGGGCGGCAGGTCGATGCCGGCGGCGGCGTCGAACAACACCCTTCCGTCGACGGCGATGCGTCCGGAATCGGGGCGCGACAACCCGGCGACCATGTTGATGACCGAAGTCTTGCCCGAGCCGGACCGGCCGAATAGGGCGGTGACCCCCCGGCCCGCCGCCAGGTCCAGGTCGACGAGGAAGGCCCCCTGGCGCCGCTTGACGGAAAGCTCCAGCATGGCCGTCACCCCTTCAGCCGGGCCTGGACCCGCCGCGACAGCATCTCGGAGGCCAGCAGCGCGGCGAAGGCCACCACCACCGAGATCACGCACAGCCGAAGAGCCGCCGCATCGCCCCCCGGCACCTGGGTCAGGGCGTACAGCGCGATGGGCAGGGTCCGGGTCTCGCCGGGGATGTTGGACACGAAGGTGATGGTGGCGCCGAACTCGGACAGCGAGCGGGCGAAGGACAGGATGACCCCGGTCAGCACGCCGGGCAACACCAGCGGCAGGGTGATGGTGAAGAACGTCGCCACCGGCCCGCAGCCCAGGGTACGCGCCGCCTGCTCCAGCCCCCGGTCGACGCCTTCGATGGACAGGCGGATGGCGCGCACCATCAGAGGAAAGGCCACCACCGCCGAGGCGATGGCCGCTCCTTTCCAGGTGAAGGCGACGGTGATCCCGAACCACTCCCACAGCAGCGAGCCGACGACACCCTTGCGGCCCAGCGTCACCAGCAGGAAATAGCCGACCACCACCGGCGGCAGCACCAGCGGCAGGTGGATGACACCGTCGACGACGCTTTTGCCCGGGAAGTCCCGCCGGGCCAACAGCCAGGCGAAGAATACCCCGAAGGGCAACGACCCGATCACCGCCCATCCGGATACCAGCAGCGAAAGGCTCAGCGCTTCCTGCTCGAGCGGCGTCAGGGCGAACATCAGTTCACCGTGAAGCCGTGCTTGCGAAACACCGCCTTGCCTTCGGGCGAGGTCATGAAATCGAGGAACTGCCTGGCGGCCCCCTTGTCATGGCCGGCGACCAGGGCCACCGGATAGGACACCTTCTTGTGGCTGGAGGCCGGGAAGGTGCCGACCACGCGCACGCCCTTGGTGGCGGCGGCGTCGGTGGCGTAGACGATCCCGAACGGCGCCTCGCCGCGCTCGACCAGGGCAAGCACCGAGCGCACGTCGTTCATGCGGGCCAGACGCGGTTCCAGAACCTCCCAGACGCCCAGGTTGGTCAGTGCCTCCTTGGCGTAGATGCCGGCCGGGACATGGTCGGGATCGCCAACCGCCAGCCGGCCGCCCCGCAACGCCGCGACCAGGTCGAAGCCCTTCTCGATCCGGATGTCGGGGACGGCGCCATCCTTGGCGGCGACCAAGACCACCGCATTGCCCAGCAGGCTGGTGCGGGTTCCGGGAGTCAGCAGGCTCTCACCCTCCAGGTGATCGGCCCACTTCTCGTTGGCGGAAATGAAGACCTGGGCCGGCGCCCCCTGCTCGATCTGCTTGGCCAGGGTCGACGACGAGGCGTAGGAGGACCTGAGACGGTGGCCGGTCCTGGCGGCGAAGATCTCGCCGACCTCGGTCAGCGCATCGGTGGTCGACGCGGCGGCGAAGACGATGACCTCGTCGGCATGGGCGGCGGAGGACAAGGCGAGGACGAGGCCGCAGACGGCCGACAGCAGTCGGTGGAAGGACATGGGCATGCTCCCCTGGCGGGTCCGGTCAGGTGGCGGCCATCGGCGGACGCCCTCATCCCTACACCAATATCCGACCGGATACAACGGGCGATGTATCCAAGCGGATATCACGCTTCCGCCAGCAGCGCCCTCAGCTCATCCAGCTCCTGGCGGATGGCCTGCTCGGTCTTACGCTGGACGCGGCGATAGATGTCGATCACCTGGCGCCCCACCTCGGTGACCCGGGCGCCGCCGCCCTTCTGGCCGCCGGTCGCGGCCTCGACCACGGGCGCCGCCAGCGCCCGGTTCATCTCGTCGATCAGCAGCCAGGCGCGGCGATAGGACATGCCCTGGTCCTTGGCCGCCCTGGTGATGGAGCCGCAGCGGGCCACCGCCTCCAGCAGGTCGACCTTGCCCGGCCCCAGCGCCGCGAACTCGCACAGCTTGATCCTGAGCTTGAGCCGATTGTCGGGCATTCCCGGGGGTCCTCCTTCACTTCCCGGGACACTAGCATGGGCCGCCGCGAGCCGCTACGGCAGCAGGACCGCGGCCCCCACCAGCCGTCCGTCACGCAGGTCGGCCAGCGCCCGGTTGGCATCCTCCAGCCCATAGGCCGTGGTCTCGGCGCGGATGGGGATCCCGCCCAGCAGCGCCATGAACTCGTCGCCGTCGCGGCGGGTCAGGTTGGCCACCGAGCGCACCACCCGCTCGCCCCACAGCAGCGCATAGGGAAAGGAGGGAATGTCGCTCATGTGGATGCCGGCGCAGACCACGGTGCCGGCCTTGCGCACCCGCGACAGCGCCTCGGGGACCAGCGCACCGACCGGCGCGAAGATGATGGCGGCATCCAACTGCCCGGGCGGTTCCGACCCGGCGTCGCCGGCCCAGACGCAGCCGAGATCCAGGGCAAGCTCCTGAGCGGCCACGTCGCCGGGACGGGTGAAGGCATGGACCTCGCGCCCCTGGGCCGCGGCCACCTGGGCCAGGATGTGGGCGGCGGCGCCGAAGCCCCAGAACCCGAGCCGCCGGGCGTCGCCGGCCATCCGCAATGAGCGGTAGCCGATCAGGCCGGCGCACAGCATCGGCGCTGCCGCCACGTCGTCCATGCCGTCGGGCAGCCGGAAGCAATAGCGGGCATCAGCCACCGCGTGTTCGGCATAGCCGCCGTCGATGGTGTAGCCGGTGAAGCGGGCCTGGTCGCACAGATTCTCATCGCCGGCGCGGCAAGCATCGCAGTGGCCGCAGGTCCAACCCAGCCAGGGGATGCCGACACGGGCGCCGTGGGGGAAACCGCTCACCCCCTCGCCCACCGCCTCGACGCGCCCGACCACCTCGTGCCCGGGGATCAGCGGCAGCTTGGGAGACGGCAGTTCGCCGTCCACCACGTGCAGGTCGGTGCGGCAGACGCCGCAGGCCAGCACCTTGACCAGCACCTGCCCCGGACCCGGCCGGGGCACCGGAACCTCGGCCAGCCTGAGCGGCCGGCCGGGGGCGTCGAGCACCATCGCGCGCATGATCGCCTCCCTTTCCGGAGGGCGGCCTCGAGCGGCCGCCGCTTCTATTGTCGTGCCGCCCCCACCCCCGTTTCAAGCCCCCCGCCGCGGCGCCACAACCTTCAACATATGGTGACAACACCCATCAGTGGACACAAAAGCTTGTTGGCGCCCGCCCCGCCGAGGGCTAGGATTTTCTTGGGCACCGAAAGGGGGATTGGCGTGATCGAGGGCAAGTGGATCTGGCGTGGCCTGTCG
>JBFMHS010000428.1:0-8966 GCA_040751765.1 Pseudomonadota bacterium | reverse complement strand
ATCCGCGAGAACCTCAAGCGGGCCGAATTGGCGGCCCGCGACGCCGATGGAAAGTCGCTCCGCGACGGGGAGGACTTCGGCGCCGACATCCCCGACGAGGTGACTCCGGAATTCGTGCGTCAGGAAGTTGCGCGGGGCCGGGCCATCATTCCCGCCAACATCAACCATCCCGAATGCGAGCCGATGATCATCGGCCGCAATTTCCTCACCAAGATCAACGCCAATATCGGCAATTCCTCGGTGGCCTCCGGCGTCGACGAGGAGGTCGAGAAGCTGGTCTGGGCCACCCGCTGGGGCGCCGACACGGTGATGGACCTGTCCACCGGCAAGCACATCCACGCCACCCGCGAATGGATCATCCGCAACAGCCCGGTCCCCATCGGCACCGTCCCCATCTACCAGGCGCTGGAAAAGGTGGGCGGCAAGGCCGAGGACCTGACCTGGGAGATTTTCAGGGACACCCTGATCGAGCAGTGCGAGCAGGGCGTGGACTATTTCACCATCCATGCCGGCCTGCGCCTGGCCTACATCCCGCTGACCGCCAAGCGGGTCACCGGTATCGTCTCGCGCGGCGGCTCGATCATGGCCAAGTGGTGCCTCGCCCATCACAAGGAGAACTTCCTCTACACCCATTTCGAGGACATCTGCGAGATCCTCAGGGCCTACGACGTCGCCTTCAGCCTCGGTGACGGCCTGCGCCCCGGCTCCATCGCCGACGCCAACGACGCCGCCCAGTTCGCCGAGCTGGAGACGCTGGGTGAGCTGACCCACATCGCGTGGAAGCACGACTGCCAGGTCATCATCGAGGGCCCCGGCCACGTGCCCATGCACAAGATCAAGAAGAACGTCGAGAAGCAGTTGGCCCTGTGCGGGGAAGCGCCGTTCTACACCCTGGGCCCGCTGGTCACCGACATCGCGCCGGGCTACGACCACATCACCAGCGCCATCGGCGCGGCGATGATCGGCTGGTTCGGCACCGCCATGCTGTGCTACGTGACCCCCAAGGAGCATCTGGGCCTGCCTGACCGCGAGGACGTGCGCGAAGGCGTGGTCACCTACAAGCTGGCCGCCCACGCCGCCGACCTGGCCAAGGGCCACCCGGCCGCCCGCGTCCGCGACGACGCCCTGAGCCGCGCCCGCTTCGAGTTCCGCTGGCGCGATCAATTCCACCTGTCGCTGGACCCCGAGAAGGCCGCCGACTTCCACGACCAGACCCTGCCCGCCGAAGGCGCCAAACTGGCGCATTTCTGCTCTATGTGCGGGCCGAAATTCTGCGCGTACAAGATCAGCCAGGAAGTACGCGATCTCGCCGCCGAGCAGGGCATGGCCGAGATGAGCGAGAAGTTCCGCGCCGACGGCGCCGAGATCTACAAGACGGAGAAGCCGGCGGCGGAGTGAGGCGGCCGGATTCGGTGAGCCGCGCAACCACCACGGGTTGCGCGGCCGTTTATCCTCCATTCAACATGCCTTGATATAGTCCGCGGAATTTCGCCACCATTCCGCCGGACCTCATGTCACCGCCCTCCGAAACGACTTTTGCCCAAGACCCCTCTGTCGCCCGACGCCACCGGCCCGGCGGAGGCGGACAATGAAGAGCTGGTCGTCCCTCATGGGCGCGTTGGTCGCCAGCGCCGTGAGCATGATCGCGGCCCTGGGCTTGACCTTGATGGCCGTCGCCGGGGGAGACGGTGGGGTGGCCGCCTGGGCGGCCATCGCGGCGGCCGGCTCGCTGGCGGCGCTGACGTGGAACCGCCGATGCTCGACGGCGCTGCGCAGGATCGAGGCGGCCCTGTCGGGACTGGCCGATGGCGACCTCAACGGGCGTCTGGTCAACCTCAGCGACGGCGGAGAGGTCCGCCGGCTGATGAGTGCCTTCAATGGCGCCGCCGACAAGGTCGAAGCCTTCGCCCGCGAGGTCAGGGGAGCTCTTGACGCTGCCTCGGACCACCGCTTCAAACGGACGATCCGGCCCGAGGGCATGACCGGCGACTACCGTGGCTATGCCGAGGCCATCAACATGGCCTGCCGGCGCCTGGAAGAGGCCGACCGCGGCGTCGGGGAGATGGTGGAGCGGATCGACCGCCAGGTGGCGGATACCATCGAAAGCGTCTCCCATGTCACCGAGGACCTGGTTGATAGCGCCCAGGCCATGTCGGGAGTGACGCGGCAGGTCAACGGCGACACCGAAATCGCCTCGGGGGCGGCGCAGCAGGCCTCGCAGTCCGCCCAGACGGTGGCCGCCGCTGCCGAGGAACTGCACGCCTCCATCGCCGAGATTTCCAGCCAGGTCGGACGATCGACGATGGCCGCCCGCGACGCGGTTGCCCGCATGGGGACGGCGCGCGACGTCATCGACAGGCTGGGCAGCGCCGCCGACGAAATCGGTACCGTCCTCGCCCTCATCGCCCGCATCGCCCAGCAGACCAACATGCTGGCGCTCAACGCCACCATCGAGGCCGCCAGGGCGGGCGAGGCCGGCAAGGGCTTCGTCGTGGTCGCCAACGAGGTGAAGCAGTTGGCGAACCAGACCGCCAAGGCCACCGAGGAGATCACCGCCAGCGTCGGCACCATCCAAACAGTCGCGGCCGAAACGGTCGAGACCATCGACGAGGTCTCGTCCGCCATCCACGGGCTGGAGGAGATCGCCGCGAGCATCTCGGCGGCGGTGGAGGAGCAGACGGCGGCGACCAGCGAGATCGCCCGCACCGTCGCGCTGACCGCCGACCAGGCCGACGAGGTGCAGCGCCGCATGGGATCGGTGAGGGCCAGCGTCCTGCAAGCCGACCGGGCTTCCGCGGCCGTGAACGAGAGTTCGGTGCGCATGGACGAGTCGCTGACCAGCATGCGCAAGCTGCTGATCAAAGCTGTCCGCACGTCCTCGGACTTCGCCAACCGCCGGCGCGGTCGGCGGCGCGCGACCATGCTGGATGGTGAGATCAACCACGCCGGCACGGTGCGGCGCACCATGATCCACGACCTCTCCGAGGGTGGCGCGCTGGTGACCCGCGACGCCGACTTCGAATGCGCGGTGGGGACGAAGCTGAGATTGCGCTCGCCGTCGTCCAGGATCGATCTTCAGGCGGAGGTGGCTGCCTGCACCGACACCTTCCTCCACCTCCATTTCATCGACGGCCTGCTGGAGCCCGCCGCCGTCGACGCCGCCTCCAAGGAAAGCATCGGCCACCTGCTTGAGCACACCAAGGAAGACCACCGGCAGTTCGTCCAGCAGATCGCCGACGCCATCGACGGCCGGATCACCCTCCAGCCGGCCGAGCTCAGCACCCACCACACCTGCCGGCTGGGCCGCTGGCATGACAATGTCACCGACGATCGGATGATGGCGCTGCCCGCGTTCCGGGCGCTGCTTGACCTCCACCGCCCGGTCCACAGCACCGGCCGCTTCGTCGTGGCGATGCTCGGCGAGGGGCGAACCGCCGAGGCGCGTGAACAGCTCGCCGTCCTGCGTGAGCATTCGCGCAAGGTCATCGAGTGCCTGGACGCGCTCCAACGGGAATTCGCCGCCTGAGTGGCGCGGCACCCCTCTTGCATCGCTTCCCCCGCCCGGCCGCGCCGTGTCGGGTTTCGGACATCGGGAGGGACGAGGCGATGCCGTTCTACAGCTATGTGTGCGAGGCCTGCGGGCACGGATTCGAGACGCTGGTGCGCGGTGACGAGGTGCCGGCCTGCCCTGCCTGCGGATCGGGCAACCTGACGCGGCAGGTGGCGAATGTCGCGCCGGTGGGCAAGCTGAAGGAAGGTCTCAAGCGCGTCCGCGCCCAGGCCGCCAAGGAGGGGCACTTCAGCAACTACTCGAAATCGGAGCTGAAGGGGAAGCTGTAAGCCCCACCCTTGCCGTCATGGCCGGGCTTGACCCGGCCATCCACGGAATGTCGAAGCGTCGCCCTACGGCAGCGCGATCGCCCCCGCCTTCACCACCTCGCTGAACATCTTGAAGCTGTCCTTCGGCGTCCGCGTCAGGGTGTCGTAGTCCACGCGGACCATGCCGAAGCGCTTGGACAGGCCGAAGGCCCATTCGAAATTGTCGAGCAGGCTCCAGGCCAGGTAGCCCTTGACGTTGGCCCCGTCGGAAAGCGCCCGGGCGACCTGCTGGATGTGCTCGCGGATGAACTGGGTGCGCTCGGCGTCGTGGATGCTTCCGTCAGGGGACACCACGTCGTCATAGGCGGCGCCGTTCTCGGCGATGAAGGTCGCCGGGTTGCCGTACAGCGTCTTGAACTCCATCAGCAGGTCATAGAGCCCGTCGGGCTGCACCGGCCAACCCATGAAGGTGTAGCGCTCGGCCTTGGGGTCGCCCCACCACACGTCGAACATGTGGCCGGGGTCGTGCTTCATGGTGCAGCGGGAATAGTAGTTGATGCCCAACAGGTCGATGGGGAACTTGGCATTCTCCAGGTCGCCGGGCTGCACGATGGGGGCCATCTTCTCGGCCAGCACGTCGGGCACCGCGCCGCGCAGCAGGCCGTCGACGGTGACCCGGTTCCACACCGCGTCCCAGCGGATGGCGGCGGCGCGATCGGCCTCGCTGTCGGTGTCGGGGCGGCAGGGCTGGATGTTCGTGACGGTGCCCAGGGTCAGCCCCTGGTGCTCGGCCCGCAGCGCCCGCAACGCCGCGCCCTGGGCCAGGTTCTGGTGGTGCAGCGCCCTAAGCACCCCCATCTCGCCCAGGTTCAACCCGGGCGCATGGTCGGTGAGCCCGTAGCCGAAGATGGCGACCACGTTGGGCTCGTTGAGCATCATCCAATCCTTGACCCGGTCGGCCAGGCGCGCCGCCACCACGCGGGCGTAGTCGGCGAAGGGGCCGACGATCTCGCGCCCCTGCCATCCGCCGCGATCCTGAAGAGGCTGGGGGAGGTCCCAGTGGTACAGGCAGGCCATCGGCCGGATGCCGGCCTCCAGGATGGAGTCGACCAGACGGTCGTAGAAATCGAGGCCCTTGGCGTTGACCGCGCCGGTGCCCGCGGGGATCACGCGCGGCCAGGCGATGGAGAAGCGATAGGCGTTGAAGCCCGCCCCCTTCATCAGCGCGATGTCCTCGGGATAGCGATGGTAGTGGTCGCAGGCCCGCTTGGCCGAGCTGCCGTCCATGATGCGGCCCTGCTCGGTGAAGGTGTCCCAGATGTCCTTGCCGCGCCCGTCGGCGTCCAGGGCGCCCTCGATCTGGTAGGCCGAGGTCGAGGCGCCCCACAGGAAGTCCTTGGGGAAGGAAAACATCCTGGCGGCCGAGGCGGTCTTGGGCAGCGTGGTCATGGCGGCGGCTCCGGCGAGGAATTGGCGGCGGGTGATACGCATGATTGCCTATGATACACCGTCCAACCGGGCTGTCACGCCGCGGCTACACCGTCGGCTTCAGGCAGCAGACGCATCCCGGATGCTCGGCCCACGGCTCGGCGGTGACACGGGTGACATGCGCGGCGGGCGGGCCGGCGCGGCAGGCCTGGACCATGGCGTCGACCATGGCGTCGTCGCCCGAGAACACCGCCTCGACGCTGCCGTCGCGGCGATTGCGCACCCAGCCGTCGAGGCCGCGCCTGCCGGCCTCGTCCTGGGTCCAGCCGCGATACCACACGCCCTGCACCCGTCCCTCGATCAGCACCCGAACCGTCTTGGCCATGGTCTCGTCTCCTCCTCGCGCCACGATAGCAGAAAAACCGTCGCCAGGGAGCGCTTGGCGCGGCATTCTTCCCCCATGAGCGAGTTCGAGCGCACGGCCGTCACCGTCCTTCGCGCCTGGGCCGCCGCCGACGGGCGGTGGACCGGAGCCGACGCGCGCACCAAGTTCCTCGGCCTGCGCCGGCTGCCACGCCTCGCGCCCATGGACGCAGCGATCCTCGACCCGGTCAATTTCCGCGACAAACTGTGGGACCGCCGGCCGCTGGACGAACTTATGCGGGCGCTGCGCCCCCTTGACCCCGACGGCCGGGCCGACTTCGATCCCGCCATCGGCGCCACGGTGGCCGGCCTGCTGCGGCCCATGGCGCCGCTGTCGTGGTTCCGCGGCGACCTGGGCGCGGTGGTCGACCGCGAGGGCAACCCGGCGGTGGTGATCGTGGTCGCCGGCGCGGTGCCGCTGTCGGACCGCTCCGCCCTGTGGGCCTGCGCCTCCTATGCCGGGGCCGGTTTCGGCAAGGCGACGGTGTGGCGGCTGGGCGGCGACGGCCGCGCCACCCGCACCCCCATCGAGTGGAGCTTCTAAAGTTTGACCAGCAGCGCCAGCGAGCGCGCGGCCAGGGGATAGGCCGCACCGCCGGGGTGGCGGCGGCCGACGCGTCCGTCGTCGAAGGTGTCGATCCACACCTCCCAGCCGTTGTCGGCCTCGGGCAGGGCGAACAGGACCTCCTCCCAGAAGCTGTTCATCAACACCAGCATGGCCAGGTCGCGCTGCGGCAGGCCGCCCTCGGTGGTGTAGTAGAAGTCGCCGGCGTCACCGGTCAGCAGCATGCCCAGGGTGCGCGCCTCGGGGAAATCCCAGTCGTCGTCGGACTTCTCCCGGCCCTCGGGGGTCAGCCACAGGATGTCGGCGCCATGCTCGGTGCGGCCCCGGAAGAAGCGGGCGCGATGGAACACCGGGTGGCGCCGGCGGATGCCGACCAGGCGGCGGACGAACGCGGTCAGGCCGTCGTCGGCATGGCGCCAGTCGACCCAGGCGATCTCGTCGTCCTGGCAATAGGCGTTGTTGTTGCCGCCCTGGGAATTGCCCAGCTCGTCCCCGGCCAGCAGCATGGGCACGCCCTGCGACAGCATCAAGGTTGCCAGCATGTTGCGCTGCTGACGCGCCCGCAGCGCCAGCACTTCGGGGGCGTCGGTCGGCCCCTCGGCGCCGCAGTTCCACGACTCGTTGTCGTCGGCGCCGTCGCGGTTGCCTTCCTGGTTGGCCTCGTTGTGCTTGTCGTTGTAGGAAACCAGGTCGGCCAGGGTGAAGCCGTCATGGGCAGTGACGAAGTTGATCGAGGCCCACGGCCGCCGCCCCCGGTGGTGGAAGATGTCGGCCGAGCCGGTGACCCGCGACGCCAGCTCCGGCACCTGGCCGGCGTCGCCCTTCCAGTAGCGCCGGACCACGTCGCGGTAGCGGCCGTTCCATTCCGACCAGCCGGGCGGAAAACCGCCGACCTGATAGCCGCCATGGCCCAGGTCCCATGGCTCGGCGATCAGCTTGACCCCCGACAGCAGCGGATCCTGGCGCACGGCGTCGAAGAAGGCGGCGCCGGGATCGTAATGGATGCCCTCGCGGGCCAGGCTGGCGGTGAGGTCGAAGCGGAACCCGTCCACGTGCATCTCGGTGACCCAATAGCGTAGCGAATCCAGCACCATCTGGAGCACACGGGGATGCGACAGGTCGAGGGTGTTGCCGCAGCCGGTGGAATCCCAGTAGTAGCGGGAATCGCCAGGCACCAGCTTGTAGTAGCTGGCGTTGTCGATGCCCCGGAACGACAGCGTCGGCCCCAGATGGTTCCCTTCGGCGGTGTGGTTGTAGACCACGTCCAGGATCACCTCGACGCCGCTGTCGTGCAGGCGGCGGACCATGGACTTGAACTCCGAGACGCGGCCGGTGGCGAGGTAGCGGGGTTCGATGGCGAAAAAGCCAATGGTGTTGTAACCCCAGTAGTTCCTGAGCCCCCGCTCGATCAGGTGGCGGTCGTCGACGAAGGCGTGGACCGGAAGCAATTCCACCGCCGTGATCCCCAGCCCGGTCAGGTGGTCCACCACCGCCGGCCAAGCCAGGCCGGCGAAGGTGCCCCGGCGCCGCTCGGGGACCTCGGGGTGCAACATGGTCAGCCCGCGCACATGCATCTCGTAGAGCACGGTGCGCGGCCACGGCGTGTCGGGTCGATGCTCGTCGCCCCAGGTGAAGGCGGTGTCCACCAGTTCGCATTTGGGCATCAGCCGGGCGTTGTCGCGGCGGTCGAAGGACAGGTCCTCGCGCGGGCCGCCGACCCGGTAGCCGAAATGGGCGTCGGACCAGCGCAGATCGCCCCGCAGCGACTTGGCATAGGGGTCGAGCAGCAACTTATGGGCATTGAAGCGGTGGCCGTCGCGCGGCGCGTAGGGGCCATGGACGCGATAGCCGTAGAGCTGGCCCGGCAGCAGGTCGGGGACATAGCCGTGCCACACCTCGTCGGTGTATTCGGGCAGTGAGATGCGCTCGACCTCGCGTTCGCCCGCGCCGTCGAACAGGCACAGCTCGACCTTCTCGGCATGGGCGGAGAACAGCGCGAAATTGGCCCCGGCGCCGTCCCAGGTCGCCCCCAGGGGATGGGGTGTCCCGGGCCAGACCCGGGCGCGGCTGATGGCCAAGGGCGTCTCCTCGCAGGCTCGCTCCCTCACATGGGGGCGTGCTACGCGCGATTCGACACCCCCCTTTGATTCACCTGCGTTTGCGAAATCTTAACCCCGGGTGATACTAAGAAAGATGACGGCAGGTCGCGGGGGACCGGCTGACCATCGTCGTCCTCGGCCCGTGGGGGGCCGCCGGGAGTTTGCCGCGTCGTGCCGAACCTTGACCAGAACACCGGACTGCAGGCGGTCGTCCGCGCCCTGAAGGGGCCGGTGGCGGAGGTGTTCCGCAAGCTGCTGCCGCCGTTGCACGACCTGCCGCCCGAGGACGTCTACGCCCTGGCGATCGCCAATGGCGACCTGCTGCACGGCTGCATCCAGATCTTCCGCCGCCGCCGCGACGCCTTCGCCCATCTGCTGGTCGACGCCAAGGGGCGCCGCGTCAATGACGACTTCGTTCGGCTGTCCTGCGGCTACACGGTGCACGACGTCGTCGCCATGCTGACCCGCACCCACGCCAAGCGCCACTTCCAGGCCGCCCTGGGTGGCGATCCCAACAATCCCGCCACGCCGGCCGGCCGCATGTACGCCGCCATCAAGGAATACCTGATCCACGAATGGCAGGTGCCGCTGGTGCCCCACTACGCGCCGCTGCCGGTGGAGAAGGTGCTGGA
>JBFMHS010000427.1:0-8549 GCA_040751765.1 Pseudomonadota bacterium | reverse complement strand
ACCCGCGTTCACGGCGAGGAGGGCTTAAACCGGAAGGGGAGCGGTGGCGCGGGCCAGCCAGGCGCGGGTGGCGTCGTCGACCAGCGGGCCGATCTCGGCGGCGACACGGGCGTGGTAGGCGTCGACGAAGGCGCGTTCGGACTCGGTCAGCAGCGCGGGGTCGATGAGGCCACGGTCGTAAGGCACCAGGGTCAGCGTCTCGAAGCGCAGCATCGGGCATTCGGCGCCGACCATGTCGGCCTCGGCGACGGCGACCAGGTTCTCGATGCGGATGCCGTAGGCGCCGGTCTTGTAGTAGCCGGGCTCGTTTGACAGCACCATGCCGGGCTTCAGGGCCACCGGCTGCACGCCGGACTTGGAGATGCGCTGCGGCCCCTCGTGCACCGACAGGAAGCTGCCGACGCCATGGCCGGTGCCGTGGTCGTAGTCCAGGCCCTCGGCCCACAGGGCGGCGCGGGCCAGCACGTCCAACTGGTGGCCGGCGGTGCCGGCCGGGAACACTGCGGTGGACACCGCGACATGGCCTTTGAGCACCAGGGTGTAACGGTGGCGTTCCTCGTCGCCGGCCGGGCCGATGGCGACGGTGCGGGTGACGTCGGTGGTGCCGTCCAGGTACTGGGCGCCGGAATCCAGCAGGAAAAGCTGGCCTCGCTCCAGCCGCCGGTTGGTGGCCGGGGTCGAGCGGTAGTGCACGATGGCGCCGTTGGGGCCTGCCCCGGCGATGGTGGGAAAGGACAGGCCCTGGAACAGCGCGCCCTGGCGTCGGAATTCCTCAAGGCCGTCGGCGGCGGTCAGTTCGTCGACGTCCCCGCGCCCGTCCAGCCAGGCCAGGAACCGGACCAGGGCGGCGCCGTCGCGGCGATGGGCGGCGCGGGCGCCGCTCAATTCGACCTCGTTCTTGCAGGCCTTGGGCAAGGCACAGGGATCGGTGCTCCGGTCGACGCGGGCGCCGGCGGTGCGCAGGCGCTCGTGGACCGCGAAGGGCACCGTGGAGCGGTCCACCCGCACCGCGCGGCCGGCCAGCGAGTCGAGGGCGGCGAGGAACTCGGCCGGCGGCCGCACCGTCACCTCGGGGCCGAGATGGGCGGCCAGGCCCGGCGCCGGTTTGGCGGCGTCGAGGAACAGCTCGACGCGAGCATCGGCATGCAGGATGGCGAAGCACAGCGGCAGCGGCGTGAATTCGACGTCGGCCCCCCGGATGTTGAGCAGCCAGGCCACCGAGGCCGGATCGGACAGCACCGCTGCGTCCAGCCGGTCGCCGGCCAGCGTCGCCGCGACGGCGGCCCGCTTGTCACCCGAGCTGCGTCCGGCGTGTTCGATCGGATGCGGCACCACCGGCGCCAGCGGCGGGCCGGGCTGGTCGGTCCACAGGGTGTCGATGGGATTGGTCTCGCAAGCGACCAACTCGGCGCCGGCGCGGTCGCAGCCATGGCGCAGCGTGTCCACCTGGTCGGGGGTGTGCAGCCATGGGTCGAAGCCGATGCGGGCGCCGCTCGCCGCCACTTCGGCCAGCCAGCCGGCCGGCGGCTCCTCGATCAGATGCATGGGCTCGAAGCGGACGGTGTCGACCTCGGCGCGGACCTGCAGCGTGTAGCGGCCATCGACGAAGATCGCAGCCCGCTCCGTCAGCACCACCGCCATGCCGGCCGAGCCCGAGAAGCCGGTCAGCCATTCCAGCCGCCGTGCGCGCGGCGCCACGTACTCGCCCTGGTGTTCGTCGGCGCGCGGGATGACGAAGCCATCCAGCTTGCGGCGGACCAGTTCGGCACGCAACGCCTCCAGCCGTTCGAAGCCGGTGGGGCCGGGCGAGGGCGGGGCGGAGGGTTCGGGAAGGGACGCGTCGCTCATGGGAGGAACTTAAGGTGCCGGGCCGGGCGGGGCAACTACCGCCCGATCACTAGGGTCGCCCAGCCGTCGATGCGGAAGCGCTGCTTGAGGTGCAGGCCCTGGCGCTCGTGCACGGCCATCACCATGCGCTCCTGCCATTCCAGGAGGCCCGACAGCACCGCCACCCCGTCGGGGGCAAGGTGGTCGGCCAGGGCCGGGGCGAATTTCATCAGCGGCCGGGCAAGGATGTTGGCGATGATGATGTCGAAGGGCCGTGCCTTGGCGAGAACCGGGTTGCGGTAGCCGTCGCTGACCACCGCCCCAAAGCGCGCCGCCACGCCGTTGAGCCGCGCGTTGAGATTGGCCACCTTGACCGCCATGGGGTCGATGTCGGTGGCCAGCACGTCGGCCGCCCACATCTTGGCCATGGCGATGCCCAGGATGCCCGAGCCCGAGCCCAGGTCCAGCGGCCGGGTGAAGCGCCGCCTCTTGCCCAGGGCGTCGAGCGCCAGCAGGCAGCCCCGGGTGGTGGCGTGCTCGCCCGAGCCGAAGGCGGCGCCGGCGTCCACCTTGAGCTCGACGCGGCCGGCCGGGACCGTGCCGTCCCAATGGGTGCCGCGCACGAAAAACCGGCCGGCGTCGATGGGCGGGAAGTCGCGCATGTTCTCCAGCACCCAGTCGACATTGGGCACCCGTTCGATTTCCAGCGCCGGCAGCTCGGCCCCCGAGGCGGCGGCCACCGCCGACAGCGCCGCCACGATTTCGCTGCGGTCGGGCGGCGTGCGCGAATAGCCCTCAAGGTGCCACGGGCAGTCGCCGTCCGAGATGCCCGACTTGTCCTCCATGAACATGGTCACCGATTCCGCGAAGCGCTCGAACACCTCCTCGAACACCGGCAGCGCCTCGGGCTCGACGGTCAGGTGAAGGCGCCAGACATCGGGGAAGAGGGGGGGCATGGGCAGTCCTTTGCTTCTTCGTCATGCCCGCGCGGGCGGGCGCGGTAATTCACACCAGTTCGACGAAACTCTCCAGCACCTTCTTGGTGCCGGCCTTGTCGAAGGCTATTTCCAGCTTGTCGCCATCCACGGCCACCACGGTGCCGTTGCCGAACTTGGCGTGGAAGACGCGGTCGCCGGGGTCGAAGCCGGCCGGCTGCGGCGTGCGCGCCGATGCTTTCCACGACGTCGCCTCGATGGTGGGTGGCGGCCGCCGCCCGTAGGACCCGCCGCCGCCCCAGTGGGACGAGGATTCGGCCAGGCCGCCGCCGTAGAGGCCGCGCTCGGCCTGGCGCTCCACGTGATCGTTCGGCAGTTCGTCGAGGAAGCGCGACGGCAGGCTGGCCTGCCACTGGTTGTAGATGCGGCGGTTGCCCGCGAAGGTGACCAGCACCCGCTTGCGGGCCCGGGTCAGGCCGACATAGGCCAGCCGGCGCTCTTCCTCCAGCCCGCTCTGGCCGGCCTCGTCCAGCGCGCGCTGGTGGGGGAACACCCCTTCCTCCCAGCCGGGCAGGAACACCGAGTCGAATTCCAGCCCCTTGGCGCCGTGGAGCGTCATGATGGTGACCTTGTCCAGGTCGGATTTCTCGTCGTTCTCCATCACCAGGGCGACGTGCTCCAGGAAGCCCTGCAGCGACTCGAATTCCTCCAGCGCGTGGACCAGTTCCTTGAGGTTCTCCAGCCGGCCCGGCGCCTCGGGGCTCTTGTCGTTCTGCCACATCTCGGTGTAGCCGGATTCGTCCAGGATCAACGCCGCCAGCTCGGGATGATCCATGCTGTCGAGCAGCGAACGCCAGCGCATCACGTCGTCGCAGAAGCGGGCCAGGGCGTTGCGCGGCTTGGGCTTCAGCTCGTCGGTCTCGACCAGCAGCCGCGCCGCCTCGAACAGGGGCAACGAGCGGGCGCGGGCGGTGAGGTGGATGGTCTGCAAGGCGGCGTCGCCCAGGCCGCGCTTGGGCAGGTTGACGATCCGCTCGAAGGCCAGGCCGTTGTCGGGCGATTCCACCAGTTTCAGATAGGCCAGCGCGTCGCGGATCTCCTGGCGCTCGTAGAAGCGCGGGCCGCCGATGACCCGGTAAGGCACGCCGGTGGTGATGAGCCGTTCCTCGAACTCGCGGGTCTGGAAGCCGGCGCGGACCAGGATGGCCATGGAGGCCAGGCTGTCGCCGCCCCGTTGCAGCGCCTCGATCTCCTCGACCACCACCCGGGCCTCCTCGGCGCCGTCCCACACCCCCCTGACCCGCACCTTCTCGATCTCGGCGCGGTCGTGGGCCAGGCCGGGCCGTAGCGTCTTGCCCAGGCGGCCGGCATTGTTGGCGATCAGGTGCGAGGCGGCGGCCAGGATGTGGGGGGTGGAGCGGTAATTGCTCTCCAGCCGCACCACCTTGGCGCCGGGAAAGTCGCGCTCGAAGCGCAGGATGTTGCCCACCTCGGCGCCGCGCCAGGAATAGATGGACTGGTCGTCGTCGCCCACGCAGCAGATGTTGCGGTGCTTCTGGGCCAACAGGCGCAGCCACAGATACTGGGCCACGTTGGTGTCCTGGTACTCGTCCACCAGCAGGTAGCGGAACTGCTCCTGGTACTGGGCCAGTACCTCGGGCTGGGTCAGGAACAGGGTCAGGCAGTGCAGCAGCAGGTCGCCGAAGTCGCAGGCGTTCAGCGTCAGCAGACGCTCCTGATACAGGCGGTACAGCTCCTGGGCGCGGCCGGCGGCCTGCTCGCTCTCGTCCTCAGCGCCCAGCTTGTCGGGGGCCTTGCCGCGGTCCTTCCAGCGCTGGATGGTCCCCATCAGGGCCTGGGCCGGCCACTTCTTGGTGTCGACCCGCTCGGCCTCCATGACCTGCTTCAAGAGGCGCAGCTGGTCGTCGGAATCCAGGATGGTGAAGTTGGATTTCAGCCCCACCGCGTCGGCGTGGCGGCGCAGGATGCGCACGCACAGGGAATGGAAGGTGCCCAACCACACCCCCTCGGCCACCGGCCCCACCAGCCCGAACACGCGCTCCTTCATCTCGCGCGCGGCCTTGTTGGTGAAGGTCACCGCCAGGATCTGCCACGGCTGCGCCTTGCGCCCGGCCAGGATATGGGCCAGGCGCGCGGTCAGCACCTTGGTCTTGCCGGTGCCGGCGCCCGACAGCACCAGCACCGGCCCGTCGGTGGTGGTCACCGCCTCGTGCTGCTCGGGGTTGAGCCCCTTGAGCCACGGCGTGTCGGCCGGCACCGGGGCGCCGGCGGCGGGACGGAAGGGATCGGGACTGTCGTCGTCGAGGGCGAAGGGATCGGACATGGGGGGAATATAGTGGGAACAAGGGGGCGTGTCACCCGCGCCGGCACGGTGTATGGTGGCGGCTATGGACTCCCTCGTCGTTCTCGTCTTCGTCCTCACCTATGCCGGCATGGCCCTGGGCCGGGTGCCGGGGCTGAGGCTCGACCGCACCGGCATCGCGCTCTTGGCGCTGGTGGCGTTGCTGGCCTCGGGGGCGGTCGAGGTGGGGCAGGTGGGCCAGGCCATCGACGCCGCCACCATCCTGCTGCTGTTCGCCCTGATGATCGTCTCGGCCCAGTTCCAGTCGGCCGGGGTCTATGGCTGGGTGGCGGCGCGGGTGGCTGCGACGCCGGGCTCGGCCGACCGGCTGCTGGCGGCGGCGGTGCTGTCGGCCGGCGCCTTGAGCGCGGTGCTGGCCAACGACATCGTGGTCTTCGCCATGACCCCCATCGTCGCCGACGGCATCCGCCGGCGCGGGCTCGATCCCCGGCCCTACCTGCTCGGCTTGGCCGCCGGCGCCAATGCCGGTTCCGCCATGACCATCATCGGCAATCCCCAGAACATCCTGATCGGCCAGGTGGGCGGGCTGGACTTCTGGGCCTTCCTGCTGGCCTGCGGTGTGCCGGGGCTGGCGGCGCTGGGCATCGTGTGGGCGGTGGTACGGCGGATGTGGCGCGCGGAGCTGGCCGCCGAGCCGGCGCCGCCGCCCTACGCCCTGCCGCCCGAACCCGACCGCTGGCAGGCCGGCAAGGGGCTCGTCGCCGTGGTGGCGCTGCTGGCACTGTTCGCCACCCCACTGCCGCGCGAGGTCGGCGCGCTGGTCATCGCCGCGCTGCTGCTGTTGTCGCGGCGCCTGGCCAGCCGCGACATGATCGGGGCGGTGGACTGGCACCTGCTGCTGCTGTTCGCCTGCCTGTTCGTGGTTACCGACAGCTTCGCCGCCACCGGCCTGGCCGCGCGCGGCATCGAGGCGCTGGCCGAGGCCGGGCTCGGCCCCGAGCGGCTGGGGGTGATGGCCCCCCTGCTGCTGGCGGCGTCCAACACCATCGGCAACGTGCCGGCCATCATGCTGGTGCTGTCGGTGTGGCCGGTGTCGGGCGAGGGGGCGCTTTACGGCTTGGCGGTGCTGTCCACGCTGGCCGGCAACCTGCTGATCGTCGGCAGCCTCGCCAACATCATCGTCGCCGAGCGCGCCGCCGCCGCCGGGGTGCGGCTGTCCTTCGCCGACTTCGCCCGCGCCGGCATTCCCATGACCCTGGCCTCCATGGCGGTGGCGTCGGCGTGGCTGTGGCTGGGCGGCTGGGTCACGCCCTGACCCGGCTCTCCACCCGGAACCCCTCCGCAACCGCCGCCAGCAGGATGCGGGCGCAGGCCATGGCATCGGACAGCGCCTGGTGGTGGTCGAGTTCCAGCCCGAGATGGCCGCAGACGTCGGGCAGGCGGTGGCGGGGCAGGTGCGGCCAGGTGCGGCGCGCCGCCTGGACGGTGCAGACGAACTGCTTGCCCGGCGACGGGATGCCGTGGGCGGCGCAGCAGCCCTCCAGCACGCCCTTGTCGAAGGGGGCGTTGTGGGCGACCAGGAACGGTGCCGCCGCCACCAGCGGGGCGATCGCGGGCCACACCTGGCCGAAGTCGGGCGCGTCTTCGACGTCGGCCCAGCGGATGCCGTGGATGTGGGTGAACAGGATGCGCCGGCGCGGCGGCCGGATCAGGTGGTGGACGGCGTCGGTCACGGCGCCGTCGCGCACCACGACCAGCGCCACCGCGCACGCGCTGTCGCGGCCCTGGTCTGCGGTCTCGAAGTCGATGGCGGCGAAGCTGGTCACGGCGTTGGCTCTGGCGGCGTCGGTGGGCGCGGCTCGCGGCGTCCGGCGCGCAGCAGGAAGCCCTGGGCCAGGCTGCGGTACAGCGGCTTGGGGCAGACCGCCCGCGACACCGCGAAGGCGATGAAGGACGAGGCCATCAGGGGCAGGATCAGGTCGTGGTTGTCGGTCATCTCCATGACGATCACCACCGCCGTGATCGGAACCTGGACGACGCCGGTGAAATAGGCGGCCATGCCCAGGATGACGGTGGCCGCCAGCGGCAGGTCGAACAGCCGCGCCACCCCGTCGCCGAGGCCGGCCCCCACCGCCAGCGACGGCGCGAAGATGCCGCCGGGCAGGCCGCTGACATAGGACAGCACCGTGGCGGCCAGCTTCATCAGGCCGAAACCCTCGGGCAGCGGGCCGGACTGCTCGATCAGCCGCCTGGCCTCGTCGTAGCCGGTGCCGTAGATGGTGTTGTCGGACAGCGCGCCCAAAACGGCGATGCCCAGCCCGCACAGGGCGGCGAGACGGATGGGGTGGGCCTTGGCCAGCGCACCCACGCGGCCGGGCAGGCCGGCGGCGAAGGTGATCAGGATGCGGGCGAAACCGCCACCCAACAGGCCCCCGGCCACCCCGCAGACCAGCACTACCTTCCAGATATCGGCGAAGGGCAGGGTGGCGGTGGAATGTCCGAAATAGGTGTAGTTGCCCACCAGGGCCATGGAGGTCAGGCCGGCGACGATCACCGCCGTCAGCACGGTGCCGCTGGTGCGTTCCTCGAACGACCGCGACAGTTCCTCGATGGCGAAGACGATGCCGGCCAGCGGGGTGTTGAAGGCGGCCGCGATGCCTGCGGCGCCGCCGGCCAGGATCAGGGTGCGGTCGATATGGCCCTGCGGCAGCCGCACGATGCGCCCCAGGGTGTGCATGAGGGCGGCGCCGCTCTGCACCGTCGGCCCCTCGCGCCCCACCGAGGCGCCCGAGGCAAGCGCCAGCGAGGTCAGCGCGATCTTGGCCGCGGCGATGCGCACCGACATCACCGACCGGCGTTGGGCGATCTGGGGCAGTTGCAGGGCGGCGATGGTCTGGGGGATGCCGCTGCCCTCGGAGCCGGGGAAGAACCGCCGCGTCACCCACACCACCGCGGCGAATCCGGCCGGGGTCACCACGAAGGGAACCAGCGGATGCACCCCCGCCAGCCAGCGGAACAGGTGGTCGGCACGCAAGGCGGCTTCGGCGAACAGGATGGCGGCCAGGCCCACCGTCAGGGCGCCCACCCACAGCATCACCCGCCAGCGCCACACCAGCAGGCGGAAACGGGAACGGCGAAGGGACTTCTTGATGACGGTCATCGGCGGAACATGAGCAAAGACTAACGTTACCGCCCCGAGGCGTGCGGGGGCAATACCCATGCTCCGTCAGCCGTCGTCGCGTCGCGCCCTCTGCGCATCGAAGAACGAGCCGTGGCCGCCCATCAGCGGCCGCGCCGTCAGGCTGGCCGATACCGACCCCACCATGGCGTGGATGGCGATCTCGTAGTCGCCGGTCAGTTCGAACAGCATCAGCGGGGTAGAGATGGGCGCCCCCAGCACCGCCGAGGCCATGGCCGCCATCCCGACCAGGGCGAAGGCCCCCGGCGACGCGGTCAGCAGGCCG
>JBFMHS010000426.1:0-2211 GCA_040751765.1 Pseudomonadota bacterium | reverse complement strand
CGGTGCAGAACGCCGGCGACCTCAAGAACCTGAAGTACCGCACCGTCGGCCTGGCGGCCGACGTGTACAAGGAGATGGGCACCGCCGTGACCATCATGGGTGGCGGCGACATCGTGCCGGCCATGGACCGCGGCCTGCTGGACGCCGCCGAATTCAACAACCCCAGCTCGGACCGCGCCCTCGGCTTCCCCGACGTCTCCAAGACCTACATGCTCCAGAGCTACCACCAGGCCATGGAGTGCTTCGAGGTCATCTTCAACAAGGCCAAGTTCGAGGCACTGCCCAAGGAACTCCAACTGGTCATCAAGTACGCCGCCGAGGCGGCGTCGGCCGACATGTCGTGGAAGGCCATGGACCGCTATTCCCGCGACCTCGAGGAGATGGTCGCCAAGCAGGGCGTCAAGGTCCACATCACCCCCAAGGACGTCCTCGAGGCCCAGCTGGCGGCCTGGGACAAGGTGATCGCCGCCCAGTCGCAGGAGCCGTTCTTCAAGAAGGTGCTGGAGTCCCAGCGCGATTGGGTCAAGCGGGTGGTCGGCTTCCAGCTGCGCAACACCCCGTCCTCGGCACTGGCCTACACCCACTTCTTCAAGCAGACGTGACGCGTGCCCACCATGGGGGCGGCAATGCCGCCCCCATGGATTTCCCGGGGTTCAAGAGCGCGTGAGGTTTCCATGAACCGTCTGCTTCTGGCCATCGATGCCATCAGCTCCTGGGTGGGCAAGGCGTTCGCGTGGTCGATCGTGATGCTGACCCTGGCCATCAGTTACGAGGTCGCCTCGCGATACCTGTTCGGGCGTCCGACCGACTGGGCCTATGACGTCTCGTACATGCTGTACGGGGCGCTGTTCATCATGGCCGGCGCCTATACCCTGTCGCGCAACGGCCATGTGCGCGGCGACGTGATCTACCGCTTCTTCAAGCCCCGGACCCAGGCCAGCATCGATCTGGTGCTGTACATCCTGTTCTTCTTCCCGGGCGTAATCGCCCTGATCTATTCCGGCTGGGGCTTCGCCAGCCTGGCCTGGACGGTCAAGGAGCACAGCTCGTTCAGCCCGGCCGGGCCGCCGCTCTACCACTTCAAGAGCCTGATTCCGCTGGCCGGGTTCTTCCTGCTGCTGCAGGGACTGGCCGAGTCGGTGCGCTGCATCCAGTGCATCAAGAGCGGCGAGTGGCCGCAGCGGCTGGCCGACGTCGAGGAGCTTGAGAAGCTCGTCCTCGAAGAGGCCAGGCGCCATCCCGAGGCCATCGAGGGAGGCGCGCGATGACCGATCCTCAAATCGGCGTGTTGATGCTGGGCCTGTTCATCGTCACCATCCTGCTCGGCTACCCCATCGCCTTCACCCTGATCGCCATGGCGGTGGGTTTCGGCTACTACGCCATGGGCGACAACATCTTCCCGCTGCTGGTCCAGCGCGCCTATGGCGTGATGGCCAACGACGTGCTGGTGTCGGTGCCGCTGTTCCTGTTCATGGGCTACGTGGTCGAGCGCGCCAACATATTGGACCGCCTGTTCCATTCGCTTCAGGTGGCGGCCAAGAACATCCCCGGCTCGCTGGCGGTGGCAACCCTGGTCACCTGCGCGCTGTTCGCCACCGCCACCGGCATCGTCGGCGCGGTGGTCACCCTGATGGGCCTGCTGGCCTTCCCGGCCATGCTGAAGGCCGGCTACGACACCCGCCTGTCGGCCGGCGTCATCTGCGCCGGCGGCTGCCTGGGCATCCTGATCCCGCCCTCGATCATGCTGATCCTGTACGGCGCCACCGCCGGCGTGTCGGTGGTCAAGCTCTATGCCGGCGCTTTCCTACCCGGCCTGATGCTGGCGGGACTGTACATCGGCTATGTGATCATCCGCGCGATGATCAGCCCCAGCCTGGCGCCCAAGCTGCCCAAGGAAATGGCCGATGTGCCGGTCAAGCAGGTGGTGTGGGAACTGGCAACCTCGTTCCTGCCGCTGGCGGTGCTGATCATGGCGGTGCTGGGCGCCATCCTGTTCGGCCTCGCCACCCCGTCCGAGGCGGCCGCCATCGGCGCCCTGGGCGCGGTGGTGCTGGCCGCCGCCTACGGCCAGCTGCGCTTAGACCGCATGAAGGAATCGGTGTTCCTGACCGCGCGTGCCACCGCCATGGTGTGCTGGCTGTTCGTCGGCTCATGGGCGTTTTCGTCGGTGTTCTCGTACCTGGGCGGGCACGAGGTGGGCGAGGAATTCAT
>JBFMHS010000425.1:0-12058 GCA_040751765.1 Pseudomonadota bacterium | reverse complement strand
CTGGCGGGCCTCGACGATCTCGTCGAGATAGCAGATGGCGCCCATGCGCGCCGCCACGGTCAGCGGCCCATCCTGCCAGCGGGTGCCGCTGGCGTCGAGCAGGAAGCGGCCGACCAGGTCCGAGGCGGTGACGTCCTCGTTGCACGCCACGGTGACCAGCGGACGGCCCAGTTTCCAGGCCATGTACTCGACGAAGCGCGACTTGCCGCAACCGGTGGGGCCCTTCAGCATCACCGGCAGCCGCTGCCGCCAGGCCGCCTCGAACAGCGCGACCTCGTTGCCGACGGCGCGGTAGTAAGGCTCGGTGGTGACGGCGTACTGGTCGGTCATGGCATCCTCCTGTCGAGACGGGGATACCATAGCGGAAACCTAAGGCTTTGGGTCCTCCCCAGGGCGGGGTGGTATGACCACTACCCTAGGGTGGGTGGGTTTTGCCCACCCGTCACCTCCGGGACGGTGAAGATGACGGTCGCCCCTCCACCCGGGGTTTCGGCGACGCGGATGGAGCCGCCATGCCGCTCGATGATGCGCTTGCACACCGCCAGGCCGATGCCGGTTCCGGGATACTGGGCACCGTGGAGGCGGGTGAAGATGGTGAAGACCTGTTCAGCATAAGCCGGATCGACCCCGATGCCGTTGTCGGCCACCGAGATGGCCCACCGCCCGTCCTCGAAACTGGCGCGGACGCGGATCTCGGGGGTGACGCCGGGGCGGGAGAACTTAATGGCGTTGGACAGCAGGTTCTGGAACACCTCGACCATTTGGATCATGTCGCCGGCCACCGTCGGCAGCGGCCCCGCGTCGATGCGGGCGTCGCGCTCCCCGATCAGCCCCTGGAGGTTGGCGACGGCCTCCGCCAGGGCCTCGTCAAGCGACACCGTGCCCAGCGGGGCGTCGCGGTGGCGGACGCGCGAATAGCTGAGCAGGTCCTTGACCAGATCCTGCATGCGCTTGGCGCCGGAGACCAGGTAGTCCAGGAACTCCCGCTCGTCCTCGATCAGGCGGTCGCGGGCGCGCCGCTCGATGAGCTGGGCGAAGGACACCACGGTGCGCACCGGCTCCTGGAGGTCGTGGGCGGCAACATAGGCGAAGCGCTCCAGCTCGACATTGGAGCGGGTCAGCTCGTCCATCGTCGCCCGCAACCGCTCGTCGGCCGCCTTGCGTTCCGAGACGTCGCGGACGAAGGCCAGGTCGTAGTCCTGCCCTTCGAACACCAGGTGGTTGGCGACGACCTCCACCGGCACCGTCGACCCGTCCTTGCGCCGCAACTCGGCCTCGAACACCACCGTGCCGGTGGTGGTCAGCTCGTTCCAATGGTCGGCCCACCGCGTGCCCGAGTGGTCGGGATTGATCTTGCCGGCCTCCATCCCGACGAGTTCGTCGCGGTCATAGCCGAGCATTGTCGAGGCGGCGTCGTTGACGAAGAAGATCCGCCCGTCGCCCCCGAGCCAGAACACGCTTTCCTTGGCGTGCTCGATGGAGAACCGGGTCAGGCGCAAGGCCTGCAGCGCCGAGGCATGGGCGTCGCCCAACTGGGTCAGCTCCTTGCAGAAGGCGCGCAGCTCGGCCGGCCCGGCCCAGTCGAAGCGCACCCCCCGCTCGCCGGCCATCATCCGGTGCAGCCCGTCCACCAGGTCGGCCTTGGCGCCCTCCAGCCGGGCCACCAGCCGCCTGACTCCCAGCCCGACGCCGACGGCCAGCGCCAGGAACACCGCCCCGGTGACGGCGACCATGGTCATCAGTCCGGTTCGCAGCGGCGTCTGGTCAACGGGGGTGCCCACCCACATGACGTCCTCGGGCTCCGGCCCCAACGCCAGCGGCACCCAGGCCACGTCCACTCCCTGGGCGTCGCCCCTGACCGTCGGCTGGCGGGGCGTGCCCGGCCCGACGCCGACGACGCCCGGCGCACCGCTGCCATGGAGGTCACGGCCGTAGCCGTCGACCCAGCGCGACCCGGCATATTCGCGCAGGACGTCGTGAAGGTCGAAATCCATGATCAGGCTGCCGGCGACGGCGCCGTCCAGCGCCTTGATCGGGGCGGCGATGCGCAGCCGCTGGGTGCCGGTCAGCACGAACGCCTGCGGATGGCGGGGGTCGCCGGCCAGCAGGCGCGGGAAGCGGTCGCCCAGGTCGTGGCGGGGCAGCGAGGCCACTGGCACGGCGGCGAGCTTCTGGTCCGCCACCTCCAGGCGCAGCCGCTCGATGCCGTCGAGGTCGGTGATGACCAGAACCTCAAGGTCGCCGGGCGGGGTGAACCACCGGCGCAGCACGCCGACGAAGCGTTCGGCGGCCTGGTCAACGGTGAGATAGAGGCCGCCGCCCTTACCCTGGACCGCCTTCAGCATCTCCAGCGGGGCCGGCAGCAGGGCGATGTTGCGAACGGTCTCGCGGCGGCGTTCCAGCCGCTGGGTCAGCTCGCGGGCCTGGGTCTGGGCCTGCATCAGGCTGTGCTGGAGCGCGGCCTCGCGATAGGCATGGACGGCGCCCGGCAACAGCGACAGCAACAGCACCGCCGCCGGCATCAAACCGAGAGCCAGCAGCGTCGCGAAAAGCAGGGTCCTCAACTTGAAGCCGACCGACATGGGGCGCATGCCATCGTTCACAATCGGTTCACTCTACACCCGACCGACGGAATTGGATACAACCTTGTCACCCGCGCAACCCCAGGTCCAAGGCCTCGATCAGCGACACCGGCCCCGGAGGAATTCCGGCGGCTGCCAGTGCCTGGGCCAGGCCGGCCTGGGCCGCGCTGTAGACGCGGCGCTGGGCGGCCACCAGCGGAATGCGGGCGCCGTCCTCGCCGTCGTGCCAGCTCCGGCAGGCGGCTTCGTCCGCCGACAGCACCGCCCGGCAGGGCAGGGGCCGGTCGGCATGGATGGCGCAGGCGCCGTCATCGAGCATGGGACACGGCACGCGGGCGCCTTGCCACCGGTCGACCGGGATGGAATTCAGGCGCGCCTCGGCGGCGCAATGACGCGCCCGCACCCGCGCCTGGACGTCGGGCGGCAAGGCGCGGGCGGCGGCGACCACCATCTCCTCCTCGGCGGCGGTGATTCCCACCACCTGGTGGCAGCACCAGCCGCATCCCTTGCGGCAGGCGGCGCCGTTCACCGCCCCTGCCACCTCTGGCACCGCCCTCAGGGCGTCCATGGCCCGGTCGGCCTCGGCGATGGCGGTGCGGGCAGCGCCCGCCAAATCGAAGGGGTCGGCGGCCAGAACCGCCAAGGCGGCGTCGCGGGCCATGGTCTCGACGTCGGCGGCGGTGACGGTCATGCGGGAACCCCTGTTCGTATTAGAAAGGCATCATACGGTGGGAAGGGGTCGAGCGACAGCCCGGTTTCAGGTATACCGATGCCCATGAAGGTCAGCATCGACATGGGCACCACCGCCGCCGGGGGAAAACCGGCGGTCTGCGATCTCGAGGAACTGCTCGCCACCCGCCTGCTGGTCCAGGGCAATTCGGGATCGGGCAAGTCGCACCTGCTCCGCCGCCTGCTGGAGCAGAGCGCCCAGTGGGTGCAGCAATGCGTCGTCGACCCCGAGGGCGACTTCGTCACCCTGGCCGACGCCTTCGGCCATGTGGTGGTGGATGCCGCCGCCCACACCGAATCGGGATTGCAGCAGATCGCCGGCCGGGTGCGCCAGCACCGCATCTCGGTGGTCCTCAACCTTGAAAACCTGGAAGCCGAGCTGCAGATGCGCCGCGCCGCCGCCTTTCTGGGCGGACTGTTCGACGTCGACCGCGACTACTGGTACCCGATGCTGGTGGTGGTCGACGAGGCGCAGTTGTTCGCCCCCGCGGCGGCCGGCGAGGTGTCCGACGAGGCCCGCAAGGTGTCCCTGGGCGCGATGACCAACCTGATGTGCCGGGGCCGCAAGCGCGGCCTGGCCGGGGTGATCGCCACCCAGCGCCTGGCCAAGCTGGCCAAGAACGTGGCCGCCGAGGCGTCCAATTTCCTGATGGGGCGCACCTTCCTCGACATCGACATGGCCCGCGCCGCGGACCTCTTGGGCATGGAGCGCCGCCAGGCCGAGATGTTCCGCGACCTCGACCGCGGCCATTTCGTCGCCCTGGGTCCGGCCATGGCCCGGCGGCCCTTGCCCATCCGCATCGGCGACGTCCAGACCCAGGCCCGTGCCGGCAGCCCCAGGCTGATGCCGCTGCCGCCGACCCTGCCCGGCGACGCCCGGGACCTGATCCTCAAGCCCGGCGAGGGCGAGGTGGCGGCACGGCCGGTGCCGGTCTACCGGCCGGCCCCCACGCCCACCACCACCGACCTGCTGGCCCAGTTGTCCCAGGCCCGCGAGCAGTTCCAGGCCATGCAGGAGGAGGCCGACTCCGACCTGACCGGCAAGCCGACACTGGACGACGTGCTGCGCGAGGTCCTGACTGACCCCGAGGCGCCGTTCCGCTCGGTGGCGGTGCTGTACCAGGACTTCCTGGTCCGCTGCCGCGCCCACCGCCTCAACGGCCGCATGCTCGACCTCGCCGCGTTCCGCCGCAAGCTGGCCGCCGCGCGGGCCGGCGTCGAGCCCGATGCCGCCGCCAGCCCGGAATGGGAGCAAGCGGTGGCCTTCGCCAGCGACCTGCCCGAAGACATCCACGGCGTCTATCTGCTGCTGGCCCGCGCCGCCCTGGACGGCGCCCCCTGCCCCTCCGATGACCAGATCGCGCGGGCGCGCGGCAGCCGCTCGCCCCGGCGCGGCCGCATGCTGCTCACCTACATGGAGGAGCGCGGCCTGGTCGCCACCCGCGAGGACGTCTACGGCAACCGCGTTGCCGTCCTGCCCAACCTGGGCTGGGAGACCGCCCCCGGCGACCCCAACGCCCCCGCCGACCCTGATGTGGGCGAGGTGGCCTGAGGGACCACTTGCCGCGACGCGACTTTCGTCCTAGCCTCTTCCTCCGGGGGTCATGACGACAAGGGGAGGGCGCGTCATGTTCGAAGCCGCAGAATTGGGCCGCAAGGTCAGCCGCGAGGAATTCGACGCGCTGGCGCCGGGCCTGCGCACCGAGCTGCTGGAGCTGCAGCAGACGCTGCGCACCGCCGATTTCCCGGTGATCATCGTCTTCGCCGGCGTCGACGGCGCCGGCAAGAACGAGACGGTCAACCTGCTCAACGAATGGATGGACCCGCGCTGGATCGTGACGCGGGCCTATGGGGCGCCCTCGGACGAGGAGCGCGAGCGCCCCGACTACTGGCGCTATTGGCGCGACCTGCCGCCCAAGGGCAAGGTCGGACTGTTCCTGTCGTCGTGGTACCACAAGCCGCTGGTCGACCGCGCCTACGACATCATCGGCGACGCCGAGATGGACGAGCGGCTGGAACGCATCGTTCATTTCGAGAAGACGCTCGCCGACGAAGGCGCGCTGATCCTCAAGTTCTGGATGCACCTGTCCGAGAAGGCGCAGAAGAAGCGCCTCAAGAAGCTGGAGGAGGATCCCCTCACCGCCTGGCAGGTGACCGAGACCGACTGGAAGCACTGGGAGATGTACGACAAGTTCGCCGGTGCCGCCGAGCGACTGATCATGCACACCAGCAAGGGGCACGCCCCCTGGCAGATCGTCGAGGGCGCCGACGCCCGCTACCGCTACGCCGTGGTGCTGACCACCATCCGCGACGCCATCGTCAAGCACCTGGCCACCCGCGAGGCCCAGAAGAAGGTGGCCGCCGAGATGAAGGCCGGCGCCCCCAAGCGCGGCAAGAAGTCCCAGCAGGTGCTGGTCGGCCAGCCGTCGATCCTGTCGTCGTTGGACATGACCCAGGTGCTGGAAGGCGACGACTACAACCGCCACCTCCAGGAGCAGCGCGCCCGCGTCGCCACCCTCTACCGCAAGGCCAAGGAAAAGGGGGTGTCCACGGTGCTGGTGTTCGAGGGATGGGACGCCGCCGGCAAGGGCGGCACCATCCGGCGGCTGACCAACGCCATGAACGCCCGCGATTACCAGGTCATCCCCATCGCCGCCCCCACCGAGGAGGAACGGGCACAGCACTATCTGTGGCGGTTCTGGCGCCACCTGTCGCGGGCCGGACGCTTCACGATCTTCGACCGTTCATGGTATGGCCGTGTGCTGGTGGAGCGGGTCGAGGGCTTCTGCGCCGAGGAGGCCTGGCGGCGGGCCTACAACGAGATCAACGACTTCGAGGAGCAGTTGGTCGAGTCCGGGGTCGTGGTGTGCAAGTTCTGGCTCCACATCACCGCCGAGGAGCAGTTGCAGCGGTTCAAGAGCCGCGAGACCATCGACTACAAGAAATGGAAGCTCACCGAGGAGGACTGGCGCAACCGCGAGAAGTGGGATCTCTACGAGGCGGCCATCAACGACATGGTCGAGAAGACCTCGACCCGGCTGGCGCCGTGGACCCTGGTCGAGGCCAACTCGAAGAACTTCGCCCGCGTCAAGGTCATGCGCACCGTCTGCGACGCCCTCGAGGCGGCGCTGGAGGGGAGGAAGAAAAAAAAGAAGGGCTGAACGGGGGATCCGTCCCCCTTCCCCTTCATCCGCGCTCTCCCCACATCCGAAGGGTGCGGATGACCGGAGGCGCGCCCCATGGACTCCTCCCCCCACGATCCCCTGGCCGGCCTGCCCTGGGCCGACCGGATCAACACCGTCTCCACCGATGACGTGGCCGGCTGGCTGCGGGCGGGATGGACCGACCTGCGGCTGGCCGGCTGGATCAGCGTCACCTACGGGATGATCTTCGTGGCGGCCGGTTTCGCCATCACCGGCGGCCTGGTCCTGGCCGGCCTGCCCTATCTGGTGACCCCGATGATCGGCGGGTTCCTGCTGGTGGCCCCGTTGCTGGCCATGGGCTTCTACGACATCTCGCACCGCATCGAGGAGGGCGGGCGGCCGAGCTTCCCGCGCGCCCTGCTGGCTTGGCGGTCCAACACCTTCCACACCATGACCGCCGGTCTGGTGTTGATGCTGTACCTGATGATCTGGGTGCGTCTGGCGGTGCTGATCTTCGCGCTGTTCTTCCCCTACCAGACCATGTCGCTGGACGGCTTCCTGGAGGCGGCGGCCAGCCGCGACGGGCTGCTTGGCCTTCGGCGCTCTGGTCGGCTTCATCCTGGCGGCCTTGGCCTTCGTAACCACCGTGATTACCCTGCCGCTGATGCTGGACCGCCGCACCGACGTCTTTTCCGCCGCCGTTGCTTCGGTGATGGCAGTAGCGCGCAACCCCCGGCCCATGGCGCTGTGGGCGGCGCTGATCGCGGTACTGGTGTTTGGCGCCGGCCTGCTGGGGCTGGTGGGGTTGGCGGTGACCCTGCCGCTGGTCGGCCATTCCAGCTGGCACGCCTACCGGGCGCTGGTCAGGCCCTAGTCGTCCACGCGGCCGCGCAGGCTCTTCACCACGGAACGCTTGGCCTTGCCCTCCAGTCGCCGCTGCTGGCTGCCCTTGGTCGGCTTGGTGGGGCGGCGGACCGGCGGCGGCGGCTTGGCCGCCTCGCGGATCAGCTCCAACAGGCGTTCCAGCGCGTCCTGGCGGTTCTGGTCCTGGGTGCGGAAGCGCTGGGCGGTGATCACCAGCACGCCGTCGCGGGTCAGCCGCCGCCCGGCCAGGCGCTCCAGCCGCTCGCGCACCGGCTCGGGCAGGCTGGGCGAGTTGCGCACGTCGAAGCGCAGCTGCACGGCGGTCGCCACCTTGTTGACGTTCTGCCCGCCCGCCCCCGACGACCGGATGAAGCTCTCCTCGATCTCGGCCTCGTCGAGAACGATGCGGCGGGTGACGGGAATCATCGGGGCGTCGTCACCGGTCGACCCGCTCGACCAGCACCACCCGGTCGCCATCGCTGTGGACCCGCGCCCAGTCGCCGTTTTGCAGGGCGTTGGCCGGGCTGTAGTCGGAATTGTCGCGGGGGTAATGGGCGTAGTAGGTCCCGGCCACCCGGAAGGAGCCGCCCTGGAGCGGCGGCGTGAAGCGGCTTCCCGAGCCGACCGCGTGCACCGGCTCCACGTCGCTGACCGGCCCTTCCACGAAGGTGCAGCCGCCGGCCAGGCATCGTTCCACCAGCTGGTCGGCCTGCCCGCGCTCATCCATCTCGCTCCAGGCCAGGGCGGCGGCGGCGAGGGAGAAGACCAGGGTAAGCGGCCGCGCCGCCTCCGCCAGGGCGTCGGGCAGCCGGTCGCGCAACGCCCGGGGCAGGAACGCCAACACCCCGAGGACCACGGCGATGCCGCCGACCAGATAAAGAAGCGACACGAGCCTCGCCTCTTCGCGCAGGTCGAAGATGATCATCTCCCCTTCGGTCTCCATTCCGCCAGCAGTTGGTCGATGATGCCAGCCGCATCGCCCGGGCGGCAATGATGCAGGAACGGGCCGCCGGGTGCGGCCTTGAGATTGGGGCCGACGGCGCAGTGGGCCATGCAAGGGTTGGCAGCGACCGTCCAGTCCAGGCCCCGGCGTGCGAGTTCGGCCCGCAGCGCCACGACCAGCGCCTCGGAGCCGGCGGCGGCGCAGGAACCGGCGCCGCCCAGGCGGCGGTTGACGCAGACATGGAGGGTCGGCCGGCTCACTGCTGGTCGCCGGTGCCCAGGGTGAAGAAGAAGGTGGCGCCCTCGCCCAGGGTCGAGTTCATCCAGATGCGGCCGTTGTGGCGCTGGACGATGCGCTTGCAGATGGCCAGCCCCACGCCGGTGCCGGGATAGGCCTGGGCGGTATGCAGGCGTCGGAAAATCTCAAAGACGTCCTGCTCGCTCTGTTCGATGCCGATGCCGTTGTCGGCGACGAAGAACACCCACTCGCCGTCCTGCTGTTCGGCGCCGATGCGGATGTGGGGGCGGCGGCCGGGCTTGTGGAACTTGATGGCGTTGCCGATCAGGTTCTGGAACAGCTGCATCAGCTGGACGCCGTCGGCGATCACCTCGGGCATCTCGCCCAGATCGATCTCGGCGCCGGTCTCGCGGATGCCCTCCTGAAGGTTCAGCAGCGCCGACATCACCGAATCCGACGCCTTGAAGCGGCTGAAGGGAAGCCCCTTGCCGGTGATGCGGGAATAGTTGAGCAGGTCGTTGATGAGGGTGTGCATCCGCTTGGCGGACTGGATGATGAAGGCGACGTAATCGTCGGCCGACTCGCCCAGCTTGCCGCGATAGTCGCGCTCCAGCAGCTGGGTGTAGAGGGTGATGGTGCGCAGCGGCTCCTGGAGGTCGTGCGAGGCGACGTAGGCGAAGCGCTCCAGCTCCGTGTTGCTTTCGGTCAGCTGGTCCAACGCGCGGTGCAGCTCGAGGTCGCGCATGCGCTGCTCGGTGATGTCCTCCTTGACCGCGATGAAATGGGTGATCCTGCCGTCGTCGTTCTTGAGCGACGACACGCTGACCCGCTCCCAGAAGGTGGTGCCGTCGCGGCGGCGGTTGCACATTTCGCCGCGCCACTCCTCGCCGCGGCGGACCGTGTTCCACAGCTCCGCCGGCGAGTCGGCTTGCTCGGCATCCTGGCGCGTGAAGTCCAGCGGCATGCCCACCGCCTCGCCGAAGCCATAGCCGGTGACCTGCTGGAACTTCGGATTGACGTATTGGATGACGCCGTCGCGACCGGTGATGACCACCGATACCGGGCTTTGTTCCACCGCCAGCGACAGGATGCGCACGCGTTCCTCGGCGATGCGCCGTTGCGCGCGCTCGACCGCCTCGCGCAGCTCGCGCTCGACGGCGGGAACCAGCCGGGCGAGCGCGTCCTTGCTGATGAAGTCGTGGGCGCCGCGCTTGAGCAGGCTGACCGCGTCCTCGGGCTTCACCACTCCGGACAGGATGATGAAAGGCAGGTCGCGGCCGCTGTCCTGAAGGGCGGTCAGCGCCAGGTCGGCGTTGAGGCTGGGCAGCTGGCAATCACTCAGCACCACGTCCCACAATTCGCCGGCCAGGGCGTCCCTGAGATCGGGCAAAGTCTCGACGCGGCGCGCGACGGGATCGAACCCGCCGCGCTGCAGTTCCGCGATCATCAGCTCGGCATCGTCGGGAGAATCCTCCACGACGAGTACCTTGAGCGGCTTGCCCATGCGCCCCCCTCCGGCCCGGCGCTAGACCGGCGATCGCGTATTGACCACCAGCCAGTAAAGCCCCAGTTGGTCGACGACGCCCACGAAGGAACTGAAATCGACCGGTTTGCGGATGTAGCTGTTCACACCCAGATTGTAGCCGTTGACGATGTCCTGCTCGTCGTCCGACGTGGTGAGGATGACCACGGGTACGCGACGGGTGACGGGATGTTCGCGTATTTTGCGCAGGACGTCCAGCCCGCCCAGCCCGGGAAGCTTGAGGTCGAGCAGCACCAGCGCCGGCGGGTCGTTGACGTCGCGGCTGGCGTACTGGCCGGTGGCGAACAGGTAGTCCAGGGCCTCCTCGCCGTTCCAGGCGACGAGGATCTCGTTGGCCATGCGGCTGCGCCGGAAGGCCAGCAAGGTCAGCTCCACGTCGTCCGGGTTATCCTCGACCAGCAGGATCGTTTGACTGCTCACCGGGTTCTCTCCCTTCCCAGCAGGTGAAATTGAACGTCGCCCCCCGCCCGGGCTCCCCTTCGGCCCACACGCGCCCGCCATGGCGGGCGATGATGCGCTGGACGGTCGCCAGGCCGATGCCGATCCCCTCGAAATCCTCGGCCTTGTGCAGGCGGTGGAAGGGGATGAACAGCCGGTCCACGAAAGCCATGTCGAAGCCGGCACCGTTGTCGCGGATGAAATAGACCGGCCGGCCGGCCTCCTCGCGCATGCCGAACTCGACCACCGCGGTCTCGGCGCGGCGGGTGTATTTCCAGGCGTTCTCCAGCAGGTTGGACAGCACCACCGCCATCAGCTTGCGGTCGCCCTCGGCAACCACCGCCGGCTGGATGTCGACGCGGACCACGCGCTCGGGGTCCTTTTCCTCCAGCTTGGCGACGGTCTCGACCACCATCGCCGACAGGTCCAGAGGCTCGACCGTCAACTCGCCGCGGGTCGAGCGCGACAGCTTGAGGAAGCTGTCGATCATCTCGGCCATTTCGCGGGTGCCGGCGCGGATGCGCTCCAGGTAATGGCGCCCCTTCTCGTCGATGACCTCGACATAGTTGTCCTGAAGCATCTGGCCGAAGCCCTCGATGCGCCGCAGCGGCGCCCGCAGGTCGTGGGACACCGAATAGGCGAAGGACGACAGTTCGGCATTGGCGGCCTCCAGTTCGGCGGTGCGCTGGCGGACGCGCTGTTCCAGCACCGCGTTGAGGCGGTTGACCTCCTCCTCGGCCCGGCGGCGCGCCTCGTTGTCGCGCACCAGCGCCACGTTGGCCTCGCGCAGGTCTTCGTAGGCCCGGGCGAGGTTGCCGCGCATGTCGTTGAACGCATCGACCATCTGGTCCAGTTCGTCGCGTGCCGGCGGCTTACGACGCCTGAGCACCAGCGCCTCGCCCGAATGCAGCGTGAATTCGCCCAGGAACTCGGCGATTGCCACCAGATGGCGGGTGACCAGGCGGTGGACGATGTAGAGGATGAACAAGGACACCAGGAAGGTCTTGACGCCTTGCGTGACCAGGATCACCACCGCCCGGTCCAGCAGGCGGCGATAGACGCCCTCGAGGCTCGCCGAGACGTGCAGGACGCCGATGGGACGCACGGTGCCGCGGTCGTCGTAAACGATGGTGTAGTCCCTGGCGATGACCGAGCTGCCCTGCGGGGCGCCGACCCGGATGACCAGCGGATTGGCGACGCTGCCAACGGTTTCCCGGACCTCCAGCAGCTCGATGTCGGGCAGGCGCAGCAGGCCTTCCAGTTGCAGGCGCAGCTGGTCGATGTCCACGTGCCACAGGCTGCCGGCCAGGCTGCCGAGATAGGTGCGCTCGATCTCCACCAGCCGCCGCTCGATGTCCGAGACGTCTCGGTGGTAGTCGAAATAGAGCTGCGACAGGGTCGACAGCAGCGTCACCACCGAGCTGAACAGCACGATCAGCGTCAGCAGGCGCAGGCCGATGCCGCGGCTGAACGGGCGAAAGCCGGCATCAAGCGTCATCGACCGCGCCGGCGATCGGGCGGCAGGCTGGTCGTCGTCGGCCGGAACCATTTCCCGCGCGGTCTGCATGCTGCGTCCATC
>JBFMHS010000424.1:0-7556 GCA_040751765.1 Pseudomonadota bacterium | reverse complement strand
GTCAGCCGGACCCCTTCGAAGGATCCCGTGGTGTTTTGCTTGTTGTTTCTCACCAAGTCGCCATCCCTGGTTTAAACTTTGTTTACACGAGATGCATGTTTCGAAAATCGATCCAATCCTAGCCAGTTTTTTTTCTCGGGTCATCACCCCATCCTGCATGCGGGCATGCACGCCACGCCAAGGGCCCGCTTGCGGGGCGGCGGGCGCGCACATATAGTTCGGCCATCATGACCGACGCGCGCTTCCCGCACCGCCATCTCCTCGGCATCCAGGGCCTGGGCCCGCAGGAGATCACCGACATCCTCGACCTGGCCGATGGCTACGTCGAGCAGAACCGTTCCGTCGACAAGCGCAAGACGCTCTTGCAGGGGCGCACGGTGGTCAACCTGTTCTTCGAGAACTCGACCCGCACGCGGACCAGCTTCGAGCTGGCAGCAAAGCGCCTGGGCGCCGATGTCATCAACATGCAGGTGGCCGGCTCGTCCATCGCCAAGGGCGAGACGCTGATCGACACCGCCATGACGCTCAACGCCATGCACCTGGACGTGCTGGTGGTCCGGCACGGCGATTCGGGCGCGGTCAAGCTGCTGTCGGAAAAGGTCAACTGCGCGGTGATCAACGGCGGCGACGGCAGCCACGAGCATCCGACACAGGCGCTGCTGGACGCGTTGACCATCCGCCGCCGCAAGGGTGGCATCGCAGGGCTGACGGTGGCCATCTGCGGCGACGTGCTCCATTCGCGGGTGGCGCGCTCGAACATCTACCTGCTCAACGCCATGGGCGCGCGGGTGCGGCTGGTCGGCCCACGCACCCTGATCCCCACCCAGGTCGACCGCATGGGCGTCGAGGTGTTCCACGACATGCGCCAGGGCTTGCGCGACGTCGACGTGGTGATGATGCTGCGCATCCAGAACGAGCGCATGAAGGGCAACTTCATCCCCTCCATCCGCGAGTACTTCCACTTCTTCGGCCTGGACTACGAGAAGCTGGCCCAGGCCAAGCCCGACGCGGTGATCATGCATCCCGGCCCCATGAACCGCGGCGTCGAGATCGATTCCGACGTCGCCGACGACGTCGAACGCTCGCTGATCCGCGAGCAGGTGGAGATGGGCGTCGCCGTGCGCATGGCCTGCCTCGACCTGCTGACCCGCCACCTTCCCGAGACCGGGGGGAATTGCTGATGTCCGCCCGCACGCCCGGCCTAGTGGCCTATGTCAACGCCCGTCTGCTCGACCCGGCCTCGGGCCTGGATTCGCCGGGCGCCCTGCTGACCAACGGCGAGATCATCGCCGATGTCGGTCCCGGCCTGTTCCAGGGCGGGGTGCCGTCGGGCATCGAGGTGATCGACTGCCATGGCCTGTGCCTGGCCCCCGGCCTGGTCGACATGCGCGTGCAGGTCCGCGAGCCGGGCGAGGAGCACAAGGAGACCCTGCGCACCGCCGGCGAGGCGGCGGTGGCCGGTGGCGTCACCTCCATGGTCTGCCTGCCCAACACCGAGCCGGTGATCGACGACGTCGCCAGTGTCGAATTCGTCGCCCGCCGCGCCCGCAAGAATGGCCTTGCCAAGGTCTATCCTTATGCCGCCGCCTCCAAGAACCTGGAGGGCGGCGAGCTGACCGAAATGGGCATGCTGTTCGAGGCCGGCGCGCTGGCCTTCACCGACGGCGTCAAGGCCATCGGCAACGCCCAGCTCATGCGCCGCGCCCTGTCCTATGCCGCCACCTTCGGCGCCATGATCGTCCAGCACCCCGAGGAGCCGACCCTGGCCACCGGGGTGATGAACTCGGGCGAGCTGGCGACCCGCATGGGCCTGTCGGGCATACCGGTGGCGGCCGAGGTGATCATGCTGGAGCGCGACATGCGGCTGGTCGAGATGACCGGCGGACGCTATCACGCCGCCCACGTCTCTACCGCCGAGGGCGTCGAGGTCATCCGCCGCGCCAAGGCCAAGGGACTGGCCGTCACTTGCGAGACGGCGCCGCCCTATTTCTCGCTGAACGAGCTGGCGGTGGGCGATTACCGCACCTTCGCCAAGCTGTCGCCGCCGCTGCGCGCCGAGGCCGACCGCCAGGCGGTGGTCGCGGGGCTCAGGGACGGCACCATCGACGCCATCGCCTCGGATCACGCCCCCCAGGACGCCGACTCCAAGCGGGTGCCCTTCGCGGTGGCCGAGTTCGGGGGCGTGGGGCTGGAAACCCTGTTGGCGGTGACGCTGGAACTCGTCCACAACGGCCATCTCGGGCTGCTCGACGCGCTCAGGCTGGTGACCTGCGCGCCGGCCGACATCCTCGGCTTGGCGGCGGGCCGCCTGAAGGTTGGCGCCGCCGCCGACTTGACCCTGTTCGCACCCGACCGCGGCTGGGTGGTCGAGCCCGGCCGCTTCCGGTCCAAATCCAAGAACTCGCCCTTTGACGGCCGCCCGGTCCAGGGCATGGTGATGCGCACCGTCATCGACGGCCGCACGGTGTTCGAGCGTGGTTGAGATCGCCGTCGCCGCCGCCCTCGGCTACCTGCTGGGCTCGATCCCGTTCGGGTTGGTGCTGACCAAGGCCGCCGGCCTGGGCGACATCCGGACCATCGGCTCGGGCAATATCGGCGCCACCAACGTGTTGCGCACCGGCCGCAAGGGGCTGGCCCTGGCGACGCTGTTGCTGGACGGCGGCAAGGGCGCCATCGCGGCGCTGGCGGCGCTGGTTCTCGCCGGCCACGACGCCGCCCTGGTGGCCGGCTTCACCGCCGTGCTGGGGCACAACTTCCCGGTCTGGCTGGGATTCAAGGGCGGCAAGGGCGTCGCCACCACCCTGGGTACCCTGTTCGCGGTGGCCTGGCCGGTGGGGCTGGCCTGCGTCGGCACTTGGCTGGCGGTGGCGGGGCTGTTCCGCATCTCGTCGCTGTCGGCTTTGGTGGCGCTGGCGCTGGCGCCGGCCTACGCCTGGGTCTTCCAAGGCCCCGCGACGGCGGCCATGGCCGCCGGCCTGGCGGTGCTGGGCTTCATCCGCCACCATGCCAACATCGTCCGCCTGCTCAAGGGCGAGGAACCCCGCATCGGCGGCGGCAAGAAGTCCGCTTGATCACGTTTTGACACGCCAGAACGGCGCGCTCCGCTGCTAGCAAGGCCCGACGGTCAAGCAGCGGAGGATTTCCCCATGGTCAAAAGCATCGCCTTCGGCCTCGCCCTGTTCGCGGCCCTGGCCGCCTCGAACCCGCGCGAGGAGCACCACGCCCGCCGCATGGTCGAGCGCGCCAGTCAGGACTGCGGCCGGGCCGGCGACCTGGGGCGGCTGATGTGCGGCGGCATGGCCTCGCTGGCCACTGCCGGCATGGAATACCGCGACCACGTGGTGTTCTCGACCGCCCGGCTGGGCTCGGTGGAGACGCTGGGGGTGTTGGGCCGGGTGCTGGTGGTGGCCGAAGGCGCCTGAGTCCCGCCGAGTTGTCATGGCGAGCCGGCAAAGCTGCATGACACTTCCTTGACCATTCGGGGTAGACTTTTGTATTAAGGTGTTAGCCGGAGATTTGATCATGAGGGACCCGTTGACGGGACCGATCCGCCTGCTGATGGTCGAGGACAATCCGGGGGATGCCCGGCTGGTCCAGGTTCTGTTGGCCGAGGTGGGTGGCTTCGCCGTTACGGTCGCCGGATCGCTGGGCGAGGCCATCGCCACCGCCGCCTCCACCCCCTTCGACGCCATCCTGCTCGACCTGTCGCTGCCCGATTCCCAGGGCATGTCGACCATCGACTCCATGCGCGCGGCAGTTCCCAACCTGCCGGTGGTGGTGTTCACCGGCCTTGACGACGAGGAAGTCGGCCGCCGCGCCGTCCAGCACGGATGCCAGGATTATCTGGTCAAGGGCCAGGGCGACGGCCATCTGATCCGCCGCACCGTGCTGCACTCCATCGAGCGCAAGGAGATCGACGAGGAGCGGCGCATCGCCGCCGAGCGGCTCAAGCGGGTCCTGGTCCAGACCGTCAAGGCAGTGTCGCTGACCCTGGAGATGCGCGATCCCTATACCGCCGGCCACCAGCGCCGCGTCGCCAAGCTGGCCGAGGCCATCGGCGCCCGCCTGGGGCTGTCGGCCGACCGGCTCGAGGGGCTGCGCACCGGGGCGCTGATCCACGACATCGGCAAGATCAACGTCCCCGCCGAGTTCCTGACCCGGCCCGGCAAGCTGTCGGCCGACGCCCTGGCGGTTATCCGCACCCATCCCGGCATCGGCGAGGCCATCGTCAAGGACATCGAGTTCCCCTGGCCGGTGGCCCAGATCGTCGCCCAGCACCACGAGCGCATGGACGGCACCGGCTATCCGTTGGGCCTGCCCGGCGAGCGGATCATCCTGGAGGCGCGCATCGTGGCCGTGGCCGATGTGGTCGAGGCCATGGCCTCGCACCGGCCCTATCGCCCCAGCCTGGGCATCGACGCCGCCATAGCCGAAATCAAGCAGGGCGCCGGCGCCCGCTACGATCCCAAGGTGGTCGAGGCGTGCATCGGCGAGTTCGATGAGCGCGGGATCAGCGCGCTGGATGCCGCCGACGATCCGATGCCGGCGCTGACCTGATCCGTCCGGCCAGCAGCAGAGGGATACCCGCCGCCGTCGCGGCGGCTGCGAAGCCCAGCGCCGCCGTCCAGTCTCCCCCCTCGGCCAGCCGGCCCGCCACCACCGGGCCGATGATCTGCCCCACTCCGAATGCCGCCGTCAGCAGTCCCATGGTGCGCGCCGGGCGGTCGGGCGTGATGGCCCGGCCCATGGCCAGCGCCATTCCAACGATGCCCAGGAAGGTGCCGCCGTACAGCACCGCGCCGGCCAGCACCGCCGCCGGATGGGCGGACAGCGCCGGCAGTGCCACGCCGATGGTCTGCACCGCGTGGGCGGTCACCAGGGCGGGCAGGAAGCCCTTGTGGGCGGCCACCCACGACCACGCCGCCGCCGAGGGCAGGGCGGCCAGCCCCACCAGCACCCAGGACAGGTCGGCCAACGGCGCCAGCCCGGGCGTGGCCTTGACCAGCGCCACCAGGAAGGTGCCGGTGACGATGTAGCCGGTGCCCTCGCAGAAATAGGCCGCCGCCAGCAGCGGCAAGGAGAACGCCAGCGGCGTGGCCGGCGTCGCCTGGGCGTCGGCGCGGGGATGGGCGTCGCGCAGGATCGGCCACGACGTCCATGCCATGCCCCCGGCGACGGCGGCGGTGGCCCACCAGCCGGCGGCTGCGCCCCAGGCATTGGCAATCCAGGCGATCATGGTGCCCGACATCGCGATGCCCAGCCCGACACCGCCGAAATGCCAGCCGGCCAGCCGGGCGTGGCCCAGTTCGGCCAGTCGCGGCACCACCAGGGCCGAGGCCAGCACGAACACCCAGGCCGAGGCGATGCCGGCCGCCAGGCGGATCAGGTTCCACAGGATCTCGGACGGCGTCAGCGCCATGGCCGCCAGCGACGCCACCAGCACCACCAGCCCCGCCATCAGCAGCCGGTGCCGCTGGGCGTCGGAGCGCACCAGCCCGGCCCACAGGGCGCCCACCAGATAGCCCAGGTTGTTGGACCCCGCCAGGATGCCGGCCCCCACGGTGGTCAGGCCCCATTCGGCCTGCATCACCGGCAGGATGGGCGTGAAGGCGAACCGCCCCAGTCCCAGCGCCACCGCGCAGGCCAACATGCCGCCGAACAGGACACGAGTGGTCGCATTCATGCGCGCAGGATGCGCCAAAGGGTGAAGGGAGCCAAGCCGGGAAAAAGGCGGGGGCGGGCTAGAAAAACCAAACCCGCCGACTACTCCATCGCCTCGCCGCGCACGGCCTTGTCCAGCAGGGCCACGGTCTCGTCGATGCCGTAGAGCTTGATGAAGCTGCCCATGCGCGGGCCCTGGTCCTGGCCCAGCAGCACTTCGTAGCACGACTTGAACCACGCCTTCAGTTCGGGGAAGGCGTCACGCTTGCCGATGTCGTAGACCACCGCCTGGATGTCCTCTGCGCTGGCGTCCTTGGGCAGCGCGCGCAGCCTGGCGGCAAGGTCGGCGAAGGCCTGTGCCTCGTCGGGGGTGGCGGCACGATACTTCTTGTTGGGTTTCACGAAGTCCTGGTAGTAGGCGACGGCGTAGCCGGCCAGCCCGTCGAGGATGGGGGCGGTCTCGGGGCTGGCGCCCGGGGCGTAGCGCTTGATGAAGCCCCACAGCACCGCCTTGTCCTCGGCGTTGCAGACGCCGGCCAGGTTCAACAGAATGCTGAACGACAGGTGCGCCTCCTCCTTGGGCGGGGTGCCGTTGTGGATGTGCCAGGCCGGATTATCCAGGCGCTTGGCGGCGTCCTCGGTCTCCTCGAACTTGCCCAGGAAGGTCAGGTATTCGTCCACCGCGCGGGGGATGACGTCGAAATACAGCCGCTTGGCCGCCTTGGGCTTCTGGTACATGAACAGGGCCAGCGACTCTTGCGGGGCGTATTTCAGCCAGTCCTCGACGGCGAGGCCGTTGCCCTTGGACTTGGAGATCTTCTGGCCCTGGTCGTCCAGGAACAGCTCGTAGGTCAGGTTCACGGGCGGCCGCCCGCCCAGGATGCGGGCGATCTTGGACGACAGCTCCACCGACGGGATCAGGTCCTTGCCGCTCATCTCGTAGTCGACGCCCAGCGCTACCCAGCGCATGCCCCAGTCAGCCTTCCATTGCAGCTTGCAGGCGCCGCCGGTGACCGGGGTCTCGACCAGCTTGCCGTCGTCGCGCTTGTAGACAATGGTGCCGGCGGCCAGGTTGCGCTCGACCACCGGGACCTGCAGCACGATGCCGGTCTCGGGGCAGACGGGCAGGAAGGGCGAATAGGTCTGGCGGCGTTCCTCGCCGAGCGTCGGCAGCACCACGTTGATGACCTCGTCGTAGTGCTCCAGCACCTTGAGCAGCGTGGCGTCGAAGCGGCCCGAGGTATACCAGTCGGTGGCCGACTGGAACTCGTACTCGAATCCGAACGAATCCAAAAAGCCGCGCAGGCGGGCGTTGTTGTGGTGGCCGAAGCTTTCGTGGGTGCCGAACGGATCCGGGATGCGGGTCAGCGGCTTGCCCAGGTGCTTGGCGACCATCTCCTTGTTGGGGATGTTGTCGGGCACCTTCCTAAGGCCATCCATGTCGTCGGAAAAGGCGAACAGGCGGCTGGGCAGGTCGGGCGCCAGCACCTTGAGGGCGTTGCGGACCATGGTGGTGCGGACCACCTCGCCGAAGGTGCCGATATGCGGCAGTCCCGACGGGCCGTAGCCGGTCTCGAACAGCACGTACCCCTTTTCCGGTTTCCGCCCCTTCAGCCGCTCGTCGAGAAGGGCCTTGGCCTCCTGGAAGGGCCAGGCGGAAGAGCTGCGGGCGAGGTCGGAAAGGTCGGACATGGCTGCTGTCTTTCGGTTTCGGAAAGGCGGAAACCTATGCCGGTCACGGGGCGAGGTCAATGAATCTGCACGCTGCACGGAAAGCCTCCCCCCGCGCGGGCGCGGGGGGAGGCTGGAGGGGCTTTTCCTAGAACTCCTTCCAGTCGTCGTCGGCCGGGGCCGCGGCGGCCGGCTTGGCGGCCGGCTTGGGCGTCGGCTTGGCC
>JBFMHS010000423.1:0-7095 GCA_040751765.1 Pseudomonadota bacterium | reverse complement strand
TGCCCCAGAACGCGGTTCCGCAAAGCGAACCGCTGGGGGGCCAGGTTCCCAACAATGCCGGCGGCCACTGGTACGCGGTGGGTGATTGGGGGCGGCTGGATGGCTTCCTGCTGCTTGGGTCCGAGGACGGTACCTATTATGTGAGCGAGCGGGCTCTCACTCGCGACAACGCCATGGCCGTGCTGCGGTGCTTGGCGGAGGATGGCCCGCGGGTGGTGGCCCGCGCGGTGGAGGTCAGCCAGGCCGGTCGGGCGCCACGAAACGACCCCGCATTGTTCGTACTGGCCATGGCGGCGGCGGCGGAAGCCGAGTCGACGCGGCGGGCCGCCCTTGCCGCACTGCCCCGTGTCGCCCGCACCGGCACCCACATGCTCGCCTTCGCCGACATGGTCGAGGGGTTTCGTGGCTGGGGGCGCGGCTTGCGACGTGGTGTGGCCACCTGGTTCACCGCCCAGGATCCCGAACGACTGGCCTTGCAGGCGGTGAAGTACATGAACCGCGGCGGCTGGTCGCTGCGCGACCTGCTGCGCCTGGCGCACCCGCTGACCGACGAGCCGCGCAGCCGCCTCCTGTTCGACTGGATCGCCCATCCGGCGCAGGACGAAGCGGTTTCCGCCGTCCGGGCGGCCTTCCCGCTGATCGATGGCCTGTACCGGTTGCGTGAGGCGGTCGGCCCCGCCGAAGCGGCGGCCATCATCCGGGAACGACGGCTGCCGCGCGAGGCGGTGCCGACCGAACTGCTGACCGCGCCCGAGGTGTGGGAATCCTTGCTGGCCGACATGCCGCAGGGCGCGCTCATCCGCAATCTCGGCAAGCTGAGCCAGATAGGCGTGCTGAGTCCTGGCTCCGTGGCCGCCAGCGACATCGTCCGCCGGTTGGGTGACAGCGATGCGCTCAACCGGGCCCGAATCCACCCGGTGCAGGTCCTGCTGGCGCTCAAGACCTATGCCCAAGGACACGGCGAGCGGGGCAAGCTGACCTGGACGCCAGTGCCGGCGGTGGTGGACGCCCTCGACACGGCGTTCGACCGGTCTTTCGCCTCGGTTCAGCCGACGGGCCGGCGCCTTCTGGTGGGCGTCGATGTCTCGGGGTCCATGCACGGCACCCGCTGCGCCGGCTCGGCCTGCCTTTCGGCCATGGAGGCGGCGGCGGCCATGGCGATGGCCTTCGTGCGGGTCGAGAAGCAGGTCGAGGTGGTGGCCTTCGACACCGACCTCCACGCCGCTCCGCTGACGCCCCGCCAGCGCCTGGATGATGTCGTGCGCCTGTTCGGGCAGTGGAACGGCGGCACCGACATCGCCCTGCCGGTCCACCATGCGCTGAAGCGCAAGCTGGAGGTCGACGCCATCGTCGTCATCACCGACAACGAAACCTGGGCCGGCCGCGAACATCCCGTCCAGGCGCTGAAGCGGTATCGTGAAACGGTCAATCCGGCCGCCAAGGCGGTGGTGCTGGCGGCGACGGCCAATTCCGGCTCCGTCGTCCCCGACGACGACCCGCTGTCCCTCGGCTGCGCCGGCTTCGACGCCGCCGTGCCGCAGGTGGTGGGCGAGTTCCTCAAGGGGTGATCCATGGCCCGCTCATACCGACGCACACCGATCTTCGGCAACACGACCGCCGAAAGCGAGAAGGCGGACAAGCGGATCGCCAACCGCCGTTGGCGATCCGCCGTCCGGTGCGTCCTGAATGCCGATGACGATGACATCCCCCACCGGCGGGAAAAGACCAATCCCTGGGACATGGCCAAGGACGGCAAGCGCTGGATGGGGGGCGTGGCGCGGAAACGACCGGCGATGATGCGGAAATAAGGCCCCATGCACCGGCCTCAAACGACGAAAGCGGCCGACCAGGGAATATCCCCTGGTCGGCCGCGTCGTTGTGATGCAAGTAGGTCTATTTCCCGATGGGCGGCGCCTGCGCCAGCAGGGTGCGGGTCTGCTCGGAATCCGCCGATCCGCCGAACTCGAAATCGAAAGCGGTGGCGAACTTGCCCGCCAGCAGAGTGACCACCGAGATGATGCAGCCGCCAACGGCGGTGTTGCCATCGACGTGGCCGAACACCATGAAGGCAATTCCGCCAATGATGCCCATGCCGGCGGTGACCAGCAGCACGTTGGCGCGGGTGTTGCTGCGACCGGACTTGATGAATTCGGCGTCACGGGCACGGGCATCCTGGCGGTCGGCCAGGGTGGCGGTCAGCGTGGTGACGGCGTTGGTCATCTGCTGCATCCGCTCCTCGTGGGCGAATGCCTGGGCCTGGGAGCGAAGCTGGAACACCAGATTGGGATCGGCCAAAGCCTCGCGGGCCTGAACGGGATCGTCGGTGCCGGTGATGGCGCGGACGGTGTCGGCCAGCTTGCCCACCGCCTTCTCGGCATCGTCACCGAACAGGCCAGCGATGTCGGGGGCAACGTCGAGGGCCACCTTGGCGAGACCGGCGACCGGGTTGGCGGCGATGGCGGCGGCATCGCCGAGGAGATCAAGCAGGTTCATGGGATACCTCCAGGGCGGCACAGGCACGGGCGTAACAGGCCTTGCGGTCGTCGAGTCCGGTGAGGCCGCCGTTGATGCGCCGCGTAATGGTTTCGATGTCGCGGGCATCGGCTGGTCGGTTGAGGCCGTTCCTATGCCAGAACCAAGCGGCCGAATGGGCCGCAGCGACCGGCTGTTCCAGCAGTTCGGGCTGGGCAATCAGGTTGAGGCCGAGGGCGGTGCCGCAGGCGGCATAATTCGCCTTGCCGGTGACCTGGATGAGGCCGCGCCCGCGATAGCGCCAGCCGTCACCGCTGGCCTCATCGCCATTGCCCATGCGGTTGGCGTAAACTTTGGAACCGATGCGTTCCGGCTGGCGGGCATAGGCGGCGGCCTGGGCGGGGTCGAAGTGGCGGGGAAACACCCGCAGCAGCGCCTCGGCGGAGTAGTTGAGGTTCTCGGCCAGGGTGCGCAACTGTCCGCTCTCATGGGCGATCTGGGCCAGGAACGCTGCCAGCCGCAGGGGCGTCTCGATGCCCCATTCGGCACAACCTTCGGCCAGCGGGTTGGCGAAGCGGGCAAGATCGGTGGGCCGCGCCGCCGGTAGGGCGGCGCGCAGGATGTCTGCGGTCAGCATGGGGGCCTCAGTTTATGTGGACGAGGAAATCTTCGGCGACGGCGGTGATCTCCACCTGCTCGCCACGGGGACGGATACCCAGGACGCGACCGGACTGCGCCCAGGCCTGGCCGGGGCCGAAGCTGAAATACGTCCGTTCCTCAGAGCCGCCGACATAGGGGGTAACAGTCAGCGGATCGAGGACGCGGACCAGGGCTGGATCACCCGGCACGGCCTCGGCCCGGAATGGCCCGGCCAGCCCACCGTCCCGGCGGCGCAACGCCAGGTAATGGGTTGCTCCCTCGGTCCATTCCACCGGCTCGGACAGGGCCAGCACGTCGCCCTGGTGGCCGATCACCTCACCGCCTTGCCCCCAGCGGGGCATGTCGTGGGTGATGGCGACCAGATCGCCGTAGGTGGGGATCATGCCCTCCAACTCGGTGCGGAAGCTGACCAGGCGTCGGCGGTAGCGGTTGTTGGCGGCGATGTAGAGACCTTCCCGCTGGGCGTGGTCCTTGGCGGTGCAGCCGAACAGATTGACCTTGGCCGGATTATCGCCGCGGCTGTCGGGCAGCTTTGCCGTCGTCTCGTCGGGCTTCCAGGTGCGCGACGAGAAATACTCCACCGTCACCGCGTCGGCGGTGTCCTCGCCGGGCATGACGTATTTGATCTTGAACGAGCCTTTGACGATGTTGCGCGGCCCGAACATGGCCACCGGGATGGTCTGGGGCTGGTCGCGGATGATCCGCACGATGCCGCCTTGCTGAATGGGCACGGCGCGGCCGCATCGGGCGATGCGGGTCAGCGCCTCCCACACCGTCATGCTGGTGTCGAACACCGCGTCGAAGCTGTCGCCACGGGCGGCCCAGATGGCATCCAGGGCCAGCAGGGCCTTCAAATCGATGCGGGCATCGGCCAGCTTGCCGCCGTACTGCGCCTTGCAGGCGTCGGCGAAGGCCCAGGCGATGGAGCGGGTCGGCTGAGGAGCCGACCACCCGCCATCGGCCGACCACACCGGCAGCTTGCGGGTGGCGATGACGTTGATCATCCGGCTGGACCGCTGCGACAGGTTGTCGGTGGCCCGCATCTTCACCGCCAGCAGGGTGACGGAGCCGAAATCGGGCTGGCCGACGAGATAGGCCCGCAGCGCCGCCCAGCGGATTTCATGCCCGGCCCGCTCGGCGGTGTCCTTGGTGTCCAGGCGCATGAGGCGGACCTCGTAGCGGCCGGGAGTAACGGTGTAGCGGAAGGACAGGCGGATGGGAGAGTTGGTGGCGGCGGTTTGGCTTTCACTGCCCAGCACCGACCACTCGGCCAGGGGATCGCCGTTCTCGTCGATGGGGCGAGCGTCCACCCGCCATTGAACAGTGCGGGTATCGAGGCCGCCGCCATCATTGGCGTAATAGAGACCGCGCGGCATGACCACGTCGATGCCCAGGGCTCCCGCCGAAGTGTCCACCGGATTGGCGGTGAACGGGCCGATGAAGCCATCGTCCCCGGTCTTTACCAGATTGGAAGCCACCAGTTCCTGGCCCGCCACCTCGGCGGCGGTGATCACATCCGGGTCGAACAGCGTTACCTCGCCGCCGGGCGGAACGATTTCGGTCTGCACCTCCTCGAAGGACGAGATGGGCGTGTCCTCGATGCGGATCTGCTCGACCGCGTATTCGCCCTGGCCGATGACGTGGAGCTGGTAGAGGAATTGGTCGCCGGCCACGTAATCCTGATAGGGCTCACACGCCAGGTCGGGATAAATCAGGTGGCGGCCATAGATCACCGGGACGGGTTGGCCGAGCCGGGCCTGGTTGCCCTGGGCCTGCAAGCTGTAGGTGGGGCTGGCCGCCGGGATGGCCCCGCTGCCGCCCCAGCTCATGGAGGGAATGGAGGGCCTGGGCGCTGGGATCACGGTGTTGACCAGCACCGAGCCGACCATGGCAAGGCCTGCGGTGGCCATGGCGGCAGCGGTGCCGGTGGCGGTGTAGCCCATGGCCAGGGCGATTTCCGGCCCCAGATAGATCGAGGCGACCAGAACGGCGATGGTCAGAACCGTGCGCAGCGGGTTCTTGCCGCCGCCTCCACCGCCCCCGCCGCCCATGGGCCAGCGGATCACGGTGACGATGTCGCCTTCGCCGATCACCCGCAGGGCATAGATATCCGACGGCACGAGATCGGTGCCGATACGGATTTCCGGCCCGGCGGCCCAGCTTTCCTCGGCAATGCCGCAGTCGAGCAGCAAGGCGGCCACGGTATTTCCAGCGCCCACCGAGTGAACAGAGCGGCTGGCCACCGGCTCGAACGGATTGGTGATGATGACGCAGATGGCGGAGCCGTCTTCGACAGCGGACGCGGTCATGGCGAAAACCGGTAGAAGCCCTCCACCGCCCAGCCGTTGAGGCGGAGCGCGTCGGGACGCTGGAACACCACCCCGGCCTCTTCGGCACAGTGCAGGACACCGCCGCCATCCACGTCGAGCCAGATGCCCACATGGATGGGATGGCGGGACCGGCGCAGCAGGACGCAATCGCCTTCTTGCGCTACCTCGACCTTGGCCCAGCGCCGTCGTTCCGGGTGGTCGCGGAAGGTCCGGCCCATGGCCAACATGTCCTGGGGATTGGCGATGTCGGGCAGGACGCGGCCGAAATGGCGGGCCTGCACCGTGCGGACGAATTCCCAGCAATTGAACAGGTCCGGCCCCCGGCCATGGGGTGACCATGGCAGGCCGATATAGGCGGCAGCCCAGTGCATGATGCCCTCGAAGGAATGGGGTCCAGGGACCGAGTCCCTGGCGGGTGCAGGGCCGCGCCCTGCAAATATCACCGCGCCAGACCGGGAAAGCGCCGGGCAGTATAGGTGATGGAGGGAAACGCCTTGTTGCCGATGTCGAGCATGCGGGCACGGCCGGTGACACGCAGGGTGTCGGCCTCGACCTCGGTCAGCGTCAGCGTGATCGGCGGGTCCATGTGCGGCCCCTCCAGATCGGTGGAGAGATAGGGCCGCCAGGTGACCTCGATCACATCCTGGCTGATGGCGGCGGCTTCCAGGGCATCGGCCAGTTCCTGTCCGACGTTGTCCAGGGACAGGGTGATTTCGGGGACCGGAGCGGTATCCACCGGCGGCGGCGAGAAGTCGAAGGCCAGCGCGGTGAAGGTGACCTTGCGGCTACCGTCTCGCGGTGCGCCGGCCTCCAGCCGGGCGATGAGGTCGGCATGGTCGCGCACCACCCGGATCGGCTCGGTGAAGCTGGGGTGCCAGATTTCCAGCGTATCCAGGATCACCGTGTCGGACGGGGCGGAGGCGAAGGCTTCCCTCAGCGCCTGGCTGAGAGAAGGATCAGGCATCGGTGTCTTTGGCCGAGGCGGTACAGGTCGGAACCGGGAACGGGCAGAAGGTCCGGGCCTCCAGCAGCTTGCGCATCTCGTGGACGATCTCGGACAGGCCCTCGACCGCCGAGCGCAATGCCTCGGTCTGGCGGGCCTGTTCCTCGACCACATGGGCGAAGGCTTCGGCGGGAATGCCCGTGGTTTCCTGCCCTGCCTTCTTTCTCGACCACGCCCAGGCCAGGATCGCCACCACGATCACCACGGCGATGATGGCGGCGATCTGCACCATGGGGGCCGCCTGCCCCCAGGCACCGACATACTGGGTGGCGACGCCGGCCCAGATGTCCGGGGGCTGTTCCGCAGCCATTTGCCTTACTCCAGCACGATGCCGACCTTGGCCGCTTCGGCGGTCAGATCGGCGCTGCCGCGCCAGCGGAAGAAATAGGGGGCGGTCTCGACCACCCGGCGCAATTCGTCGGCGTCGGTGATTCGGGCGAAACCGATCTCCTCCGGCTGTTCGGGGATTTCCTCGTCATCGGGGATGGCGAAGTAATGCTTGCCGCCGCACTGGCCGAGGGATTCGTAATGCTGTGCCGGCAACCACTGGCGGCCATCGGCGGGGGTATAGGCGTAGACCTTCATGGCCTGTTTCCTCCGGTCAGAATTTCATGGGCTGGGGGCAGATGC
>JBFMHS010000422.1:0-3270 GCA_040751765.1 Pseudomonadota bacterium | reverse complement strand
GCAGACCTGGTCGGGCAACACGCCCAGCAGGGCGGCGGCCATGCAGTCCAGCGCCGGGTCGGCGAGGCCCGGCGACGGCGGCAGCCAGGATTGGGTGCCGGGCACCGGCGGCGGCAATCCCCGCCACAATGCCCGCCGCGCCGCCAACAGGGCGGCCGGCGAGTCGGCGCGGTGGTCGGCGGGCTTGGCGCGCCATCGAGCCACCCAGCCCGCCGCCCGCCGCCGCCACGGCCCGGCCGAGCGGAGCGCCGCCCAGTCGCGGGCCACCTCGGAATAGAGCGGCGAGCCGCCGAACAGGGCCCCGGCCCCGTCGCCGGTCAGCATCACGCGGGCACCCGTCCCGGCGGCGGCACGGGCCAGCAGCACGGCACCCGCCTGTCCGGGATGGGCGAAGGGCTCGTCCCACAGCGCCGGCAGCCCGCGCAGGATTTCGGCCGCCTCGGCGTCAGGAAGGGATAGCTCGGTGTGGGGAACCCCCAGCTTGGCGGCCACCGAGCGGCCGCACGCCGCCGCCACCTGGGTGTCCGCCAGGGTCAGGGCATGGACCCGCCCGCCCAGCTCGCGGGCCACCGCCGCCACCAGCGACGACGCCGGCCCGCCCGACAGCAGCACCGCCACCGGACCGCCGACATCCAGCCGTGCCGACACCGATCCCCGCAGCAGCAGGTTCAGGCGCTCCGCCGCCGCCGCCGGCCCGCCCTGGAAGCTGTCGGCCGCGCCGCGCATGCGCTCGGCGGCCGGCCACAGAGGGCGCGACACCTGGTCGACACCGCGGATCGACCGCAGCTCGGCCGGCGCCAGCTTGTGGACATGGCGGAAGATGCTGCGCGGCGACGGCACGAAGCCGAACTCCAGCATGACGGCCAGGGCTTCGCGATCGATCTCGGGCACGAAAGCGGGATGGCGCCGCAACGCCGCCAGGTCGGTGGCGAACAGCAGCGCGCCGCCGAACCGGCCCCACGCCAGCCGGCATTCGCCGAAGCGGTCGCGCACCAGATGCAGCGCGCGTTCGGCGCGGTCCCAGAGGATGGCGGTGATGGCGCCCTCGGCGGCCTGGAGCCCACGCTCGAGGCCCCAGCGCGCCACCGCCTCGGCCACCACGGCGGCGTCCGTCGGACCCTCGCAGGGCGCCAGGCGGGCACGCAGGTCGGTGGCGTTGAGCAGGGCGCCGTCCACGGCGGCCACCCAGCGGCCGTCGCCGGATTCCGCCACCGCCGCAGCCGCCACCGCGAAGCCGGCCGCCGCATCCGTCCAGCCGGGTCCGTCGCCGCCGGCCATGGTGGCGGCGATCCGGGCCGCCTCGGGCGTCGGAGAGGAAAGATCGAGAAATCCGGCGATGCCGACCATGGTCATGACGTTCCCCCAGAGCGCACAGTAAACGCCGCCGCGCCGCCGGGGGCAAGGCGCTAATGGCCGCCGCCGGCGCTGGGGTGGGATACCTTGTGCAGCAGCGGCATCAGCATCAACCCAAGCGCGAACACCGCCGCCATGGCCATCAGTACGTCGGCGAAGGCCAGGGTCATGGCCTCGCGGCGGGCCAGCTGGGTCAGCGTGCGCAGCGCCGCCATCTCGGCGTCGCCGGCGATCAGGTCGCCGAACCGGGCCGCAAGCCCCTCGAAGCGGGCCACCGCCTCGGCGTTGTCCCAGGTCACCGTTTCGGCGATGCGGGCGTAATGCAGGTCGGTGCGGGTTCCCAGCAGGGTGGTGATGGCGGCCAGTCCGATGGCACCGCCCAGGTTGCGCATCAGGTTGTACAGCCCCGAGGCGTTCTGCACCTCGCCCGGCGGCAGGTGGCCCAGCGCCACCGTGTTGATCGGGACGAAGCACAACATCAGCGACAGGCCACGCACCGCCTGGGGCAGGAACATCTCCCAGTAGCCCCAGTCGCTGGTCAGCAGCGAGTTGAGCCACAGGCCGGTGCCGAACAGGGTCAGGCCGGCGGCCAGCATCAGCCGCAGGTCCAGCTTGCGGGCCAGCGCGCCGGCGATGGGGGCCGACAGGAACTGGAACAGCCCCAGCACCATCATGGTGACGCCGATCTCCAGCGCCGAGTAGCCGCGCACCCGCCCCAGGTAGAGCGGGATCACGTAGACCGAGCCGTACAGGCCGATGCCGATGATGAAGCTGTAGACGCAGCCCACCGCGAAGTTGCGGTCGGCGAAGGCGCGGATGTCCACCACCGGATGGGCGACGGTCAGCTCGCGCCAGACGAAGGCGGCCGCCGCGGTGGCGGCGACGGCCGAGAACAGCACGATGCGCGGGGCGTCGAACCAGTCGTCGCCGGGCCCCTCCTCCAGGACGAACTGCAGCGAACCCAGGAACACCGCCACCAGCACGATGCCTGCCAGGTCGAAGCCCTTCAGCATCTCCAGGCGCGGACGATCGATGTCGACGCAGGTCAGCACCAGCGTCGCCACCACCGCGCCCGGCACCACGTTGATCAGGAACAACCAGTGCCACGACGCCTCCTCGGTCAGCCAGCCGCCCAGGGTCGGTCCCAGGGTGGGGGCCATGGTGGCGACCAGCCCGATCAGCACCGAGATGCCGGCCTGGCGGCGCGGCGGGAAGATCATGTAGGCGCTGGCGAACACCGTGGGGATCATCGCCCCGCCCAGGAAGCCCTGGACGGCGCGGAACACGATCATGCTCTCGATGCTCCAGGCGAAGGCGCACAGCACGCTGGCCAGGGTGAAGGTGACGCAGGAGGTGAAGAACAGCCATCGGGTCGATACCACCCGCGCCATCCAGCCCGACAGCGGAATCATCACCACCTCGGCGATCAGGTAGGCGGTCTGCACCCAGCTGATCTCGTCGGCCGAGGCCGACAGGCCGGCCTGGATCTGGGCGATGGAGCTGGCGACGATCTGGATGTCCAGGATCGCCATGAACATGCCCACCACCATGGCGACGAAGCCGATCCAGTCGCGCGCCGTGACGACCCGGTCCTCGGGGCGGCCCGGTGGACTGGTCGCCAGCCGGTCGGCGGTCATTCGCGGACGTCCACCCGCGCGGTCACCGACAGGCCGGGGCGCAGCCGACCGGCCAGGGCGTGGTCCGCCGGCAGCGCGATCCGCACCGGCACCCGCTGGACCACCTTGGTGAAGTTGCCGGTGGCGTTCTCGGGCGGCAGCAGGCTGAACTTGGCGCCCGAGGCCGGCGAGAAGCTCTCGACCCGGCCGGTTATCTCGACGCCGGGAAAGGCGTCCACCGCGATGACCGCCCGGTTGCCGGGGCGCATGCGGCCGATCTGGGTCTCCTTGTAGTTGGCGT
>JBFMHS010000421.1:0-9467 GCA_040751765.1 Pseudomonadota bacterium | reverse complement strand
AGTGTAAGGCCCGGATGGGCTTCGTCGTCCACGGCCTGTGGCCGCAGCACGAAAAGGGCTATCCCGCCGACTGCCGCCGCCCCGAGCCGGTTCCCGAGGCGGTGGTCCGCGACATGCTGCCGCTGATGCCCAGCCGCAAGCTGATCGAGCACCAGTGGCGCAAGCACGGCACCTGCGCCGGCCCCGGCCCCGAGGCCTATTTCGCCACCGTCGCCAAGGCCCGCCAACGGGTGGCGGTGCCCGATGCCTTCGCCGACATGGGCTGGCGGCGGGTCGAGCGCCTGTTCGTGGCCGCCAATCCCGGCCTGGCGCCCGAGATGGTGGCGGTGTCCTGCAAGGGCAAGGTGGCGACCGAGGTCCGCATCTGCCTCGACCGCGACCTGAATTTCCGGACCTGCGGCCGGGACGTGCGCGACCGCTGCGGTGATGGGGCCGAGTTTCCGGCGGCGGAGTAGGGCGGCCGCGCATCGGGCTCCGTCACCGGCTTTTCCCTTGCGTTCGTGCCGTAAAGGAGTACCCCTGATGGCCGGGAATTACCTCGGACAGGGGACATCCGATGGAACTGCACGGCGTCGCCCAGGCGATCCTTGTGCTGTGCGGCACCGCCGCCGTGGGGCTGCTGTTGGGCCAGGCCAGGATGGCCGGCATCAAGCTGGGTGTCGGCGGCGCGCTGTTCGCCGGCATCGGCTTCGGCCATTTCGGCGTCCACGTCGACCCCACCATGCTGCAGTTCGCCCGCGAGTTCGGGCTGGTGCTGTTCGTCTACGCCGTGGGCGTGACGGTGGGGCCGGGATTCTTCCAGGCGTTCCGCCGGGATGGCCTGGTGATGAACGCCATGGCGGTGTCCATCGTGCTGCTCGGCACGCTGATGGCGGTGGCGGTGCACCTGTTCGCCGGCGTCGAGTTGCCGGCGGTGCTGGGCATGCTGTCCGGCGCGGTGACCAACACCCCGTCGCTGGCCGCCGCCCAGCAGGTGTTGGGCCAGTTGGGGGTGGAGAGCCCCGGCGTCGTCACCGGCCAGGCCTATGCCGTGACCTATCCGTTCGGCATCGTCGGCATCCTGCTGGCCATGCTGGTCGTGCGCGCGGTGTTCCGGCTCGACCCGGTCAAGGCGGCCAAGGATTTCGAGGCCACGCGCGGGACCAATTGGTGCGCCATCGAGACGGTGAACGTCGAGGTGCGCAACCCGGCGGTGATCGGCTGCCGGCTGCGCGACCTGGACGAACTCAAGGAAATGGGAGTGGTGCTCAGCCGCGTCATGCACGACGGCTCGCAGCATGTGGTCCATGCCGACGACGTGCTTGCCGAGGGTGACGTGGTGCTGGCGGTCGGGCCGGCCAGGAAGCTGGAGCGCCTGCGCCGGCTGTTGGGGCCGCTGGCCAAGGTCGACCTGAAGGCCATGGGCTCGGCCGATGTCGGCTGGGAGCGCATGGTCGTCACCCGCCCCGAGGCGCTGGGCAAGACCCTGGGCGAGCTGGACCTGCGCCATGCCCACGGGGTGGTGGTCAGCCGCGTCAACCGCGGCGGCCACGAACTGGTGCCCGACGCCCATCTGACGCTGCAATTCGGCGACATCCTGACCGTCGTCGGCGACCCGCATGCCATGCCGCTGGTCGCCGGCATCGTCGGCAACCGCTCGAAGGCGCTTCAAGAGACGCAGATGGTGCCGATCTTCATCGGCATCACCCTGGGCATGGTGGTCGGCTCGATCCCCATCGCCATCCCCGGCCTGCCTTCGGCGGTCAAGCTGGGCCTGGCCGGCGGGCCGCTGCTGGTGGCGATCCTGCTGTCGCGGCTGGGCCATGCCGGCAAGCTGGTGTGGTTCATGCCGCCGGCCGCCAACCACCTGCTGCGCGACCTCGGCATCGCCCTGTTCCTGGCCGCCGTCGGGGTGAAGTCGGGGGCGGGGTTCGTCGACACGCTGGTTCACGGCGACGGCCTGGCCTGGATGGGCTGGGGCGCGCTGGTCACCTTCGCGCCGCTGGCGCTTGTCGGGCTGGTGGGCTGGTGGATCACTCGCACCAACTACCTGTCCATGTGCGGCATCCTCGCCGGCAGCATGACCGACCCGCCGGCGCTGGCCTTCGCTCAGGGCATGAGCGCCTCGGAGGCGCCGATCCTGGCCTATGCCGCCGTCTATCCGGTGGTGATGGTGTTGCGGGTGGTGGCTCCGCAGGTGGTGGCCCTGGCCCTGTGGGGGATGTGACCTTGTCGTGACCGCGGCGGCCTCCAACCTGCCCGGAAGGGAAACCGGGAAGGAGGCGGCCCCCATGCCATCCACCAAATCCCCCGTCCTGCTGGCGACCGACCTGTCGCCGTGGTGCGACCGCGCCAAGGAGCGGGCGCTGTGGCTGGCCCGCCGCGATGGCCGAAGGCTGCACGTCCTGCACGTCAGCGACACCCCCGACAACGCCCGCGCCCATATCGCCGCCATGCTGGCCGACGAGGCCCCCGACCTGACCGCCGACATCGTCATCCGCGGCGGCGAGCCGTGGGAGGAGATCACCGCCGAGGCGGGCCGTGTCCGTCCCTGCCTGGTGATCCTGGGCCGCCATCGCCGCGATGCGCTGCGCGACTTCTTCCTTGCCCCCACCGCCACCCTGGTCCAGGCCGGGCCGCCTGTGCTCCAGGCCATCAACCTGCATGCCGGGCCGTGGCGGCGGGCGGTGATCGGCACCGATTTCTCGCCGCTGGCCCAGCGGGCGCTGTCCGCCGTGCTGGAACTGGCGCCCGACGCCGGGTTGCATCTGCTGCATGCCTTCGAGATGCCGTTCGCCGGCTTCATCACCAACCACGCCGACACCCAGGCGGTGACCGCCCGCAACCGCGCCGAGCTGGAGGCCGCCGGGCACGAAGCCATCCTCGCCGCCGGCGGCCAGGGGCGGAATGTCGAGCTGCTGCTGGCCCGCGGCGGCGTGATTCCCACCCTGCACGCCGAGGCCCGCCGGCTCGACGCCGACCTGCTGGTCATCGGCACCGGCGGCGGCGGTGGCCAGGCCTTCGGCAGCACCGCCCGGGCGCTCACCGTCGACCCGCCCTGCGACCTGCTGGTGGTGCCGCCGGGTCACGATTAACCGTTGCGCGAAAGCGGGGACGCGATAAGCTGTCCCCCTACTTTCGGCGGGGAGAGACGGTGGGCGGCCACGAGCGGCGGATCGACGAGTTGGAGCGCGAGATCGCCCGCCTGCGGCTGTTCGGGGCGGTGTTCGACCGTGCCTCCGAGGGCATGGTGGTCACCGACGCCCGCAACCGCATCGTGGCGGTGAACGCGGCCTTCACCCGCATCACCGGCTATTCCGCCGAGGAGGCGCTGGGCCAGGACCCCAACCTGCTGCGCTCGGGCCGCCAGGACGCCGCTTTCTACGCCGCCATGTGGGACGCGGTGGCCCGTGACGGCCGCTGGGAGGGCGAGCTGTGGAACCGCCGCAAATCGGGCGAGGTCTACCGCGAATGGCTGTCCATTGCCACCGACCACGACGCCGACGGCGCCGTGCTCCACCACATCGCCATCTTCCGCGACATCACCGAGATTTGCGAGACCGCCGAGAAGCTGTGGCAGCGCACCAATTTCGACCCGCTGACCGACCTGCCCAACCGGGGCCTGCTGGTGGACCGCCTGTTGCAGGCGCTGGTGATGGCCGACCGCGAGGGGGCGCGGGTGGCGCTGCTGTTCATCGGCCTGGACGGCTTCCGCCACGTCAACGACACGCTGGGCCACACCATCGGCGACAAGGTGCTGCACGAGGCAGCGCGGCGGCTGGAGCGCTGCCTGCGCCCGGGCGACACCCTGGGCCGCTTCGGCGGTGACGAGTTCACCGCCGTGCTGGGCGCGGTGCATTCGGTCGACGACGTCGAGCGGGTGACCCGCGCCCTGCTGGAATCCCTGCACGAACCGTTCCTGGCCGAGGGCCACCGGGTGCTGCTGTCGTGCTCCATCGGCGCCTGCCTGTGGCCGGGTGACGGCGAGGACGTCGAAACCTTGATGCGCAACGCCACCAGCGCCATGCGCAGCGCCAAGGCGGCCGGCCGCAACACCTTCCGCTTCTTCACCGCCACCATGGACGCCCGCGCCCAGGCCCGCGCCCGGCTGGCCGGCGAACTGTCCGACGCGTTGCAGAACGACGAGTTCCACCTGGTCTACCAGCCGATCATCGACGGGGCCACCGGGCGCGTGGCGGGGGCCGAGGCGCTGCTGCGCTGGCACAACAAGTACGTGGGGGCGGTCAGCCCCGACCAGTTCGTGTCGCTGGCCGAGGAGATGGGCCTGATCCTGCCCATCGGCGACTGGCTGCTGGAGGCCGCCTGCCGCGAGGCGCTGGGCTGGCAGTCCATGGGGGCGGGGCCGATCCGGGTGGCGGTCAACGTATCGGCACGCCAGGTCGGGCAGGGCGACATCGCCGTCTCGCTGGACCGCGCGCTGAAGGCCACCGGCATGGACCCGGAACTGGTCACCATCGAGATCACCGAGAGTCTGCTGCTGGGCTCGGCCGAGGAGGTGCTGGCGCAGCTGAAGAAGGTGCGCGCGCTGGGGGCCAGGATCGCGGTCGATGATTTCGGCACCGGCTACGCCTCGCTCAGCTACCTCAAGCACTTCCCGGTGGACGTGCTCAAGATCGACCGCTCCTTCGTCGCCGACGCCCACACCAACCCCGAGGATGCCCGCCTGATCGAGGCCATCATCGCGCTCGGCCACTCGCTGGGCATGAAGGTGGTGGGCGAGGGCGTCGAGACCCTGGACCAGCTGACCTTCCTGGTGGAGCGCGGCTGCGACTACGTCCAGGGCTACCGCTTCAGCCCGCCGCTGGCCGCCGACCGGCTGATGGAATACGTGTTGGGGCGGGCTAATTCCCCCGTACCGGCCTTGGCCCCAGAGGCACCCGGTCGGCCTCGCTGACCGGCGGGGCGCGCATATAAAGGGCGAGCAGGCGGGCGACCGCTTCCAGCGAGCGCAGGTGGGTGCGCTCATAGCCGTGCGAGCCGTCCAGCGCGAAGCACACCAGGGCGGTGCGGATGTCGTTGCCGGCCTCGACCGCCGCCGCCGCGTCGGAGCGGTAGTAGCGGAAGACGTCGCGGGCGTGCTCGATGGCGTTGTCGCGGCACAGCCGCAGCAGCAGCCGGGTCAGCTTCCAGTCGAAGGGGCCGGAACTGTCCTGCATGGTGATGGTGGCGCCGAACTGGCTGGTGTTCTGGCCGGGCGCGATGGTGCCGTTGTCCACCGACACCATCTCGGCTACATCGCCGTGCAGCACCGCCGAGGCGCCGACACCGACCTCCTCGGCGATGGTGAACAGCAGGTGGCAGTCCACCGGCAGGGACAGGTCGTCGTCGCGGATCGCCTTGGCAGCGGCCAGCATGGCAGCGACGCCGGCCTTGTCGTCGAGGTGGCGGGAATTGACGAAACCCGAGGCGGTGAATTCGGTGCCGGTGTCGATGGATACCGTGTCGCCGACATTGATGCCCAGTGCCTCCAGGCCGGCGCGGTCGGCGACCGGCTCGTCCACCCGCAGTTCCAGGTTGGACCAGGCGGCGGGCTGGCTGTCGATCTCGTCGCCGAACACGTGGCCCGAGGCCTTCAGCGGCATGATGGTGGCGCGGAAGCTGTTCCGGTCGTCGGCATGGATGGTGCAGCGGCAGCCCTCGGCGAAGCGGGCGGCCCAGGTGCCGATGGGCACCACCTCCAGCCGGCCGTTGTCCTTCAACCCCTTGACCATGGCGCCCAGGGTGTCGATGTGGCCGACGATGGCGCGGTCGGGGCTGTAGCGGTCACCGGACAGGTTGGCGCGCACGGCGCCGCGCCGGGTCAGCTCGAATGGGATCCTGAGCCGGTTGAGCTCCTCGCACACCACGCCGACCACCGCGTCGGTCATGCCGGTGGGGCTGGGGGTGGCCAAAAGGCGCGACAGGACGTCCCTGAGATAGTCGGTATCGATACGCATCAGGAAACCGCGGTCTGGGGGAACAACAGGTCGACGAACCGCTCGGCGGTTGGGCGGGGTTCGTGGTTGGCGAGGCCGGGGCGCTCATTCGCCTCGATGATCACATAGTCGGGCCCCGAGACGTCGGGGACCAGGAAGTCGAAGCCCACAACCGGGATGTCGAGCGCCCGCGAGGCCCGGCAGGCCGCGGCGGCCAGATCGGGATGCAACTCTTCGGTGACGTCGTGGATGGTGCCGCCGGTATGCAGGTTGGCGGTCTTGCGCACCAGGACGTCGGTGCCGGCCGGTGGCACGTCGTCCAGGCTCCAGCCCTCCAGCCGCACGCAGCGGGCGGTCTCGTCGTCGATGGGGATGTGGCTCTCGCCCCCGGTAGCGGCGGCGCGGCGGCGGCTCTGCTTCTCGATCAGCTGGCGTACGGTCAGCGCGCCATCGCCCAGCACGCGCGGTGGCCGGCGCACGGCGGCGGCCACCACCTGGTGATTGATGACCACGATGCGCAGGTCGTGGCCCTCGACGAACTGCTCCAGGATCACCCGGTCGCAGACCTTGCGGGCGATGGCGATGGCGGCCGCGACCTCCTCGGGGGTGGACAGGTCGACGCTGATGCCGGCGCCCTGTTCACCGCGTGCCGGCTTGACCACCACGCGGCGGTGGCGGTCCAGGAAGGCGCGGTCGGCCTCGGGCGGACCGGCATCGGCCTGGTCGGGCACCGACAGGCCGGCGCGCAGCAGCACGCGCCTGGTCACCGCCTTGTCGTCGCACCGGCTCATGGCGACGGCGCTGGTCAGCTCGGACAGGGACTCCCGGCAGGTGATGGTGCGGCCGCCCAGGGTCAGGGTGAAGTAGCCGGCCTCCTCGTCCACCACCTCGACGCCGATGCCGCGCCGCCGCGCCTCATCGGCGATGATGCGGGCATAGGGGTTCAGGCGCGCCTCGGGCTCGGGACCGATGAACAGCCGCTCGTTCAGCGTGTTCTTGCGCTTGACGGTGAACACCGGCACTCGGCGGAAGCCCAGCTTCTCGTACAGCTGGATCGCCTGGGTGTTGTCGTGCATGACCGACAGGTCCATGAAGGCGCGGCCGCGCGCCTGGAACCGCTCGGCCAGATGGCGGACCAGCTGTTCACCGATGCCGGGAAAGCTGGCTTGCGGGCAGACCGCCAGGCACCACAGGCTGGAGCCGTCCTCGGTGTCGTCGAAGGCCTGACGGTGGTCGACGCCGGTGGCGGTGCCCAGCACCGCCCCGGAGGCGTCATCGACCGCCACCAGCACGGTCACCGTGCGGGAATTGCGCTCCTCCAGGACGAAGGCGGGGTCGGTGGGGACCATGCGCCGGGCGGCGTAGATGCGGTTGATGGCCTCGGCCTCGTCAAGCGTGCGGGCGCGGCGGATGGTAAAGCCGCGCGGGCGCCGGCGCGACGGCCGGTAGTCACTGAGCCACAGGCGATAGGTGTGCGAGGGGTCCAGGAACAGCTCGTGCGGGGCCAGCGCCAGCACCACGTGGGGGTCGCGCAGATACATGGCGATGTCGCGCCGGCCCGGTGCCTCGCCGTGCAGCGCCTCGGCCAGGCGGGCGTTGTCGGCGAAGGTGTGGGCGAAAATCAGCCGTCCCCAGCCGCACTCGACCGCCACCTCGTCCGCGACCTGGCGGTGGTTGCCCCATTGGCGGTTGCGCCCCAGGCGGTGCGCGACCCTGGCCTTGGCGCGAGTCATGGCTTGGCCTCCCTCAAATGGCATGGGACTTCAACCACGCTTCCAGCAGCGCCACCTGCCACAGCTTGGAGCCCCTGAGCGGCGTGATGTGCTCGGCCGGGGCCGCCAGCAGCTTGTCGACGTAGGCGCGCTCGAACAGACCGGGGCGGGGCGAGGACAGCACGTCCTTGACGAAATCCAACGCACGGCCCTCCAGGTATTTGAGGGCCGGGACCGGGAAATAGCCCTTGGGGCGGTCGATGACGGCGGCCGGAACCACCCGCCGCGCCGCCTCCTTGAGCACCCACTTGCCACCGTCGCGCACCTTGAGCGCGGCCGGCACCCGGGCGGCCAGTTCGACCAGCTCGTGGTCGAGGAAGGGGACGCGGGCCTCCAGCCCCCAGGCCATGGTCATGTTGTCGACCCGTTTCACCGGGTCGTCGACCAGCATCACCGTGGTGTCCAGGCGCAACGCCTTGTCGATGGCGGCGTCGGCGCCGGTAGCGGCGAAACGCTGCTCGACGAAGGCGCGGGCGTGGTTGGGGCCGCGATAATCCTGTCCCACCGCCTCGGCGTATTCGGCGTCGCCGCGGTCGAAGAACACCCGCGCGTAGTCGCCGACCGGATCGCGGCTCTCCATCATGGGCGGATACCAGTGATAGCCGGCGAACACCTCGTCGGCGCCCTGGCCGCTCTGGACCACCTTGAGGTGCCGGGAGACCTCCTGCGACAGGATGTAGAAGCCCACCGCGTCGTGGCTGACCATGGGCTCGCTCATGGCGTGGATGCAGTCGGGCAGGGTGTCGAGCAGACGGTCGGCGCCGACCATGATCTTGTGGTGGGTGGTGGCGAAGGTCTCGGCGACGATGTCGGAATAGCGGAACTCGTCGCCCTGCTCGCCGCCCACCGCCTCGAAGCCCACCGAGAAGGTGGTGAGGCCGGGCTGGCCGGCCTCGGCCATCAGGCCGGTGATCAGGCTGGAATCCAGGCCGCCCGACAGCAGCAGGCCCACCGGCACGTCGGCGACCATGCGGCGGCGGACCGAGCGGCGCAGCCCCTCCAGCACCTCGTCCTGCCAGTCCTGCTCCGACTTGGCTGCGTCGCCCAGGTGGGGGGCGAAGTCGAGGCGCCAATAGGTGTCCTCGCGCGTGGTGCCGTCAGGCTCGATGGTCATGACGGTGGCCGGCGGCAGCTTGCGCACGTCGGCCAGGATGGTCCACGGCGCCGGCACCACGGCGTGGAGGCTCATGTAGAAGCGCAGTGCCACCGGGTCGATGGCGCCCGACACGCCGCCGCCGCGGACCAGGGCGGGCAGGGTGGAGGCGAAGCGGAAGGCGCCGCCGGCACGGGTCCAGTACAGCGGCTTGATGCCCAGGCGGTCGCGGGCCAGGACCACCCGGCCGCTGTCGCGTTCCCACACCGCGAAGGCGAACATGCCGTTGAGGCGATGCACCGCCTCGGCACCCCAGCAGTGCCAGGCCTTGAGGATCACCTCGGTGTCGCCGTGCGAGAAGAAGCGGTAGCCCCTGGCCTCCAGCTCCTCGCGCAGGGACGGGTAGTTGTAGATGCAGCCGTTGAACACGATGCCCAGGCCCAGGGCGTTGTCCACCATGGGCTGCTGGGCGTGCTCGGACAGGTCGATGATCTTGAGGCGCCGGTGGCCGAATGCCATGCGGCCTTGGGCATGGAAGCCGTGCGCGTCGGGCCCGCGCGGGGCCAGGGTGTCGGTCATCCGTTGGACGACGGAAAGATCGGCGAAGGAGCCGTCGAAGGTCAGCTCGCCGCAAATGCCACACATGGGGGAAATCTCCTCGGTCGAAAGGGCTGGCCGGGAAGCCAA
>JBFMHS010000420.1:0-13409 GCA_040751765.1 Pseudomonadota bacterium | reverse complement strand
CGAGATCCCACACGGCGCTGCCCACCTGGGCCACCCGCTCGGCGTTGGACAGCACCGTCTGGCTGCGCCGCTCCAGGTCCTGGTAGGCACGGTCGAGGCGGGCGACCATCCCGGCGAAGGCCTCGCCCAGGCGTGCGATCTCGTCGTCGCCCGCGACCCGGAAGGCGGCCGGCCCGTCGCGGCCGAAGGCATAGCCGGAGGCGGCGACGGACAGCGTCCGCACGGTGGAGGTCAGGCGCTGGCCCAGGATGACGCTGACCACGATCACCAGCAGGGTGGTGCCCAGGCCGATGGCGACGAACGCGCTGCCCAGCCGGGCCAGGGGGTTATCCAGCGTGTCGCCCTCGGCCGCGACCAGCACCGACAGGCGGACGTCGCGCAGAACCTCGGGCAGACGCACAGGCACCTCGGCGGCCAGGGGCAGCGCGCCGCCGCTGGCCGACTGGCCGAGCGGCGCCGAGTGGACGGCGCCATGGTCACGCAGCAACAGCTCGCCGGCGCCGGTGGGCGAGCCGGCGCGGCGGCCGAGATCGGCCAGCGACAGGCGATAGACCAGCGCGCCCTCGGGCGTGCCGGTGTTGACGTAGACCACCGGCTCGGCGACGGTGAGAACCGGGCCGCCGCGCTCGACGCTCACCCGCGCGCGGGCACGGCCCTGCGCCACGGTCTCAGCCACCCAGGGGTCGGCCCCCGCCGGCACCTGGTCGGCGGCGACCAGCGGCCGGCCCTTGAAGTCGGCCAGCATCACCTCCGCCGGCAGGCCGTTGACCTCGGCGAAATCCTCCAAGAGGGGCGTCAAATAGACCTCGCGCCCCATGCTGTCGACCAGGCCGTTGGCGACCACCACATTGGCGGCAAGCGTGCGGAAGCTGGAGGTCACGCCGTCCAGCAGGTCCGAGACCTTTTCCGCGCGCAGGCTGGCTTCCGCCTCCAGCAGCTCGTTGACCTGGTTGCGGATCAGCGACGACATCACCACGTAGGCGGCGGAGCCGGTGACCAGCACGACGAACAGCGTCAGCGCCGAGGCGCCGACCGCCACCTTGTATGACAGGCGAGACCGGATCAGCCGGATCACGCGGCCCCCTTCGCGCAGACCACCGACTCCGACCATAAGGCGGCGGCTCGGGAGCGGCAAGTGCTGGCGTCGCGGGCCGGGGCGGAGTATGACCGGCCGATGGACCGCGAATATCCCCCTCATCCCCTGCCCGGCATCCTGGCCCTGGTGGTGCGTGGCGGCCGCGTGCTGCTGGTGCGGCGCGGGCGCGAGCCGAACCTGGGCGTCTGGGGCCTGCCGGGCGGCCTGATGGAGGCCGGCGAGACCATCGCCGGGGCGGCCCTGCGCGAGCTGCGAGAGGAGACCGGGGTCACCGCCGAGGCCGGCCCTGTGCTGGAGGTGTTCGAGGCCCTGACCCGCGACGGCGATGGCCGCGCCCGCTATCACTACCTGCTGGTGGTGGTGCTGTGCCGGTGGCTGGACGGCGAAGGCACGGCCGGGGACGACGCCGCCGAGGTGGGCTGGTTCGCGCCCGGCGAGCTGGCGGCCATGACCTGCGCCCCCGACCTGGCCCGACTGGTCGCCGCCGCCCTCGCCCATCCTTATCCGAACGGCGGCGCGTAGAGGCGGCCCGTTGGGGTCCGCCTACTCCCGAGGTATAAGATGCGGCATTACCGCATCTTTGGAGATTGACTTCCGGCTAAACCCGAGTAAATTAGTCAACAACAGAAGGGGAGATGGGCCATGAACGAGATCGAGAGCTACAGGGTTTCACCGAATGGATCGCTGAGGGTCAAGCCCCGCAAGGGCCGCGAGCGCGAGGCCACCGCATCGGAATGGCTGGCGTTGTGGCAGGCGGACCCCCGCCTCACCCTCCAACTGATCCACTAGGAGATCAAGGCGCAGGAGCCGCTCGCCTCAATCCAGCGGCACCACGGCGCAGGAGCCTTCCGCCGTAATCCGAAGGCACCCGGGCAAACCCCTCCATGCCTGCCCTCCCGGCCCCCGGTCGCCCCCCTCGACCGGGGGCCCGTATTTTTGGGCCCCGCTCACAAGCCAGCCAGCTGTGGCGCCTGGCCCGCCGCCCAGGCCTGGCGGAAACGCCGGGCGGTGTCGGCGGCTGCCTTGTCCTTGCTCAGCGCCGCCTGGGCCTGCATCAGCCCGTAGAGGGCCCAGCCGTTGTTGGGCACGTCCTCCAGGCTGCGCAGGAACTCGGCCTCCGCCGCCGCCGGGTCGCCGGCCATCAGCAGGGTGGCGCCCAGGGTCTGGCGGACCGGGGCGTACCACCACGGCGGCTCGGTGTAGCTGAGTTGGTCTTCGATGGCCGCTGCCTCGCGCAATTCCGCCACCGCCACGGTGAAATCGCCCTCCGCCCGTGCCGCCAGCCCGGCCACCATGCGCGCGGCCAGGTTCAGCACCGAGGAGGCCGGCACTCCCTGGCCGTCCAGCTCGGCGATGGCCGGGCTGGCGCCCAGCCGCCGGATCGCCTCCCCCTCGGCGCGGGCGGCCTGCGAGTCGCCCTTGGCCGCCTGGGCCACCCCGCGCGCGTAGCGCCACATGGCCGCGACATAGGGCAGCCCCTCACCGGGGTCGGCGATGGCCAGGATGGCGTCGGGATCGCTGAACTGGGCGTGGGTGAAGTATGGCGCCGCCTTGATGGGCTGCGACCACGGCACCCGCCGGGCGGCGTCCTCGGTGACGGTGGCGGCCAGGCGGTCGGCGGCGTCCAGGGCGGCGACGGCGTCGCCGGCCATCTGGGCCGAGACCATGACGAAGTGCAGGTTGTGGGGGGCGTAGCCGTCGCGATAGATGCCGGGCGGCGTGCCCACCTGCGCGAAATAGAGCTGGTCGGCGGCCACCGCCTTCTTGTTCTGCTCCAGCGACTCCCGCCACATCCCCAGCCGGTAATAGATGTGCGACGGCATGTGCACGATGTGGCCGGCCGCCGGCATCAGCCCGGCCAGCCGGCGGGCATGCGGCAGCGCGCGGGCGGCGTCGCCCGTGGCCTCGACGGCGTGGATGTAGAGGTGGATGGCGCCGGCATGGTCGGGGTTGTCGGCCAGCACTCGCTCCAGGGTGGCGACCACCGCCTCGGTGTAGCCTTTGGGGGTGCGGCCGTCCGCCTCCCAGTAGTCCCATGGCTGGGTATCCATCATCGCCTCGGCGGCCAGCACCTGGATATCGTCGTTGCCGGGGTGGGCGCGGGCGACATCGAGCATGGCGCGGGCATAGGCTTGGTCATCGGGGCCATCGGGGGTGTAGCGCCGGGCCAGCGCGGCGACCAGCGCCTGTTCGCGTGGCGAGGCGTCGGGCGCCAGGGCACGGGCGCGGTTGACCGCCGCCAACGCCGCCGGCAGGTCGGCCGGGTCCATGGGCTTGTTGATGTTGGGCCCCAGCGCCAGCGCCTCGCCCCAGGCGCACATGGCGCAGGCGGGATCGATGTCCTGGGCCTCGCGGAAGGCGCGGACCGCCTCGGCGTGGTTGAAGGCCCAGGCCCAGCGCAGACCCTGGTCGAAATAGGCCTGGGCACGCGGATGGGCGGTGGTGATGTCCATGCCCATGTCGCCCAGGCCCTCGAACAGGGGCGGGTCGCCCTGCCGCCACGCCTCCGCCGGGCCGGTGGGGCCGGGAAGATGGCCGAAGGGGGTGAGTTCCGTCCGGGCATCCGCCCCCGCCGCGGCCAGCAGCAGCGCCGCCGCCATCGTCACCATGCGCGCCATCACTCAGCCCTCCGCCCTGCCGACGCCTTTGAAGACGTCGGCCATGCTGGCGTAGTGCTCGTCCGGCATGCGCTCGATCACCTGCATGACGTCGCGGTCGGTATTGTTGCGCCGCGCGTAGTCGACCAGCTTGCGCTTGTCGGCGGGGAAGTCGATGCCTTGCAGCGCCTGCGCGACCGCGCCGGTGGAGTGCTGGGCGTTGGCCATTGCAACCTCTCAGGAATGACGGTTCTCGCCGTGCATAACCCTTGGATGCGCCGATTGTTCTCAGTCCGGCAGTGAATGCATGGGGCGAGGATTTGGCGCTTGTGGACATCCCCCGGCGCGTTAGAATTCCCTCTCGCCGAGTGCGGATATTCAGGGGAGGCCCGGATGAGTCGCCTGCACATGCTGATATCGGCCGCGCTGGCACTGGCGCTCGCCACGGGCACTGCCATGGCCGGGGAAAGCAAGCCATGGCCGGGCGACCGCACGTTCGTGGTGGCCTTCGCCCAGGACCAGATGACCAACGACTGGCGTGCAGCCCAGGTTCGCGACCTCAAGCGCGCCTTCGCCCGCTATCCGTTCATCCGGTTCGTCTTCACCGATTCCGGCGGCAACACCGCGCAGCAGATCGTCGATATCGAGAGCCTGGCCGCCCAGAAGGTGGATCTGCTGATCACCAGCCCGCGCGACAGCACCGCCATGGCTCCGGTCATCTCCGCGGTGTACCGCAAGGGCATTCCGGTGGTGCTGCTGTCACGTCAGGTTGACGGCGACGACTTCACCACCTTCATCGGGGCCAGCAACCGCGACATCGGCCGCAAGGCGGCCGCCCATCTGGCGGAGCGGCTGGGCGGCAAGGGCCGCATCCTGGTACTTCAGCACATTCCGACCACCACGCCCGGACGTGACCGCACCGAGGCGTTCCTGGAAGAACTGGCCAAGCATCCCGGCCTGGCCGTCGCCGACATCAAGCGGGCGGACTCCCTGCGCGCCCTGGCCATCCAGAAGGTGGAGGAGGCATTGCAGGAAGGCCTGAAATTCGACGCCATCTACGCCCAGAGCGACAGCATGGCCGCCGGCGCCCGCATCGCGCTGAAGGCCGCCGGCATCGCCCCCGCGTCCATCCCCACCGTGGGCATCGACTTCATCACCGAGGCGCGAGACGCGATCCGGGAGGGCGAGCAGGACGCCAGCTTCACCTATCCCACCTTCGGCAAGGAGGGCGCCGAAACGGCGGTCCGCATCCTGCGCGGCGAGAAGGTGCCCAAGCGGATCATGGTCGAGTCGGTGCCGGTCACCCGGGCGAACGTCGATTCCATCGAGCCCATCTTCTGACGGTCGACTCCGTGGTCCCCACGCCCGCCCCCAAGGATCTCCCCACCCCGCCGATCGGCCGGCGCCTGCGGCACAAGCTGCTCGCGCTGTGGCTGGGCTCGATCCTGGGCGTCCTGCTGCTGGTGGGCTTGGTCCTCACCGCCTTCATGAACGACTTCCGCTCGCGCGAGGCCCGCAACCATGTCGCTGCGGCCATGACGCAGGTTCGCCACGAATTGGTGGGCATCGCCTCGGAACTCCAGCACCAGGCGGGGCTGCTGGCCACCAGCCGCGAGGTGGTGGCCACCATCAACATGGTCCACCGCTACCAGGATGTCACCCAGTACCAGCCGCTGGTGTTCGACGCCGAGAAGCAATCTTTGGCGCTCAAGCTGGCCGAGCGCCTGGGCGCCACCGGCATTCATTTCGCCGCCGTCTACGACGGCCATGGCCGCCCGGCGGCCTGGGCGGCGGCCGGCGGCTTCCCCCGGGCCGGCTTCCATACCGTCGCCAGCGGCAAGGAAATCCTGATGGCCCGCGAGGACGGGACTTGGCAGCCGACCCAGGCGCCGCCGCTGCTGCGTGCCGGCGATTGGACCGCCGCCGTCGAGGACGGCGACGTTGTCTACCTGGCATCCAAGGGCCGGCTGGTGCTGGAGACCGTGGCCCCCATCGAACGGGTGTTCGGGGACACGGCGACGCCGATGGTGGTCGGCTATGTCCATCTCGCCCGCGTGATGGATGAGGAAGCGACCGAGCGGTTGAGCAAGCGCACCGAGACCGCCATCGGCGTGGTGGCCGGAGGCGTGCAGATCGGCGCGCTGCCGCCGTTGGCGCCCGCCGACCTGGCCTCGGCCCCCACCATCGACACCGACCCCGACTGCCCCTGTCATTGGGTCGAGGTCGAGGACATGACGGTGGGAGTTTCGGCGGTTCCGCTGGATGACGGCGGCCGCGCCCACGTCCTGGTGGGAACGTCCAATGCCGAGACCAAGGCGGTGCTGCGCTATTACCAGCTCTCGGCGACGCTGGTCCTGTTGGCCGTGGCGGGCGTGGTGGCTCCCGGCGGCCTGCTGCTGTTGACCGCCACCATCGTGCGACCGCTGTCGCGTCTTCTGCACGGGGTCGAGGCCCTGAAGCACGGCCGCCGCATCCACCTGGCCGAGCAGTTCCGCGACGACGAGTTCGGCGTGCTGGCACGCGGTTTCGACGACATGGCCGGCGCCATCGCCGAACGCGAGGACCAACTGCGCGCCACCATCGACCAGTTGGCCCACTCCAATTCCGAACTGGAGCGCTTCGCGGTGGTCGCCGCCCACGACCTGCAGGAACCCCTGCGCATGGTCGCCAGCTACACCCAGCTGCTCAAGCGGCGCTACCACGGCCATCTGGGAGCCGACGCCGACGAGTTCATCGACTACGCTGTCGACGGTGCCGAACGCATGAAGGCGTTGATCCAGAACCTGCTGGATTATTCACGCGTCGATGCCGACCAGGCGCCCTACGGCCCGGTGGACTGCGACGAGGTGGTCCGCGGCGTGTTGGCGGTGATGGCCGACGTGGTCGAGGAAAGCCGCGCCGCCATCGAGGTCGCCCCGCTGCCGACGGTGCGCGGAAACGCGGTGCAACTGGGCCAGGTGTTCCAGAACCTGCTGTCCAATGCGCTGAAGTTCCGGCGCGGCATCCCCGAGATCATCATCACCGCCCGCCGCGAGGGCCATGAATGGGTGTTCGCCGTCGCCGACAACGGCATCGGCATCGCCGCCGAATACCTGCCGCAGCTGTTCACCCTGTTCCGCCGCCTCCACACCCGCCAGGAGTACCCGGGCGTCGGCCTGGGCCTCGCCATCGCGCGCCGCATCGTCGAGCGGCACGGCGGCCGCATGTGGGCGGAATCCGAGGAAGGGCACGGAACCACCATGTACTTCACCCTGCCCGCCCACGACCCTGCCATGCCCGGTGCGCGGTCGAAATAGCCGCACGGGGCGTGGTAGCATTCCAGGACCGACCAAGCTCCAAGCGACCGAGGAGGAGCCCATGTTGTCGCTGGTGGACTGCATCGCGTTCAGCGGCCTGACACCGGACCAGGTCGACGCCGTCGCCTGCTTCAAGCACGTGCCGCCGATCATCGCCGCCGAATGGGCCGAAGGGGTGCTGGAAACCGAGGCCGGCTGCGCCGAGGTGGAGGCGATCCTGGAAGCCGAGGTCGCCCTGGCCCATGACCGCCACTTGGCCTGCGAGCAGGCATGGGCGGAAGGCCTTTCCCGGTTCCGTGCCGAGCATTCCGCCTAGGTCTTCTAGAACAGGCTGGGCTGTTCCGGCGCCTCGGCCTCCGCCGCCACCTCTCCCGCGAAGGGGCGAAGAAGACCGGAGTCCAAGGGCACGTCGGGGTCCAGCCAGGCTGCCTCGGCACCGTTGGCCAGCACCACCGGCATGCGGTCATGGACATGGGCGATGGCGGGACATGGTGCGCAGGTGACCATGGTGAACCGGTCGCCGTCCAGCAGGCCGGCGAAGGCGAACAGCCCGCCGCCGGCTGGAAACAGGGTGAACCGTGTCTTGCCGCCACCGGGCTCGTGGCGCCACTCGAACCACCGGCTGGCAGGGATCAGCACCCGGTTGCCCAGGAGGCGCTTAAACGCCGGGCGCCGGGCCAGCGTCTCGGCGCGGGCATTGATCATCGGCCGCCTGTCCCACGCCGCCTCCAGCCCCCATCGCGCCAACCGCCCCAGATGCCCCGGCATGATGACCAGCGCGAAATCGGTGGGCCGCACCTCGGCGCGGTTGGGCAGCGGCGGCGGCACCGTCAGGCCGAAGCGGGAGGCGACCTCTGCGGCGGTGGCGTTCAGCTCGTAGCGCGAGCACATGCCCTATCCCTCGAACCGCCCCACGATCAGGAACTCCTTGTTGCCCTCGGGGCCCTTGATGGGGCTGTCGCACAGGCCTTCGACCGACCAGCCCGGGCGAGAGGCCAGCCATTGGGAGATGCGGTCGCAGACCTCGGCATGCAACTCGGGCTCGCGCACCACGCCGCCCTTGCCCACCCGGCCCTTGCCCACCTCGAACTGCGGCTTGATCAGAGCCACCAGCACCGCGCCGGGGCGCGCCAAGGCCATGGCCGCCGGCAGCACCGTCTCCAGGCCGATGAAGCTGGCGTCGCAGACCACCATGTCAACCGGCTCCGCGATCAGGTCGGCGGTCAGGTGGCGGGCGTTGGTGCGCTCCATCACCACCACCCGGGGATCGTTCCGCAGCTTCCACGCCAGCTGGCCGTGACCCACGTCCACCGCATAGACCCTGGCGGCGCCGCGGGTCAGCAGGACGTCGGTGAAGCCGCCGGTCGAGGCACCCACGTCGACGGCAACCTTGCCGGCGGGATCAATGGCAAAGCGGTCCAGCGCCTCGACCAGCTTGAGGCCGCCGCGCGACACCCACGGATGGTCCTGGCCCTTGAGCTCCAGCGGCGCGTCCTCGGCCATCTGGGCACCGGGCTTGTCGATGCGCTTTCCGTCTGACAGCACCAGGCCGGCCATCACCAGCGCCTGGGCCCGCGAGCGGCTTTCCACCAGTCCCCGGTCGACGAGAAGTTGATCGACCCGCTTCCTTGCACCCATCCGTCATGGCCCCATGCGAAAAACGACTATGGCCTTTGCGGCGGCCATGTCTGAGAATAAATGAAATTCCAGAGGGACGGTCCAAGAAACAAATGACAACGCTTCTCTTCACGCACCCCGTTTGCCTGCGGCACGACACCGGTGAATACCACCCCGAGTGCGCCGACCGACTGAAGGCCATCCTGGCCGTGCTCGAGGGCGAGGAATTCATGATGCTGCTGCGCGAGGAGGCCCCCCAGGCCACCCGCGAGCACCTGTTGCGAGCCCACGACGACCACCACGTCGACCACATCCTGTCGGTGTCGGTGGCCGAGGGTGAGCATTACCACGTCGACCCCGATACCGTCATGTCTCCGCAGTCGGTGGATGCCATCCTGCGCTCGGCGGGGGCGGCGGTGGCGGCGGTGGACGCGGTGGTGGGCGGCAGCGTGCGCAACGCCTTCTGCGCCGTGCGCCCGCCGGGCCACCATGCCGAACGCGACGCTGCCATGGGCTTCTGCTTCTTCAACAACGCCGCCGTCGCCGCCCTGCACGCCCGCGACCATCACGGTCTCAAGCGGGTGGCGGTGATCGATTTCGACGTCCACCACGGCAACGGCACCCAGCACGTTCTGTGGGACGAGCCGGGGATGATGTACTGCTCCACCCACCAGGAGCACGCCTATCCCAACACCGGCTTCGTCGAGGAGACCGGTGGCCTGGGCCGCATGGTCAACGTGCCCTTGCCGGCGGGATCGGGCTCGGACCAGTTCCGCGAGGCCTTCGAGATGGTCATCCTGCCCAAGCTGCGGGATTTCTCGCCCGAACTGGTGATCATTTCGGCCGGTTTCGACGCCCACGCCGCCGATCCCCTGGCCCATCTGCGCCTCAAGACCCAGGACTTCCGCTGGGCCACCGAAAAGCTGTGCGAGGTTGCCGGCGAATGCGCGAACAACCGCGTGGTGTCGGTGCTGGAAGGCGGCTACGACCTGAACGCCCTGGCGGCATCGGTGCGCGAGCATGTGCGGGTGCTGATGGGGATCTGACCTCCCCCAGCGCTTTACAAACGAATAAGGCCCCGGCTTTCGCCGGGGCCTTTTTCTTACTTCGTCCCGCTGCCTTCCGAGCCGCCGAGGGCGGCTTGGGCGGCGGCGAGGCGGGCGATCGGCACTCGGTAGGGCGAGCACGACACATAGTCGAGGCCGACCTTCTGGCAGAAGCTGATGGAGGCCGGGTCGCCGCCATGCTCGCCGCAGATGCCGAGCTTGAGGTGGTCACGGGTGGCCCGGCCGCGCTCGGCAGCGATCTTGATCAGTTCGCCGACGCCGTCCTGATCGAGGCTGGCGAAGGGATCGCGCTCGTAGATGCCCTTGGCGCGATAGACCTCGAGGAACGGCCCCGAGTCGTCACGGCTCATGCCGAAGGTGGTCTGGGTCAGGTCATTGGTGCCGAACGAGAAGAACTCGGCGGACTCGGCGATGGACCCGGCCATCAGGGCGGCTCGCGGCAGCTCGATCATGGTGCCGACCATGTATTTGAGCTGGTAGCTCTGCTCGGCGAACACCTCCTCGGCGACCTTGTCGATGGAGGCCTTCATGAGATCGAGCTCCTTCTTGGCGCCGACCAGCGGGATCATCACCTCGGGGACCACGGTGCGGCCGGTGTCGCGCGACACCTGCACGGCGGCCTCGAAGATGGCACGGGCCTGCATCTCGTAGATCTCGGGATAGGTGATGCCCAGGCGGCAGCCGCGATGGCCCAGCATCGGGTTGGCCTCGTGCAGCATGGAGTTGCGCGACCGCACCGTGGCCTCGTCGACCCCGGCAGCCTGGGCCACCTCCTTGATCTCCTCGTCGGTGTGCGGCAGGAACTCGTGCAGCGGCGGATCGAGCAGGCGGATGGTCACCGGCAGGCCCTGCATGATCTCGAACAAGTCGATGAAGTCCTGGCGCTGGAACGGCAGCAGCTTGGCCAGGGCGCCGCGGCGGCCGGCCTCGCTCTCGGCCAGGATCATCTCGCGCATGGCGATGATGCGCTGGGGATCGAAGAACATGTGCTCGGTGCGGCACAGGCCGATGCCCTCGGCGCCGAACTTGCGCGCGGTGGCGGCGTCGGTCGGGGTCTCGGCGTTGGCGCGGACCTTCAGGGTGCGGATGGTGTCCACCCACTCCATCAGGGTCGCGAAGTCGCCGGTCAGCTCAGGCTGGATGGTCGGCACGGCGCCCAGGAACACCTCGCCGGTCGATCCGTCCAGGGTGATGACGTCACCCTCCTTGACCTCCTTGCCAGCCACCTTGAAGGTCCTGGCGGCGTAGTCGACGCGAATCTCGCCGGCGCCGGCGACGCAGGGCGTGCCCATGCCGCGCGCCACCACGGCGGCGTGGCTGGTCATGCCGCCGCGGGTGGTCAGGATGCCCTCCGAGACGTGCATGCCGCCGATGTCCTCGGGGCTGGTCTCGACGCGGACCAGGATGACCTTTTCCTTCTTCTCCTTGACCCAGTGCTCGGCCTCGTCGGCCGAGAACACCACCTTGCCCGAGGCGGCGCCGGGCGAGGCGGGCAGGCCGCGCGCCAGCAGGTTGCGCGGCGCCTTGGGGTCCAGCGTTGGGTGCAGCAGCTGGTCGAGCGCGGCCGGGTCGATGCGCTTGATGGCATCCTTGCGGGTGATCAGGCCCTCGCGCGCCATGTCGACGGCGATCTTCAGCGCCGCCTTGGTGGTGCGCTTGCCGGTGCGGGTCTGGAGCATCCACAGGCGCTTCTGCTGCACCGTGAACTCCATGTCCTGCATGTCCTTGTAGTGAGCCTCAAGCTTGTGGCGGATGGCGTTCAGTTCCTTGAAGACATCCGGCATCACCTCTTCCATGGCCGGCAGGTCCGACTTCTGGGCGTTCTTGCCCTCGATGGTCAGCTGCTGCGGGGTGCGGATGCCGGCCACCACATCCTCGCCCTGGGCGTTGACCAGGAACTCGCCGTAGAACTCGTTGTCGCCGGTGGACGGGTTGCGGGTGAAGCACACACCGGTGCAGCAGTCGTCGCCCATGTTGCCGAACACCATGGCCTGGACGTTGACGGCGGTGCCCCAGCTCTCGGGAATCTCGTGCAGGCGGCGATAGGTGATGGCGCGCTGGTTCATCCACGAACCGAACACGGCGCCGACGGCGCCCCACAGCTGCTCGGTGACGTCCTGCGGGAAGGGGCGGCCCAGCTTGGCCTTGACCATGTCCTTGTACTTGCCGACCACGACCTTCCAGTCGTCGGCCTTGAGATCGGTGTCGAGGCGGTAGCCCTTGTCCTCCTTCACCGACTCCAGGATCTCCTCGAAGTTATGGTGGTCCACTTCCAGGACCACGTTCGAGTACATCTGGATGAAGCGGCGGTAGGAGTCGTAGGCGAAGCGCGGATCGTTGGAGCGCTTGGCCAGGCCCTCGACCGAGACGTCGTTGAGGCCCAGGTTGAGGATGGTGTCCATCATGCCCGGCATGGACGCGCGGGCGCCCGAGCGCACCGAGACCAGCAGCGGGTTGGCGTTGTCGCCGAACTTGGCGCCCATGATCTCCTCGACCTTGGCCAGCGCCTCGCCGACCTCGGCCTTCAGGGTCTCGGGATAGGTCTCGCCGTTCTGATAGTAGTACGTGCAGACCTCGGTGGTGATGGTGAAACCGGGGGGCACCGGAATGCCGAGATTGGCCATCTCGGCCAGGTTGGCGCCCTTGCCACCCAGCAGATTCTTCATGTCGGCGCGACCTTCCGCACGACCGCCGCCGAAGCCATACACCCACTTCGTCATGGTTGACCCCTTTTTCCTGGACCCGCGGGGCGGACCCGACCCCTCGGGGACCCGCCCATTGTCGTTAACCCTCGATCCGCGCGAAGTCGGCGACCTCGCCCATGGCCCCGCCGATCTCGGCGAGAAGCCGCAGGCGGTTGACCCGGAGGGCCGCCTCGTCCGTATTGACCGTCACCTTGTCGAAGAACGCATCCACCGGCTGGCGCAGCCTGGCGAGCAGGGCCATGGCGTCGGAGAACCTCTCGGTCTTGAGGGCTCCCGCGGCGCCGGCGCGGACCTCGGCCAGGGCGCGGGCAAGCGCCTTTTCCTCGGATTCGCGCAACAAGGCCTCGTCCACCGGGCCGGCATACGAGGTGCCGTCCTTCTTCTCTTCGATCCTCACGATATTCGCCGCGCGGCGATAAGCAACCAGAAGATTCGCTCCATCATCCGTTTGGAGGAATTCTCCCAGCGCCCCCACCCGAGCGAGTAGGCGAACGAGGTCATCTTCCCCACCCAGGGCGAAGACTGCGTTCACCAGGTCGTGGCGCACGCCCTTTTCTTTCAAATGCACTTTCAAACGATCGGCGAAGAAATCAAGCAGGTCGGCCGCCGTCTCGTCGGCGTTCCGCCTCAGCGAGCGGAACTGGCCGTGCGCCAGCTTGAAGAACGGCACCAGCGGCAGCCTGAGCCCGTTTTCCACCACCAGGCGGATGACGCCGAGGGCGGCGCGGCGCAGCGCGAACGGATCCTTGGAGCCGGTGGGCTTCTCGTCGATGGCGAAGAAGCCGACCAGGCTGTCGATCTTGTCGGCCAGCGACACGCAGACGCTGACCGGCGCCGCCGGCACCGTGTCCGACGGCCCCAGCGGCGAATAGTGTTCGGCCACCGCGTCGGCCACCGCCGGCTTCTCGCCGTCGCCGAGCGCGTAGTAGCGGCCCATGACGCCCTGAAGCTCGGGGAACTCGCCCACCATCTCGGTGGACAGGTCGGCCTTGGCCAGTTCGGCGGCGCGCTCGGCGTCGCCGGCGGAGGCC
>JBFMHS010000042.1:12762-15827 GCA_040751765.1 Pseudomonadota bacterium | reverse complement strand
CGGCGGCCTTGTGGCCGGACACCACCACCTCGCCCGGCGCGTTGTCGGTGGCGGCCTCGCAGACCTCGCCCTCTGCGGCCTCGGCGGCGATCTCGCGCGCCTGCTCGTATTCGGCGCCCAGCAGCGCGGCCATGGCGCCGACACCGACCGGAACGGCCTTCTGCATGGCTTGGCCGCGAATCTTCAGCAGCCGCGCGGCATCGGCCAGCGAGAAGGTGCCGGCGGCGGCGAGGGCCGAGTACTCACCCAGCGAGTGGCCGGCCACGAAGGTGGCGGCCTTGGACAGGTCGAGACCGCCTTCGGCCTCCAGCACCCGGACCACTGCCATGGACACCGCCATCAGCGCCGGCTGGGCGTTCTCGGTCAGCGTCAGCTGGTCCTCGGGGCCCTCGAACATCAGCGCCGACAGCTTCTGGCTCAGGGCGTCGTCGACCTCCTGGAACACGTGGCGGGCGGCGGTGAACGCCTCGGCCAGCTCGCGGCCCATGCCGACAGCCTGGGAGCCCTGCCCGGGAAAGACGAATGCGCGCGACATGACGGTCCCCTTCCTGAAAAGATTGGGGCGAGAAGGAACAGCCGCGCGCCCGCCCTGTCAAGCCCGAGATGCCTCCGCCGCCTCGGCCCAGGCCAGCATGTCGAGAATCGCCCCCACCACCTGCAACGGCTGGTCGCGGTACATCAGGTGGCGGCAGCCGCGCAGCAGCCGGGCCTCGACCGGCCCCGACACCGCGTCGCGGACGGCCTCGATCTGGGCGCGGGTCCCGTATTCGTCGTCGTCGCCCTGGATCACCAACACCGGCGCGGTGATCCCCGGCAGCAGCGGACGCACGTCCCAGCCTTCCTCGCCGAAGCGCAGCCAGGCGTCGCACCAGCCCCGGAAGGCGCCGTCGACGTTGTCGCCGTGGTGACGCCGGAGATGGTCGCGCAGCTTGCCCTCTTCGAAGGACTGGCGCGCCCCGCGCACGCCCGCCAGGGTCCGGGGCTCCACCAAGACATGGGGCGCCATGGCCACCACGCCGGCGACGTCGAGTCCGGTGGCGGCGGCGATCAACGCGATGGATCCGCCGTCGGAATGCCCCACCAGTACCGGGCGCCTCACCCCCACCACCTCCAGCACCCGGGGCAGGACGTCGATCGCCTCGTCATGCAGGTAGGACCGGGGCCACGGTGCGGGCTTGCGGTCGGACGCCCCGTAGCCCCGCCGGCTGTAGCACAGCACGCCCCAGCGCGACCGTTCGGCAACCTGGTCGGGAAGGTCCTTCCACAGCAGTGCCGATCCCAGGCCTTCGTGCAGGAAGACCACCGTGGGGGCGCGATCCGGCGGCGGCCCCAGCCACCGGTATTCGAGACGGCTTCCATCGACGTCCAGGTGCCCCCGCCGCTCGGCGACGGTGCTCGGGCGCTGAAAGGAGAATGTCATGCAACCCTCCATGTGTCACCACCCCCGGTAGTGACATATATCTCATACCACCCGTTTCGCGAACAACCCCTTTTGCGGGAAAACGGTTCGCTCCAGATCCTTTCCCGGGAAGCCCCAGCACCCTTCCGGGCCCATGTCCAGCGGCTCCGCCGCCTAGCGTCAGTTCAACCATGGCGATACAATCGGGGAAGGCGCTTGCTTCGAGGGCGGATGCCATGACCAAAACCATGGAGGCCTGGGACGACAGCTACCTGATCGGCATCGACGATTTGGACGCCGAGCACCGACATTTCGTCGCCTTGCTGGACGACATCTTCCGCCAGGCCAGCACCGGCGCGCCCATGACCGCCCTGGCGGAGCCGCTGGCGGACTTCATCCATCAGTTCTCCCGCCACGCGGCCAAGGAAGCGGCCCTGCTCCACCGGCTCGCCCAACCGGCCGGGATCGCACACCGCGGAAACCACATCGCCGGACACGCCCGCTTCCTCGATGCCGCCCATGCCCTGCGCGAGCACTGCGCGGCCGGATCGGCCACCCCGGCGGAGATCGACCGCCTGGGCGTGCTGCTGACGCTGTTCGAGCTGATCGAAGCCGACTACGAGATGGTCGGCCACCTCAAGCGCGAGGGCCTGCTGGGGCCCTGATGCTTGCATCGCCCCTCGATTCGTGTATAGTCCGCCGCTTCTCAACCCTTGCCGAGGCGCGAGGCGCCACGGCTATGCCCGGATTCCAATGGTTGGAGGCCCGGGAAGAGAAAAGCCAGAAGGGGCAAAACAGAACATGGCATTGTACGAATGCACCGTTCTCGCCCGTCAGGAGATTTCGGCCCCGCAGGTCGAAGCCCTGATCGACGAGATGGCCAACATCATCACCACCGCCGGCGGCTCGGTTCCGAAGAAGGAATACTGGGGCCTGCGCAACATCGCCTATCGGGTCAAGAAGAACCGCAAGGCGCATTATGTTCTCATGAACATCGACTCGGCCTCCGCTCCGGTGAAGGAGATGGAGCGTCAGATGAGCCTGAACGAGGACATCCTTCGCTTCCTGACCGTCCGCGTCGAGGAGCTGGAGGAAGGCCCGTCGGCCATGATGCAGGCCAAGTCCGGCCGCGAGGACCGTCCGCGCCGCGAGGACCGCGGCGATCGTCCGGAGCGCTCCGAGCGTCCGCGTCGTTCCGAGGGAGGTGAGTGATGGAAGCCAAGACCGATCGTCCGCGCCCGGCCGGCGGCCCCCGCCGCCCCTTCTTCCGGCGCCGGAAGACCTGCCCGTTCTCGGGCGCCAACGCGCCCAAGATCGACTACAAGGACATCAAGCTGCTGTCCCGCTTCATCTCGGAGCGCGGCAAGATCGTCCCCAGCCGCATCACGGCGGTGTCGGCCAAGAAGCAGCGCGAACTGGCCCAGGCCATCAAGCGCGCCCGCTTCCTGGGCCTGCTGCCCTACGTGGTGAAGTAAGAGAGGCTCAAGGGATCCGGTGACCCGGCTGATCGCCCTTCCCCTGGCGGCTGGACTGCTTTCGGCGCTCCTGTTCCTGTCGGTGGCCAAGGGCATCGCCTTCGGCGTCCTGCTGTCCTACGCGGCTCCTTTGCCCATGCTGATGGCGGGGCTGGGCCTGGGGATGGCGGCGGCGGCGGTGGCGAGCATCG
>JBFMHS010000042.1:0-12752 GCA_040751765.1 Pseudomonadota bacterium | reverse complement strand
TGGGCGATTTCGCCGCGCTGCCCTTCCTGGTCGCCGCCGGACTGCCCTCTGTGGTGGTCGCCAACCGGGCCCTGCTATGGCGCGCCAATCCCGACGGGACCGCCGAATGGTATCCCCCGGGTCTGGTGCTGGGTTGGCTGACGGCCGCCGGACTGGCGCTGATCCTGATCGGAGCGGCGCTGGTGTCCGGACATCCCGACGGGGTGGAAGGCTGGGTGGCCGATGCCATCGCCCGCACCCTCGAAGTGGTGGCCCCCGAGGTCGCCGCCGAGGACCGGGCGAAGGCGGTGGAATGGTGGACGCCGTTGTTTCCGGCCATGGTCGTGGGATCGTGGCTGCTGATGGCGGCGGTCAATTCGGTCGGAGCCCAGGGGCTCCTGGTCCGCATGGGCCGCAACCGCCGGCCGAGCCCGGCCTATCGGGAGCTTTGGCTCCCCGACTGGCTGGCACTGGTGCTGGTGGTGGCGGCGGCGGTCGGGGCGCTGGCCGGGGGCGACGCGGGATATCTCGCCATGAACGTGGCGCTGGTCTCCCTGGTCCCCTTCGCCTTCCTGGGACTGGCCGGCATCCACCGCTGGGCCAAGGGCAGGGCCAATGCGAGGCTGATCCTCGCGGTGGCGTACGGGTTGCTGATCCTCGCCTTCGGTTGGGCGGCCATGGCCGCCGCCGGGCTGGGTCTGGTGAGGTTCTGGAAGATGAGGTTCCGCCGCGGCGACAGCGGCGGCGGTGAGGAGGGATAAAATGGAAGTCATCCTGCTCGAGAGGATCGAGAAGCTCGGTCAGATGGGCGAGGTCGTCAAGGTCAAGCCCGGTTACGCCCGCAATTTCCTGCTGCCGCAGAAGAAGGCTCTGCGCGCCAGCAAGGACAACCTGGCCTATTTCGAGAAGCAGCGCGCCCAGCTCGAGGCCATCAACCTGAAGCGCCGCGAGGAGGCCGAGAAGGTCGCCGAGAAGATGGACGGCCTGAAGGTCCTGATGGTCCGCCAGGCCGGCGAGGGCGGTCAGCTGTATGGTTCGGTTTCCGGCCGTGACGTCGCCGACGCCATCAAGGACGCCGGCTTCACCGTCGAGCGCCGCCAGGTCAACCTGGACACCCCGATCAAGACGCTGGGCGCCTATCCGATCCGCGTCTCCCTGCACCCCGAGGTCGCGGTGACCGTCACCATCACCGTCGCCCGTTCGCAGGAAGAGGCCGAGCGCGCCGCCAAGGCCGCCGAGGAAGCCGAGGCCGCCGAGGCCGAGGCTCCGGAAGCCGCCGAGGAAGAGGCCCCCGAGGCCGCTCCCGAGGCGTAAGGCTCCCGCCTTCGCGTTATGTCCGCCGGGCGGTGGAGGAGGGTCCCCCCTCTTCCACCGCCCGTGCGCGTCTAGACGCCCGTATTAGTGACCGGGCGCGGTCGTCCACCCATATTCCGGGGTGGAGGATGGACCGATGCCGTTGCTCGTTTTCGTGCTGGGACGCCTGATCCGGCGGGGCGACCTCACCGTCGTCATGCCGGATGGCCGCGCCCATCGCTTCGGCGGACCGCCGCTGGCCGGCGTTCCCCCGGTGACCATCCGCATCCACGACCCCCGCACCGCCCGCGACCTGGCGCTACGACCGGCGCTGGAGGCCGGCGAGGCCTACATGGATGGCCGCCTGACCATCGAGGACGGCTCCCTCGCGGACTTCCTGGCGATTGGCTGCGCCAACCTGGAACACCACGACCGTGGCCGGCCGATGATCCAGGCGCTGGTGCGCGGGCTGGGGCTGCTCGACCAGATCAACCCCGCCGACCGCGCGCGCCGCAACGTCGCCCAACATTACGACCTCACCGGGCGGCTGTACGACCTGTTCCTCGACGCCGACCGGCAGTATTCCTGCGCCTACTTCCCCCGCCCCGGCATGAGCCTGGAGGAGGCCCAGGACGCCAAGAAGCGCCATATCGCCGCCAAGCTGCGCCTGGCCGACGGCCAGCGGGTGCTGGACATCGGGTGCGGCTGGGGCGGGCTTGCCCTGGCGCTGGCCCGGGTGGCGCGGGTCGAGGTGCTGGGCATCACCCTGTCGCGCGAGCAGTTGGACACCGCCCGCCGCCGCGCCGCCGAGGCCGGCCTCGCCGACCGGGTGCGCTTCGAGCCGGCGGACTACCGCCATGTCGAGGGCCGCTTCGACCGCATCGTGTCGGTGGGCATGTTCGAGCATGTGGGGCGCGCCCACTTCCGTGCCTTCTTTCGCCGCCTCGGCGACCTGCTCGCCCCCGACGGAGTCGCGCTGCTGCATTCCATCGGCCGCGCCTGGGGTCCCGGCGCCACCAATCCGTGGATGCGCAAATACATCTTCCCCGGCGGCTACTCCCCGGCCCTGTCCGAGGTGCTGCCGGCGGTAGAGCGCGCCGGCCTGTGGGTCACCGATATCGAGATCCTGCGCCTGCACTACGCCCACACCATCGCCGAATGGCGCCGCCGCTTCGCCACCCATCGGGCGGAGATCGCCGAACTCACCGACGAGCGGTTCTGCCGCATGTGGGAATTCTACCTGGCCGGCGCCGAGATGGCCTTCCTCCACCAGGGCCACATGGTTTTCCAGATGCAGCTGACCCGCGACCCGCTGGCGGTGCCGCTGACCCGGGACTACATGGTCGACGCCGAACGGGCGCTGGCGGGGGCGGAGGACGGGCTGCGCGCGGCGGAGTGAATTCCCCCGCTATCCCCGTTATCCACAGCCCACATGACAGGGGCGGCACGACCTTCGATCTGCTAGCATCCCGGCCATGTCCTCCCTGCCGCCCATGGATGCCGGCCACGCCCAGGCCGACGGCATCGCCTTCCGCACCCCGCCGCACAATTTCGAGGCGGAGCAGGCGCTGCTGGGCGCGATCCTGCTCAACAACCGCGCCTTCGAGCGGGTGTCGGAGTTCCTGCGCCCCGAGCATTTCGCCGACCCGGTCCACGGCCGCATCTTCGCCGCCTGCGGCAAGCTGATCGAACGCGGCCAGATCGCCAATCCGGTGACGCTGAAGACCTTCTTCGAGACCGACGGCGGGCTGGCCGAGATCGGCGGCACCCCCTATCTGGCGCAGTTGGCCAATGCGGTGGTGTCGATCATCAACGCCGACGACTACGGCAAGCTGATCCATGACCTGCACCTGCGCCGCGAATTGATCGATATCGGCCAGACGCTGGTCAACGAGGCCTTCGAGCCCGATCTCGACCGCAGCGCCATGGACCAGATCGGCGGCGCCGAGGCCAAGCTGTACGAGCTGGCCACCACCGGCCAGACCGAGGGCGGCTTCGAGGCCTTCGGCACCGTGCTGGTCGAGGCGGTCAAGCAGGCCGAGGCCGCCCACAAGCGCCAGGGCAAGCTGTCGGGCGTGCCCACCGGCCTGATCGACATGGACAAGCGCCTGGGCGGCCTGCACCCGTCGGACCTGTTGATCCTGGCCGGACGCCCCTCGATGGGAAAGACCTCGCTGGCCACCAACATCGCCTTCAACGCGGCCAAGGCCTACAAGGAGGAGGTCGACGCGCTGGGCAACAAGGTGGCGGTGGACGGCGCCAAGGTGGCGTTCTTCTCGCTGGAAATGTCGGCCGAGCAGCTGGCGGCGCGTATCCTTGCCGAGCAGGCCGAAATCTCGTCCCACAAGATCCGCCAGGGCGAGATGTCGAACGAGGAATTCGAACGCCTGGTCATCGCCGCCCAGGAGCTGCACCGGCTGCCGCTGTTCATCGACGACACGCCGGCGCTGTCCATCTCGGCGGTGCGCACCCGCTCGCGCCGCCTCAAGCGCCAGCATGGGCTGGGACTGATCGTGGTCGACTACCTGCAGCTGCTGCGCGGCTCGGGGTCCCATTCCGAGAACCGCGTCCAGGAAGTGTCCGAGATCACCCGCGGCCTCAAGGCCCTGGCCAAGGAGCTGGACGTCCCCGTCATCGCCCTGTCCCAGCTCTCGCGCGCCGTCGAGCAGCGCGAAGACAAGCGCCCGCAGCTGGCCGACCTGCGCGAATCCGGCTCGATCGAGCAGGACGCCGACGTGGTCATGTTCGTCTACCGCGAGCAGTACTACCTGGAGCGCGCCGAGCCCGGCCGCCGCCCCGAGGAAACCGACGAGAAGTTCAATGAACGCTATTCGAAGTGGCACGAGCGCCTGATGGAGGTGGTCAACACCGCCGAGGTCATCGTCGCCAAGCAGCGCCACGGCCCCGTCGGCACCGTGCGCCTGTCGTTCCAGGGCGAGTTCACCAAGTTCGGCAACCTGATCACCGGCGACCACTACGAGGAGCCGGGGTTCTGACGAGCGCCTCGAACGACGTTGCCGAAGGCTTCATGAAGCGGTATGGCGTACACACCCTGCTCCACGCCGTCACAGGAAGTGGACGATCGAGCTGATCGAAAAGGCCAACCCTTCTTGGTGCGATCTTTACGAAGAGCTTGCAAAATGACCGTCATCCCCGGGCGGAGCGAAGCGCAGACCCGGGATCCATCGCGGTGCACCACCATGGCCCCCGGATCGCGCTTCGCTTGTCCGGGGTGACGAATAAAGGCAGCGTTCGTGACGTCTCCCTTCTCCTCCGCCACCGCCATCCTCACCGTCGACCTGGCCGCCATCGTCGCCAACTGGCGGCTGGTGGCGGCGCGCGCGCCGGGGGCGGAGGCCGCCGCCGTGGTCAAGGCCGATGCCTATGGGCTGGGCGCCGAGCGGGTGGCGCCGGCATTGTTCGCCGCGGGCTGCCGCACCTTCTTCGTCGCCACCATCGACGAGGGCGTCGCCCTTCGCCGCATCCTGCCTGACGGCCGCGTCTTCGTGCTGTGCGGGCCGCTGCCGGGGGCCGAACGGGACCTGGCCGAGCACCACCTGACGCCGGTGCTCAACAGCCTGGACCAGATCGCCCTGTGGTCCACCCTGGGCCGCCAGCTCGGCGGACTGGACGCGGCGCTGCACCTCGACACCGGCATGTCGCGCCTCGGCCTGGAGCCCGTCGACGCCGAGCGCCTGGCCGACGAGCCAGGCCGGCTGGACGGCATCCGCACGGTGCTGGTGATGAGCCACATGGCCTGCGCCGACGAGGACGCCCATCCCAAGAATGCCGAGCAACTGGCGCTGTTCCGCCGCCTGCAGGCACTGCTGCCGGACGGATGCCCGCGCAGCCTGGCGGCCTCGTCCACCGTCTTCCTGGGGCCCGACCACCATTTCGGCATGGTGCGGCCGGGCGCGGCGCTGTACGGCGTCAATCCCACCCCGGGCCGGCCCAACCCGCTGGCGCCGGTGGTGCGGCTGAGCGCAAGAATCCTTCAGGTCCGCGACGTTGACACCCCTATGACCGTTGGCTATGGTGCCACCCACCGCGTGCCGGGCAAGGGGCGTATCGCCACCGTCGCGGCGGGCTATGCCGACGGCCTGTTCCGGTCGCTGGGCAATCGCGGCTTCGGACTCATCGGGGGGATACGGGTGCCGGTCGTTGGCCGCATTTCCATGGATCTGACCACCTTCGACGTCGGCGCTGTGCCGGCCGAACTGGTGCGTCCGGGGGCGTTCATCGACATTCTGTCGCCCGACCATGGCGTCGACGACCTGGCCGCCGAGGCCGGCACCATCGGCTATGAGGTGCTGACCGCGCTGGGCCGGCGCCACACCCGCGTCTACCAAGGCTGACCGGCATGGACTTCCTCGCCACCGTCGGCCGCGTCTTCCTTGGCTTCCTGGCCCATGTCGGCCGGTTGTCGGCCTTCACCGGCACGGCGCTGATGCACATGGTGCGGCCGCCCTTCTATCCCCGCCTGATCGGCCGCTCCATGGTCGAGATCGGCTACTATTCGCTGCCGGTGGTGGGCCTGACCGCCGTGTTCACCGGCATGGTGCTGGCGTTGCAATCCTATTCCGGCTTCTCGCGCTTCGCCGCCGAGGGCGCGGTGGCCACCGTGGTGGTGCTGTCGGTGACCCGCGAGCTGGCGCCCGTGCTGGCCGGCCTGATGGTGGCGGGCCGCATCGGCGCCTCGATGGCGGCCGAGATCGGCACCATGCGCGTCACCGAGCAGATCGACGCCCTGACCACCCTGTCCACCAACCCGTTCAAGTACCTGGTCGCGCCGCGCCTGTTGGCCGGCGTGGTGATGGTGCCGTTCCTGGTGCTGGTGGCCGACATCATCGGCGTGTTCGGCGGCTACATCGTCGGCGTCTACAAGCTGGGCTTCAACCCGGCCACCTATCTGTCGCGCACCTGGGAGTACCTGGAGCCCGTCGACGTGATCTCGGGCCTGACCAAGGCCGCCGTGTTCGGCTTCCTGATCTCGCTGATGGGCTGCTACAACGGCTATTATTCGCGCGGCGGCGCCCAGGGCGTGGGCGCGGCGACCACCAACTCGGTGGTGTCGGCGGCGATCATGATCCTGGTGTTCAACTACGTCATCACCGCACTGTATTTCGGCAAATGAGCGAGCAACCCAAGATCCAGCTCACCGACGTGCACAAGTCGTTCGGCCCCAAGGTGGTGCTGGACGGCGTCGACCTGTCGGTGGCGCGGGGCGAGTCGGTGGTGGTGATCGGCGGCTCGGGCACCGGCAAGTCGGTGATGCTGAAGTCGATCCTGGGCATCCTGCGGCCCGAGCGGGGCTCGATCAAGGTGGACGGCCAGGAGGTCATCGGCATGAAGAGCCGCGACCGGGACGCCCTGATGCTGAAATTCGGCATGCTGTTCCAGGGCGCGGCGCTGTTCGATTCGCTGAAGGTGTGGGAGAACGTCGCCTTCGGGCTGATCCAGGGACGCGGCATGGACCGCGCCCAGGCCAAGGAGATCGCCATCGAGAAGCTGGCCCAGGTCGGCCTGGCGGCCTCCGCCGGCGAGCTGTCGCCGGCCGAGCTGTCGGGCGGCATGCAGAAGCGCGTCGCCCTGGCCCGCGCCATCGCCACCAGCCCCGAGATCATCTTCTTCGACGAGCCGACCACCGGGCTCGACCCGATCATGGCCGACGTGATCAACGACCTGATCGTCAAATGCGTGAAGGAGCTGGGCGCCACCGCCCTGTCCATCACCCACGACATGGCCTCCGCCCGCAAGATCGCCGACCGCATCGCCATGCTCTACAAGGGCAAGCTGATCTGGGTCGGCCCGGCCAAGGACATCGACAATTCCGGCAACGAATTCGTCGACCAGTTCATCCACGGCCGCGCCGAAGGCCCGATCAAGATGGAGTTGCGCGCCTGAGCGGGCCAAAACCGCCCGATTGACAGGAACACCTTGGCAACTCCGTCGCGGACTGATACCTTGGACCTTGTTCCACTCCCCCGAGGCTCGTCATGGCCGAAGTCGATCTTGCCGCCGTCTTCCAACTGCTGGGCAGCGTCGCCGCCGACGTGCGGGAAATGCGCGAGGAGCTTCGCCGCAAGGCGGACAAGTCCGAGATCGCCGAGGTGAAGCACGACGTCGCCTCGCTCCGCCAGACGCTCACCGAATACCATGCCTCGGTCCTGGGCCACGGGGTGATGATCAGCGACCTCGAGGACCGGGTGCGGCGGATCGAGCGCCACCTCAACCTGCCCCCCCACGCGGCCGAATAGCCTTGGCCAAATCCTCGTCCCGTTTCGTCTGCCAGGAATGCGGCTCGGTCACCACCAAGTGGGCCGGCAAGTGCGACGGCTGCGGGGCGTGGAACTCCATCGTCGAGGAGGCCGCGCGCGACGAGGTGCCCAAGGGCCTGTCGGGCAAGCCGGGCAAGAAGATCGAGTTCGTGGGCCTCGAGGGCTCGGCCGCCCCCCTGCCCCGCTACATCACCAATATCGCCGAGCTGGACCGCGTCTGCGGCGGAGGACTGGTGCCCGGCTCGGCGCTGCTGGTGGGCGGCGACCCCGGCATCGGCAAGTCGACCCTGCTGCTGCAAGCCACCGCCGCCCTGGCCGGCCAGACCGGCGTCGCCTACATCTCGGGCGAGGAGGCGGTGGACCAGGTGCGCATGCGCGCCGGCCGCCTGGGGCTGGCCAAGGCGCCGGTGGCGCTGGCCTCGGCCACCTCGTTGCGCGACATCGTCGCCAGCCTGGACCATCCCGATGCCCCCAAGGTGGTGGTCATCGATTCGATCCAGACCGTCTATGCTGACAACGTGGAAAGCGCGCCGGGCTCGGTGGCCCAGGTGCGCGCCTGCGCCCACGAGCTGATTCGCCTGGCCAAGCGTCGCGGCTTCGTGCTGTTCCTGGTCGGCCACGTCACCAAGGAGGGCGCCATCGCCGGCCCGCGGGTGATGGAGCATATGGTCGACACCGTGCTGTATTTCGAGGGCGACCGCGGCCACCAGTTCCGCATCCTGCGCGCGGTCAAGAACCGCTTCGGCGCCACCGACGAGATCGGCGTGTTCGAGATGACCGACCGCGGCCTGACCGAGGTCGCCAATCCCTCGGCCCTGTTCCTCGCCGAGCGGCGCGGCAACGTCTCGGGTTCTTGCGTCTTCGCCGGCATGGAGGGCACCCGCCCCATGCTGGTTGAGATCCAGGCCCTGGTCGCCCCCAGCACCCTGTCCAGCCCGCGCCGGGCCGTGGTCGGCTGGGACTCCAGCCGTTTGAGCATGGTGCTCGCGGTCCTCGACGCCCGATGCGGACTTGCTTTGTCGGGCAATGACGTTTATTTGAACGTCGCCGGCGGATTGAGGATCGCCGAGCCGGCCGCCGACCTCGCGGTGGCGGCGGCGCTGGTGTCCTCGGCCACCGACACCCCGGTTCCCGCCGACATGGTGGTGTTCGGCGAGATCGGACTGTCCGGCGAGGTGCGCGCGGTCAGCCAGACCGACGCCCGCCTCAAGGAGGCCGCCAAGCTGGGATTCGCCCAGGCCACGGTGCCGGCGAGCCCGCGCAAGGCGAAGGCGCAGCCGGCCAGCGGGCCGCTTTCGGTTCGCTCCATCGGTCACCTGCAGGACCTGGTGGGGCTGTTCCGGCACGCGTGAGGACTTTTTTGCGACGGATTTGACGGACGGGCCGGCCTCGATGGGCAACTTCACTTTCGTGGACGTGGTGGTGGCCGTGGTTCTCCTCGGTTCGGCCGGTTTCGCCTTCATGCGCGGATTCGTGCACGAGGTGCTGGCGATCCTGGCCTGGGTCGGCGCGGTGTTCGCCGCCATGTACGGCCTGGCGCCGGCGCAGCCGCTGTTCCGCCAATATATCGGCGCCGGCTGGGCCGCCGACGCCGCCGCCGCGCTGAGTTTGTTCCTGGTCACCCTGCTGGTGTTGTCGCTGGTGACCAAGGCGCTGTCCAACAAGGTGCAGAACAGCGCGCTGGGCAGCGTGGATTCTTCGCTGGGCTTCGTCTTCGGGCTGGTTCGCGGCGCGGCGCTGCTGTGCCTGGCCTATATGATGGCCGCCTGGCTTCTGGCCCCCGAGCCGCCGCAATGGCTGGCCGCCGCCAAGACGCGGCCATGGCTGGAACGCGGCTCGGCGCTGCTCAAGGGGATGGCCCCGGCTCAGTTCGGCGTCGCCGAGGGCTCGGCCAAGGCGGTGTCCGCCGAGGCCCAGGAACTGATGGAAGCCGAGCGCACGTTCCGCAAATACGTGGCGCCGCAACCGGCCGAGACCCGCCCCGCAGGCGCCACGACGGACTCCAAGGGTTACGATCCCGACAGCCGGGGCCAGATGGACCGGCTGTTCCAGACCAACCAGTGATGACCCCCGGCCACGAGAGCGACATGCTGACCACCCATCCCTTCGACGACGACCATCTGCGCGAGGAGTGCGGCGTCTTCGGCGTCCACGGCCATCCCGACGCCGCCGCCCTGGTTGCGCTGGGCCTGCACGCGCTCCAACACCGCGGCCAGGAGGCGGCGGGCGCCGTCACCTATGACGGCAAGCAGTTCCACAACCACCGCGACCTCGGTCACGTCGAGGACGTGTTCGGCAACGAAGCGGTGATCCGCAAGCTCAAGGGGTCGAACGCGGTCGGCCACGTGCGCTACTCCACCACCGGCGAGACCCTGCTGCGCAACGTGCAGCCGCTGTTCGCCGAGATGGAGTTCGGCGGCCTGGCCCTGGCCCATAACGGCAACCTGACCAACGCCATGACGCTGCGGCGCCAGTTGGTCAAGCGCGGCTGCCTGTTCCAGTCGACCACCGACACCGAGGTGATCATCCACCTGATCGCCATCAGCCTGTACGCCACCGTCGAGGATCGCCTGATCGACGCCCTGCGCCAGATCGAGGGCGCCTATTCGCTGGTCTGCCTGACCAAGGATTCGGTCATCGGCGTGCGCGACCCGCTGGGCATCCGCCCGCTGGTCATCGGCCGCCTGGACGGCACATGGTGCCTGGCCTCGGAGACTTGCGCTCTCGACATCATCGGCGCCGAGTTCGTGCGCGATGTCGAGCCGGGCGAGATCGTGGTGCTGACCGACGACGGCATCCGCTCGGTCAAGCCATTCGGCGACAACCGCCAGCGCTTCTGCATCTTCGAGTACATCTACTTCGCCCGCCCCGATTCGGTCATGGAGGGCACCAGCGTCTACGAGGCCCGCAAGCGCATCGGCGCCCAACTGGCGCGCGAGAGCAACGTCGCGGCCGACGTGGTCGTCCCGGTGCCGGATTCCGGCGTCCCCGCCGCGCTGGGCTTCGCCGCCGAGGCCGGCATCCCCTTCGAGCTGGGCATCATCCGCAACCACTATGTCGGCCGCACCTTCATCCAGCCGACCGACAGCACACGCCACACCGGCGTCAAGATGAAGCACAACGCCAACCGCGCCTATCTGGAGGGCAAGCGGGTCATCCTGGTCGACGACTCGATCGTGCGTGGCACCACCAGCCGCAAGATCGTCGAGATGGTCCGCCAGGCCGGTGCCCGCGAGGTGCACATGCGCATCTCGTCGCCGCCCACCGCCTTCCCCTGCTATTTCGGCATCGACACCCCCGAGCGCGACAAGCTCCTGGCCGCCAAGTACGACCTGGACGGCATGGCACGGCTGATCGGGGTCGACTCGCTGGCGTTCATCTCGCTGGACGGGCTGTACCAGGCGGTCGGCGGCGAGGGCCGCGACGCCGCCAGCCCGCAGTTCTGCGACGCCTGCTTCACCGGCGAGTATCCCATCGCTCCCGCCGACAAGGGCGCCGCCGCCAAGGAGGAGGACAAGCAACTGTCGCTGCTGGGGGAGGAACCGGCATGAGCAAGCGCCTGGAAGGCCGCATCGCCCTGGTCACCGGCGCCTCGCGCGGCATCGGCCGTGCCGTCGCCAAGCGCTTCGCCGCCGAGGGCGCAACGGTGATCTGCCTGGCCCGTACCCAGGGCGCCTTGGAGGAACTGGACGACGAGATCGCCGACATGGGTGGCAAGGCGGTGCTGGTGCCGCTGGACCTGCGCCGCTTCGACGAGATCGACCAGGTCGCCGCTGCCATCTACGAGCGTTTCGGCAAGCTCGACGTCCTGGTCGGCAATGCCGGCGACATCGGCGGCGGGCTGGCCCCCATCGGCCATGTGGACCAGAAGCACTTCCAGGCCGCCTTCGACATCAACGTCACCGCCAACTACCGCCTGATCCGGGCGCTGGACCCCTTGCTGCGCACCTCGGACGCCGGCCGCGCCATCTTCGTCACCGCCGCCGAGGCCCACGGCATGCCGCCGTTCTGGGGCGTCTACTCCGCCGGCAAGGCTGCGCTGGAGGCCATAGTCAGGACCTGGGCCGCCGAGGTCGCCAACATCAGCAAGCTCCGCATCAACCTGGTCGACCCCGGCGTCGTGGCCACCCGCATGCGCACCATCGCCTTCCCCGGCGAGGACCAGAGCACGCTGAGGCAGCCCGACGAGGTGACCGAGGTGTTCGTGGACCTGGCCGAGCCCTCCTGCACCCGCCACGGAGAGATCGTCCACCCGCGCTAGTCTCGGCTTGCGCCCGGCGGGCATGTCCTGTATCCCCGTTCAGGGATGACGAGGGTGGGATGACTTCCAACGAACGCGACAACAAAACGTTCGAAACAAAGGTCGCGAACCTGATCGCGGCGACGCGGCACCTTGAGATCCCCCAGATCCTGGTGCTCCGGCGCCTGACCATGGCGGATCCCGAAACCCGCCGCTGGGCCAACGAGAAGCAGTTGGCGGTGGTGTTCACCGTCATCCTGACCAAGGCCATCGAGCGGTTCGGCCTCGACAAGCTGCGCGACGCCCGCGCGCGCAATTTCGAATCCATGCTGCCTCCCGGCCCCGCCGAGAGCCGCGAGACCGATGCCATCGTGCTGGCCGACATCGCCCAGCAGATGCTGGGGCCGGCGCCCATGTCCGAGGCCGAGACGACCCAAGCCGGTTTCGAGCGCCTGCTGGCGCTCGGTCCCGCCGCTCCGGCCCCGCGCATTCCCCGCCAGCAGACCCCGATCAAGGAGCCGCCGCCGCTGTTTGCCGCCCAGCTGGGTCCCGATTCCGGCGCGCTGCCGCCGACCAAGTTGCGTGCCATGGGTGTCGAGGGCGCCGCCGATGCCGAGCACCGGCCGATGGACTTCAACTCGCTGTTCGACGACACCATCTGCGGCTATTCGCGCAAGATCCTGGCGCTGCTGCGCGCGGCCGGCGATACCAAGGGCGTGCGCATGCCCTTCATCGTGGCCCCCGAGTTCGGCGCCTGCTACGAGGAGATCCTGCGCCGCTTCGTGCTGCCGCAGATGCGCAACTCGCGCCACATCCAGTCGCTGTCCACCAGCTACAACTGGGCCGAGGTCGGCGGCGACAAGCTGATCGAGATCATCCAGGGCAGCGAGGTCAACAACCCGGTCCTGCACAACTGGGATACCCGCTGGAGCAGCTTCCGGCCGCAGAAGGTCGGCGGCAAG
>JBFMHS010000419.1:0-24070 GCA_040751765.1 Pseudomonadota bacterium | reverse complement strand
GGGCGCACAGGCCGGAATTGGTGCAGATGTTGCTGGTGGCCTTCTCGCGGCGGATGTGCTGCTCGCGGGTGGACAGGGTCAGCACATAGCCGCGCTTGCCGTCGACGTCGGCGGTCTGGCCGGCCAGGCGGCCGGGCATCTGGCGGACATACTTGTCGCGGGTGGCGAACAGGCCCAGGCCGGGGCCGCCGAAGGACAGACCGACGCCGAGGCTCTGGCCCTCGCCGACCACGATGTCGGCCCCCATGGCGCCGGGCGGGGCGACCAGGCCCAGGCTGACCGGGTCGGCGACGGCCACCACCAGCAGCGCGCCCTCGGCGTGGCAGGCGTCGGCCAGCGGGGTCAGGTCCTTGATGCCGCCGAAGAAGCCGGGGTTCTGGACCACCACGCAGGCGGTCCGGGAATCGACGCGGCCGATCAGGTCCTCCATCCCCATCGGGTCGGGGGCCAGCAGGTCGGTCTCCATGTCGGTGTATTGCAGGAAGGTTTCGGTGGTCGACCGGTAGTGCGGGTGCAGCGACCCCGACAGGATGACCTTCTTGCGCTTGGTGACGCGGCAGGCCATGACGGCCGCCTCGGCGCAGGCGGTGGCGCCGTCGTACATCGAGGCGTTGGCCACGTCCATGCCGGTGAGCAGCGCCACCTGGGTCTGGAATTCGAACAGATATTGCAGCGTGCCCTGCGACACCTCGGGCTGGTAGGGGGTGTACGAGGTCAGGAACTCGCCCCGGGTCAGCAACTGGTCGACGGCGGCCGGGATGTGATGCCGGTAGACTCCGGCGCCGATGAAGAACGGCGCGCAGCCGGCCGACAGGTTTTTCATGGCCATGCGGTTGAAGGCCCGCTCGACCTCCATTTCGCCCTGGTGGCGGGGCAGGTCCAGCGGCCTGTCCAGGCGGGCCGACTGGGGCACGTCGCGGAACAGGGCGTCGACGTCGGCGACACCGATGGCGCGCAGCATGTCGCGGCGGTCGGCGTCGGTATGGGGCAGGTAGCGCATCAAACCATCCCGTGAAAAGCGGTCCGCAAGAAATGCGTCATTCCCGCGACAGCGGGAATCCAAGCCTGACGCCGGAGGGCGGCGCCATGGCCCCCCGCTTTCGCGGGGGTGACGGGCTAAGAGAAGACGATCAGTCCAGGTCCTTGACGTAGGCGTCGTAGGCCGCGCGGTCCATCATGTCGGCAAGCTCGCCGGGGTTGGCCAGCGTCAGCTTGAAGAACCAGCCGTCGGTCTCGGCGGCTTCGTTGACCAGGCCGGGCTTGTCCTCGAGCGCCGCGTTAGCCTCGGTGACGGTGCCGGACACCGGCGAGTAGACCTCGCTGGCGGCCTTGACCGATTCGACCACGGCGGCCTCGCCACCCTGGGCCAGGGTCTTGCCGACGGCCGGCAGGTCGACGAACACCACGTCGCCCAGCGCCTGCTGGGCGTATTCGGTGATGCCCACGGTGCCCACGCCGCCCTCGACGCGGATCCACTCGTGGTCCTTGGTGAAGCGCATCTCGCTCATGACAGACTCCCCTTTTGACGTGGGCTCAGACGCCGCTCGGGCTTGAGCCCTTGAAATAACGATGAGGAACGAACGGCATCGCGGTGACGGTGGCGTCGATGGCCTTGCCGCGCACCACCAACCGGATCTTGGTGCCCGGCGCGGCGAAGGCGGCCGGGACGTAGCCCATGGCCACCGGCCCGTCGGCCGACGGGCCAAAGCCGCCCGAGGTGATCTCGCCGATGGCGGCGCCGTCCAGGTCGGTGATCCCGGTATGGGCGCGGGCGGGCATGCGGCCGTCGGGCCGGATGCCGACCCGCTTGCGCGCCGCGCCCTCGGCCAGCTGCTTCTGGACCGTGGCGGCGCCGGGGAATCCCCCATGCTCGCGGCGGCGCTTGCCGATGATCCAGGTCAGGCCGGCCTCGACCGGGGTGGTGGTGGTGTCGATGTCCGACCCGTAAAGGCACAGCCCCGCCTCGAGGCGCAGGGAATCGCGCGCGCCCAGGCCGATCGGCTTGACCTCGGAGTAGGCCAGCAGGGTGCGGGCCAACTCCTCGGCGCGGTCGGCCGGCACGCTGATTTCGAAACCGTCCTCGCCGGTATAGCCCGAGCGGGTGGCGATGCAGGGAATGCCGGCGACGTCCAGCTCACGGATGGTCATGAAGCCCATGGTGGCGGCCTCGGGGGCCAGCCGTGCCATCACCACGGCCGCCATGGGGCCTTGCAGGGCCAGCAGGGCGCGGTCGAGGCGACGCAGCTCGACGCCGGCGAGATTGGCCTGCATGTGGGCGAAATCGGCCTCCTTGCAGGCGGCGTTGACCACCACGAACAGCCGGTCCTCGGCTAGCTTCGACACCATCAGGTCGTCGAGGATGCCGCCCTGGTCGTTGGTGAAGACGGTGTACCGGGTGCGGCCCAGCCCCAGCCCCAGGATGTCGCCAGGAACCAGGGTCTCCAGCGCGGCGGCGGCGCCCGGGCCGATGATCTCGACCTGACCCATGTGCGAAACGTCGAACAGGCCCGCCCCGGCGCGGGTGTGCAGGTGTTCGGCCATGATGCCGGCCGGGTACTGCACCGGCATGGCGTAGCCGGCGAAGGGCACCATCTTGCCGCCCAGCTCGCGGTGCAGGGCGTCCAGCGGGGTCGTCAGCAGCGGGGTGTCGTCGGAATGACTCAACGGTTCCTCCCACATGGGATCGAAGGGCATGGTACGGGCGTGTCGTCCGTTGCCCCCCTCTGTCTCGGAACCTGAAAGAGTTACATCTTCGGTGAAGCGGGGCTGGCCCCGCCTGCTTTCCAGAGCATCATCCCCCCGCGGTCCTTTTGCCTGAGAGTTTCCAGGGGCGGTTGCTCCTTCGGCGCCGCCCTCGAAAGGCGGTCTCTCCCGGCGGGGATCATCTGTACGGCCGGAGTTTATCCGCCCCGGCGGCGGAGTCAACGATGTTAACGGGACGTTAACTCACCGCGCCCGGCGGTTGCGCTCCAGCTCCTCGGCCGTGGTCTGGAAGCCGATATAGATCTCGTAGTTGTTGATGTCGTCCTTGTCCTTGACGGGGACGCGCATGGTCACCGCCTCGTCGCGGTAGCGGACGTAGTTGGCGCCTTCGGGGAACTTGACCGCAACCGGGAACACCGCCTTGGCCTCGGCGGCCGGGAAATAGCGCGGGATGGCGACGAAATAGTCGAGATTGGCGACGCGGTCGGTGTCGGCGGGGCCGCGCTTGACGGTCATCATCACCTCCAGCTCGACCTCGGCGCCCTTCTCGTCGTAGACGCAGCCGCCCTGGAAACCGGTGATCTCGGCCTCCACTTCGACGTCGGTGAGGTCGCGGCCCGTCCCCTCGCGGTACTTGGTCACGGTGCTGGCATCGCCCAGGATGTAGATGGGCGGGCACGGCGGCGGCTCCTTCTTCTCGAACACGGTGCACGAGGAGAGGGCGAGCGCGGCGGCCGCGAGGGCGAACGGGCGAAGGAGCATGGAGGAACTTCCTCGGGCGGGAGCTTATCTGCTAAAGGTGCCCCGACTTTAGAGAAGCCCCGCGCCTCGCACAAGGAGGAGCCGGGGCAACCGAAAGGATGACCGTGATGACGCCGCCGCCGCTGACCATCGTGCTCGCCAGCCCGCGCGGCTTCTGCGCCGGCGTCGACCGCGCCATCCACATCGTCGAGCGGGCCATCGAGAAATTCGGCGCCCCGGTCTATGTCCGCCACGAGATCGTGCACAACCGGTTCGTGGTCGACAGCCTGAAGGCCAAGGGGGCGGTGTTCGTGGACGAGCTGGACGAGGTGCCCGATGGCGCCCCGGTGGTGTTCTCCGCCCACGGCGTGCCCAAGAGCGTGCCGGCGGCGGCCGAGGCGCGCGGGCTCGACTACCTCGACGCCACCTGTCCGCTGGTGACCAAGGTCCACCGCGAGGCAGAGCTGCATCACGGGATGGGCCGCCAGATCATCATGATCGGCCATGCCGGCCACCCCGAGGTGATCGGCACCATGGGCCAGGTGCCCGAGGGCGCCGTGCTGCTGGTGGAGGACGCCGCCCAGGCCGAGGAGGTCGCGCCGCGCGATCCTGCCAAGGTGGCCTACATCACCCAGACCACCCTGTCGGTGGACGATGCCGCCGCGATCACCGCCGTCCTCAAACGCCGGTTCCCCGACATCGTCGGGCCTCGGCGCGAGGACATCTGCTATGCCACCACCAACCGCCAGACGGCGGTCAAGACCATCGCGCCGCATTGCGACGCGGTGATGGTGATCGGCGCCCCCAACTCCTCCAACTCCAAGCGGCTGGTCGAGGTGGCGGCGCGGGCCGGCTGCGCCCTGTCCATCCTGGTCCAGCGCGCCGCCGACATCGACTGGGCGGCGCTGGGGGGCATCGGCCGCCTGGGCATCACCGCCGGCGCCTCGGCCCCCGAGATCCTGGTCGAGGAGGTCATCGCCGCCGCCCGCGCCCGCTTCGCCGTGACCATCCAGGAGGTCAAGGTCACCGACGAGACGGTGTCCTTCAAGCTGCCGGCGCAGCTGGCGGGGTAGTTTGCAAATCGCGCGGCCCTGTCGTACCTTCCGCCGCATTCGCGAAAACCAAGGGCCCGGGGGTCATGGCGGTCTACACGGAAGTCTCGGACGAGGAGCTGGAGGAGTTCGTCGACGGATACGACATCGGCGAGGTGGTTTCCTTCAAGGGCATCGCCGAGGGGGTGGAGAACTCCAATTACCTGCTGCAGACCGATGCCGGGTCCTACATCCTTACCCTCTACGAGCGCCGCACCCGCCCCGAGGACCTGCCGTTCTTCCTGGGCCTGATGGAGCACTTGGCGGCGCGCGGGCTGGCCTGCCCGACGCCGCTGCACGGCCGCGACGGCCGTTCGCTGCGCGAGCTGTGCGGCCGGCCGGCGGCCATCGTCACCTTCCTCCAGGGCATGTGGCCGCGCCGCATCCAGGCTGCCCATTGCGGCCCGCTGGGCGCCGCCATGGCCGAGATGCACCTCAAGGGCGCCGACTTCGCCATGACCCGCGCCAACGACCTGTCGGTGACCGGCTGGCGGCCGTTGTTCGAGCAGGCCCGCGCCCGCGCCGACGAGGTCAAGCCGGGCCTGGGGGATTTCATCGAGGCCGAGCTGGCGGCGTTGGAGCGCGACTGGCCGGCCGACCTGCCCCGGGGCCTGATTCACGCCGACCTGTTCCCCGACAACGTGTTCTTCCTGCCCGACCGCGCCACGCGCGAGGAGCGGGTGTCGGGGCTGATCGACTTCTATTTCGCCTGCACCGACTTCCTGGCCTACGACCTCGCCATCTGCCTCAATGCCTGGTGCTTCGAGCCGGACGGCGCCTTCAACGCCACCAAGGCGCGGCTGATGCTGTCGGGCTACCGCAAGGTGCGGCCTCTTTCCCAGGCCGAGCTGGCGGCCCTGCCGCTGCTGGCGCGCGGCGCCGCCATGCGCTTCCTGCTGACCCGGCTGTACGACTGGCTGAATACCCCCGCCGGCGCCTTCGTCAAGCGCAAGGACCCGCTGGAATACTACCGCAAGCTCCGCTTCCACCAGGGCCTGACCGGCCCCGGCGCCTACGGGATCGAATGACGGAGGGCGCGCAGCGAGCGACTGGCCCGTTGAGGGCCCCGGAGCGCCAGCGGGGGCAAGCCAAGCGCGCGGATGCGCGCGCCGGCGCTTGAGGGCAAGGCGATGAGCACCCAACCTTCCGTCCAGCTGTTCACCGACGGCGCGTGCAGCGGCAATCCCGGTCCCGGCGGATGGGGGGCGATCCTGCGGTTCAAGGGTGTGGAGAAGGAGCTCAAGGGCGGCGAGCCCCTGACCACCAACAACCGCATGGAGATGATGGCAGTCATCGAGGGGCTGGGCGCGCTGACGCGGCCCTGCGTGGTCGAGGTCTACACCGACAGTGAATACGTCAAGAAGGGCATGACCGAGTGGCTGCGCGGCTGGAAGGCGCGCGGCTGGAAGACCGCCGACAAGAAGCCGGTCAAGAACGAGGACCTGTGGCGGCGCCTGGACGAGGCCGCCGCCCGCCACCAGGTGTCTTGGCACTGGGTGCGCGGCCATTCCGGCCATCCCGAGAACGAGCGCGCCGATGAACTGGCCCGCCAGGGAGCGCGCGAGGCCGCTGGTGGCTGAAGGCTGATCCTATCGGCCTTTAGTTCAATAAATCCGATTACGTCTATCCACCTATTTGATGCTACCCCCGCGTTTGCTACCATGGGGCTACCGCCGTCATCCCTCTTGGTGTGGGCCGACGGTGCGCTTACGTGAACGGCAGGCCGCGCCGGGCCGAACCGAACATGACCCGGCGCCCGCCGCAGCAGAGGAGGGGCATTTGCCGAGACTGGTCATCGTTTCCAATCGCGTCGATCTTCCGAAAAAGGGGGTCAAGGCCGGCGGATTGGCCGTCGCGCTGCGGGACGCGCTGGAGAAGCGGGGCGGCCTGTGGTTCGGCTGGTCCGGGGAGGTCTGTTGCGAGGACGGCGCCGCCGGACAGCCGCGCAGCCTGACCCAGGGGCGAACCACCTATGTCACCACCGACCTGTCGCGGCAGGACTACGACGAGTTCTACAACGGCTTCTCCAACTCGACCCTGTGGCCGCTGTTCCACTACCGCCTGGGTCTCCTGGAGGTGTCGCGGGTCAGCTATGCCGGCTATCTGCGGGTCAATGCCCGCTTCGCCCGGGCGCTGGCCCCGTTGCTGCGCCCCGACGACGTCATCTGGGTCCACGACTACCACCTGATCCCGCTGGGCGACGAGCTGCGCAAGCTGGGGGTCAGGAACCGCATGGGCTTCTTCCTGCACACTCCGTTCCCGGTTCCCGAGCTGCTGGTGGCGCTGCCCGGGCACCGTCGCCTGATCCAGGCCATGTGCGCCTACGACCTGGTCGGCTTTCAGACCAATGACGACGTGCGGGCCTTCCTGGGCTATGTCGGCGGCGAGGCCGGCGGCCAGGTGGACGAGGGCGGCCGCTTCGTCGCCTATGGCCGCTGCGCGCGGGCGGCGGCCTATCCCATCGGCATCGACACCGACGCCTTCGCCGGCCTGGCCCGCGAGCGCGCCGATTCGCCCGAGAGCCGGCGCCTCAAGGCATCGTTGCGCGGGCGAAAGCTGATCCTGGGGGTGGAGCGGCTGGACTATTCCAAGGGCCTGCCCTACCGCTTCGACGCCATCGAGCACCTGCTGGCCACCCATCCCGAGCTCAAGGCCACCTTCGAGTTCATGCAGATCGCCGCGCCGTCCCGCGAGGAGGTGTCCAAGTACCGGGCGCTCAAGCGCCAGTTGGAGGGGGCGGCCGGGCGCATCAACGGCCGCTACTCGGATTTCGACTGGCAGCCCATCCGTTACATCAACAAGAGCTATGGCCGCGCGACCCTGGCCGGGTTCTACCGCGCCGCCTGCGTCGGCCTGGTCACGCCGTTGCGCGACGGCATGAACCTGGTCGCCAAGGAATACGTGGCGGCGCAGGATCCCGAGGACCCCGGCTTGCTGATCCTGTCGCGCTTCGCCGGGGCCGCGCGCGAGCTGACCTCGGCGCTGGTGGTCAATCCCTTCGACATGGACGAGATGACCGATGCCCTCCATCGTGCCCTGACCATGCCGCGCGAAGAGCGGGTGGCGCGCTGGCGCGAGATGATGGACGTGATCGAGGGCAATTCGGTTGCGCACTGGCGAGAGGCGTTCCTGTCCGACCTCACCCGCGACCTCGACGCCGGCGGGGAGGAGGCGGCCATGGAGGACGAAACCGGCCTCGGCCTCGGCCTGCCGGTGGGCCGCCCGTCCCAGCGTCCGCAGCTTCCGCCCGGAGTGGCCTAGGGTCGCGCCTTCGCCCGCTCCACCGCCGCCAGAACCTCGGCTTCGGTCAGCAGTTCCGGCAACGGGATGCCGTGGGGGGCGCCGGGACCGTAGACGGCATTGAAGGGGATGCCGTAGCGCCCGAACGAGGCCAGGTAGCGGGCGATGGCGTCGCTGGGCTTGGTCCAGTCGGCGCGCATGGCGACGGTGGCCGGCCCGGACAGCATCGCCGTGACCGGATCACCATCCAGCACCGCCGCCTTGTTGACCTTGCAGGTGATGCACCAGTCGGCGGTGACGTCCACGAACACCACCTTGCCCTCGCCGACCAGACGGGGGATGGCCGCCTCGTCGAAAGCCACCCATTGCAGCTTTCCGGTGCCGCCGTCGGCGGCCGGGGTGCCTGGCCCGGCCTGGGTGACGAGGATGGAGCCCAGCCAAGCCGCCGTGCCCACCAGCGCCAGCGCCAGCACCTTCTTCAACGTGATCATCCACGGTCCCGGCTTGGGCAGCTTCTGCGCCGCCGCCGGCCACACCGCCACCGCCAGATAGGGTGCCGCCATGCCGACGCCGAGCGCGGCGAAGATGGCGACGATCTCCGACGGGCCGCGCGCCAGGGCGAAGCCGACGGCGGTGCCCAGGAAGGGAGCCGAGCACGGCGTCGCCAAGAGGGTGGCGAAGGCGCCGGACAGGAAATGGCCGAACAGGGTGTGGTGGGGCCGGCCGTTGCCGCCCTTGGTCAGGAAGGCCGGGAGCGGCACCTCGAAGAGGCCCCACAGATTGGCGGCGAAGGCGGTCAGGATGGCGATCATCACCGCCAGGAACGCCGGCTGCTGGAACTGGATGCCCCAGCCCACCGCCTGACCGGCCGCCTTGACCGCGACGGCGGCCCCGGCCAGGGCCAGGAACGAGGCGACGATGCCGGTGGCCGAGGCCAGGAAGGCGGCGCGCACATGGCCGCGCTGGGCGCCGCCATGGCCGATGGCGCCCACGACCTTGATGGACAGCACCGGCAGCACGCAGGGCATCAGGTTGAGGATCAGCCCGCCCAGCAGCGCCACCCCCAGCATGCCGGCCAGCACCGCGAGCCCCCCCTCCGCCGGCTGGGGCGCCAGGGCGGCGCCGCTGCCCGGCGTCGGGGTCAGGGAGGCCTCCAGCGAGCGGATGCCGTCGACCACGGTGACGGTGACCGGCCCCCCGACCAGCGGCCGCTGGAGGGTGCCGGGCACCACCGGCGCCTCGATCACGGCGACACGGCCGGCCTCGGACAGGCTGACGCGCGGCTGGTCGAAGCTCGCCACCTCGGGCGGTTCGACAAAGATGTCGGGATGTTCCAGCGGCGTGGCCGAGCGGATGGTGGCGCGCAGGAAGGCGGCGTCGCCGTCGCCCACCGCCTCCAGCCGTTCCACCGCCAGGCCGTGGCGGGCGCCGTCGCCGGGCACCAGGGCGTCAAAGCGGCCGATGTCGTGCAGGAAGGCGGAGGGCGCTGCCGGCCCCGCCGGCAAGTCGAGCGCCAGCTCCGCCTCCATGGGCACGCAGATCTGGGCGCAAGCCAGGTAGTCGAGCCTGGCCACCGCCCGCGCCGGCTCGCCCGGCCGCGCCACCGGGACGTCCACCGGCAGCACCACCTCGTCGGCATAACCGTGGTTCTGCAACCCGGCCAGCACGAAGCGCTTGGGAGCCGGCCAACGGATTTCGGGCGTCCCCAGGTTCTCGGAGCCGCTCCAATCCAGCTTGGGCGGATAGCCGGCGTCGCCGGGAGTGCGCCAATAGATCTTCCAGCCCGGCTTCAGATCGAACTGGAGGCCCAGGCGCAGGCTGGCGGCATCGCCGGTGGCGGTGGTGGCCGAGACCAGCCGCACCTGGCCGGCATCGTTGACCGCCCAGTCCGACGCCCCCGGCTCGGCCGCCCGGGCCATGCCGGCCGCCAGCAGACCAACCGCCAGGAGAAGCTTCACCACGTGCCGCATCACAGTCCCAATCCTCGCGCCGAGAGGCTGAACAACACCAGCCGCGCGCGGCCATGTCAACTGAACAGCCGGTAATTTCCGTGGGCGGGCGCGCGAAGGGGCGGGGTTGCTTTCCCGGCTGGACCGGCATATGTGTGGGGGCATGCAGACGACCCAAGGTTACCTCGCCGGCCAGCTGTTGATCGCCATGCCGCAGATGCGCGACCCGCGCTTCGTGCGCACGGTGGTCTATCTGTGCGCCCACTCGTCGGACGGGGCCATGGGCATCGTGGTCAACCGGCTGTTCGAGGGCCTGGAGTTCCCCGACCTGCTGGAGCAGCTGGAAATCGCCCCCGGTCCCGGCTGCGACGCGGTGCGCATCCATTTCGGCGGCCCCGTCGAGGGTGGGCGCGGTTTCGTGCTGCACACCGCCGACTACATGCACGAGACCTCGATGCTGGTCGACGAGGGCATCGCGCTCACCGCCACCGTCGACGTGCTCAAGGCCATCGCCGAGGGGTTGGGGCCGGCGCGTTGCCTCCTGGCCCTGGGCTATGCCGGCTGGAGTCCCGGCCAGTTGGACGCCGAGATCCTCGAGAACGTGTGGCTGAACGTGCCCGCCGACGAGGGGCTGCTGTTCGACACCGACGTCGAGCACAAGTGGGAAGCGGCCATCCACAAGCTGGGCATCGATTTCGGCTCGCTTTCGGGCGACGCCGGCCACGCCTGACGGCTCAGCGGACCAGCGGCACCGTCACCCAGAAACAGGTTCCCCGGCCTTCCCGCGACGACACCCCGACGTCGTGGCCGAGGTGCTCGCCCAGCCGTCGCACGATGGCCAGGCCCAGGCCGACCCCGTCCCCGTCACCGGTCGAGGTCCCGCGCCGGAAGGCCTCGAAGATGCGGGCGGTCTCTGCCGGCGGGATGCCGGGGCCGGTGTCGCGCACCTCGATGCGCATTGCCCCACCCAGCCGGCGGCATCCCAGCAGCACCCGGCCGTTTCCGGTGTAGCGCACCGCGTTGGCGAGCAGGTTGCGGACCATGCGGGCCAGCAGCACCGGGTCGGTGCGCACCGTCGCAGAGCAGCGGACATAGCGGAAGGCCAAGCCCTTGACCATCGCCAGGACCTCGGCTTCCTCGGCCAACAGGTCCATGACCTGGGACAGCGGGACGTCCTGGACATGGAGTTCCTCGCCGGCCTCGACCGAGGTCACTTCCTTCATGCCCATCAACATCTCCTCCATGGCCCGCAGCGACGCCACCGTGCGGTCCAGCAGCGGGCGGGCGTGGTCGGGCAGCGGCTGGCTCTTCATGGTGGCCAGGAACAGGGTGGCGGCCTGGAGTGGATGGGCGAGGTCATGGCGCAGGGTGGCCATCAGCCGGGCGGTCTCGGCGCGGTTGCCCTCGGCGCCGGCCCTGGCCAAATCCAGGTCGCCGATCAGCTTCTTGCAGGCGCAGACCGATGCCGCCAGCAGCAAGGTGGCGATGACGGTCGAGGCCAGGAACAGCTCCAGCAGGACGAGGTTGTGCGGCATCGGGACGGCCGCGAAGGGGCCGTGGCCGGCAGTGGTGCGCACCACCGCCACCACCGCGATCACGGCCAACATCAGCGATGCTGCCCGCGGGCCGCCGCGGATGGCCGCCCACAGCAGCGTCGGGAACACCATGAACCCCAGCGGCGAGCGGCCCAGCCTGGCGTCGATCCACTCCGACAGCGGGCCGAAGGCCAAGGTCGCTGTCACCAGGGTGGCCGCCGTCATGGCGGTCAGTTCCCAGCCGCCGGCGCGCGGGCTGCCGGGCGCCGGCGGCGCCGTCCAGGTGCCCAGGAACGGGACCACGATCAGGAATCCCATGGCATCGCCCAGCCACCACACCGCCATCGCCCAGGACAGCTCGTCCGCCGTCAGGTCGCCCGCCAGCGCCAACGCGGGAGGGCCGATCGCCATCGAGGCCAGGGGGGCCAGCGTCGCCACCACCAGCAGCCTCAACACCTGGCGGATCTCGCCCAGCCCGTCGCCGACCCCCAGCCGCCGCAGCGCCCACACCGCCAGGACGACCTCGATGACGCTGCCGACCGCCACCACCGGCACGGTCCAGGAGGGCGGGCCGGTCAGCAGGTTGGCGAGGGTGGCGCCGACATACACCGCCGGCCAGTGGCCGTATCCCCAGCGTGCCACGGCCACCACCGCCAGGCCGGTCGCCGGCCACAATGGCGACACGTTGCCGCGCACGAAGCTGAGTTCCGCGCCGACGAGGGCGCCGGCCAGGTAGGCCAGCGCAAGCACAAGTCCCTTCAGCGCGGCGCGCAGCCACCGGGGAAGATCGTGCCACGCGGGGAACATGGCCCGATGATACGGGGGGCAAATTCCGGGCGCGACGGCGCAACCGGGGGATGGACGGTGGCGGTCGGGGGATCAGAACAGGGCCAGTTGGTCGCCCGGGCGCGGGGGTGGGCGGAAACGGCCGCAATCGAGCGCGAACGACCTGGCCTGGAAGCCCAGGCGGCGGAAGGCGATGCGGAAGCGGTTGGCCAGCAGTTCGGCATGCTGGCCGGTGCCGGTATGGCGGGTGCCGTGGGTGGAATCGTAGAGTTTGCCGCCGCGCGTCTGCGCCACCAGCGACAGCACGTGGCGGGCGCGGTCGGGGACATGGGCGTCCAGCCATTCGGCGAACAGGTCCTTCACCTCGTGGGGCAGACGCAGCAGGATATAGCTGGCCATGCCCGCCCCCGCCTCGCGGCCGGCCTCCAGGATGCGCTCAAGTTCGTGGTCGGTGACCCGGGGGATGACCGGGGCCGCCATCACCGCCACCGGGATGCCCGCCGCCGACAGCCGGCGGATGGCGTCCAGCCTTGCCTTGGGGGTGGCGGCGCGCGGCTCCAGGGTGCGGCACAGGTCGCGGTCCAGGGTGGTGACGCTGATCCCCACCATGGCCAGCCCGTCGGCGGCCATGGGAGCCAGGATGTCGATGTCGCGGGTGACCAGCGCTCCCTTGGTGGTGATGACCACCGGATGGTTGAAATCCCTCAGCACCTCCAGGCAACCGCGCATGATCCGCAACCGGCGCTCGGCCGGCTGGTAGGGATCGGTGTTGGTGCCGATGGCCAGCGGCGCCGGCCGGTAGCGCGGGTTGCGCAGCTCGGCCTCCAGCAGGCGGGGGGCGTCTGGCTTGGCGAACAGCCGGGTTTCGAAGTCCAGCCCCGGCGACAGCCCCAGCCATGCATGGCTGGGCCGGGCGAAGCAATAGACGCAGCCGTGCTCGCAGCCGCGATAGGGGTTGATGGAACGGTCGAATGGGACGTCGGGCGAGTCGTTGCGGGTGATGATCGTGCGGGTGGCGTCGGGCGTCACCGTCGTCGCCAGCGGCGGCGGCGGGTCGTCGTCCAGATCCCAGCCGTCGTCGAAGGCCACGACGGCGTGCTTCTCGAAGCGTCCATTGGCATTGGACAGGGCGCCGCGATGGGAAAGGGGGGCATCCTTGCGCATGCCCCCCAAGATAGCATGTTCCTGGTCCGTTTCAAGAACGCCTATCTACAGATAGCGCGCCCACAGATAGACGTGGGCGATGGCGATGCTGACCAGCATCATGCCGAAAGCCACCTTCAGATAGGGGATGAAGCGGACCGGATGGCCGGCCCGCTCGGCCAGGCCGGCCACGGTCAGGTTGGCCGAGGCGCCGACCAGGGTGCCGTTGCCGCCCAGGCAGGCGCCCAGCGACAACGCCCACCACAGCGGCTTCAGACCCTCGGGGCCGCCGAAGGCCGGGGCCATGCTCTTGATGAGCGGGATCATGGTGGCGACGAAAGGGATGTTGTCCACCACCGCCGACAGGATCGCCGACGCCCACAGGATGGCAATGGCGGTGGTGGCGAGGTCGCCGCCGGTCATGGACAGCAGCTGCTCGGCCAGCATCTTCAGCAGGCCGGCCTGCTCGACGCCGTGCACCACCATGAACAGGCCGATGAAGAAGAAGATGGTGATCCACTCCACCTCGCCGAAGGTGTGGTGGACGTCGTGGCTTTGCTCCTCGGCGTCCTTGCCGAAGGTGAACAGCAGCATCAGCACCGCCGCGCCCAGCATGGCGATGGTGCCGGGCTCCAGCCCCAGCGGATGGGCGAAGACGAAGCCCAGGATCACCAGCGTGGTCACCGCCAGCGACTGCTTGAGCAGCCGCCAGTCGGTGATGGCCTCGCGGGCGTCGAAGCCCATCACCCGGGCACGGGCCTCGGCGGTGGCGTGCAGGCGGCGGCCCCACATCAGGTGGAAGATGCCCGTGGTCACCAGCTGGATGACCACCACCACCGGCCCGGTATTGAGCACGAAGTCGTTGAAGCTGAGCCCCGTCGCCGAGCCGATCAGGATGTTGGGCGGATCGCCGATCAGGGTCGAGGTGCCGCCGATGTTGGAGGCGAAGATCATCGCCACCAGGAAGGGCCACGGCTTGAGCTTCAGCTCCTCGGTGATGACCAGCGTCACCGGCACCACCAGAAGCACGGTGGTGACGTTGTCCAGCAGGGCCGAGAACACCGCCGTCACCATCTGCAGCATGAACAGGATGCCGGCCGGGTTGGCGTCGACTTTCTTGGCGGACCAGATCGCCACGAACTGGAACACCCCCGATTTGCGGGTGATGGCGACCACGATCATCATGCCGGTCAACAGTGCGATGGTGTTGAAGTCGACGCCGCGGATGGCGGCCTGCTGGTTCAGCACCCCGATCAGGATCATGGCGCCGGCGCCGATCAGGGCGACGATGGCGCGGTTGACCTTTTCGGTCATGATGACGGCGTAGGTGGCGACCAGGATCAGGGTCGCCGTCCACATGGGGTCGAGCCCGAACAACACGTCGGGGACCCAGGCGTGGGTGTCGGCATGCATGTCAGTGGCCCTCCGACACGGCGGCCAGCGCGCGGGCGGCGGTGACCACCCCCAGCAGCCGGCCGTTCCCGTCCACCACCGGCAGGAAACCGTCGCCGCGCTCCACCAGCAGCACCGCCTCCATGGCCTGGGTGTCGGGCGCGGCGACGACATGCTCGACCATGTGGCGGCGCACCGGCTCGCCGGCATGGGCGGCGAAGCGGGCGGCGAGGTCGGCCAGGCTCTCATGGACATAGGCCAGGTCGCCCAGCTCGTCGCCCAGCCGCGCCGCCTTGGGCAGCACCAGGGCGGCGGCCTGCCTGAGGCCGAACACCCCCAGCAGCTTGCCGGCCTCGTCGGTCACCGGCGCCGCTGGCTGGCTCGCCGCCAGCAGGGCCTTGACCGCCTGGGCCACGCTGTCGCCCGGCTTCAGCCGCACCGGCGGCTCCATCATCAACAATTGGCAGCTCATGCGCACTCCTTGTTCCGGCGGCGGCGCGGACTAGGTGATTTTACCTATTTCGTTGGTAACACCCCCGTTGGAGTGATGCAACACCCCCAGGCTGCTGCCCGTATGGGGCGGGACGGGGGAACCCGGGGCGCATGCGGGTGTTGTCCATGCAGTGGACCCATCACGGAAGAGGCAAGCAATGGCCATCGGCATGGGCGGACATTCGCCGTCGAACATCCTGCACCACCTCAAGGGTGTCGACTTTCCCGCCAACAAGGACGACCTGGTGCACAAGGCCGAGCAGAACGACGCAGACCAGGACATCCTGGACGTGCTGCGGCAGATGCCCGACACCGAGTACCAGAGCATGGCCGACGTGCTGAAGGGGGTCGGCAAGGTGGAGTGATGCCGGGAAGGGTTGCGCGCGGGGGCGTATATTAGGATATCATGGGCGGCAACGAAGAACCGTCCAACTGGAAGGCGCCCCCCGTGACCCAGGAACATCCCTTCGCGCAATACGTCCGCGTGCTCGGCAAAGGCCCGCGCCTGTCGCGGCCGCTCACCATGGAGGAGGCCGAGGCCGCCATGACCATGGTCCTCTCCGGCCAGGTCGAGCCGGTCCAGCTGGGTGCCTTCCTGTGCCTGCTGCGCGTCAAGACCGAGACTCCCGAGGAGGTGGCCGGCCTCGCCAAGGCCATGAAGGCCAGCATCGGCATCCCCGCCGGCGCCCCCAGGGTCGACATCGACTGGTCGTCCTATGCCGGCAAGGCCCGCCAGCTGCCTTATTACCTGCTGGCGGCGCTGTGCCTGGCCCAGCACGGCGTCAAGGTGTTCATGCACGGCGCCGAGGGTCACACCGAGGGCCGCGTCTACACCACCGAGGCGCTGGCCGCGCTGGGCGTGGCGGCGGCCACCTCCATGGACCAGGCGGTGGCCCGGCTGGAGGCCGACAACTTCGCCTACATGACGCTGGAGCACCTGTCGCCGCCGCTCCACCGCATCATGGAGCTGAAGTCGCTGTTGGGCCTGCGCTCGCCCATCCACACCGTGGCCCGCATGATGAACCCGTTCGGGGCGCCCTTCTCCGTCAGCGCCGTCACCCATCCGCCCTACCTGCCGGTGCACCAGGAGTCGTCGCGGCTGCTGGGCGAAGCGCGCATGGCCTCGTTCAAGGGCGAGGGCGGCGAGGTCGAGCGGCGCCCCGCCAAGCCCTGCGAGGTGTGGTTCCTGGACGGCGGCGAGCCGGGCCGCGAGGAATGGCCGGCGCTGATCTCGGGTGTGCGCGAAAAGGACGAGGTGATGGACCTGTCGCGCCTGAAGGCCATCTGGGCCGGCGAGGAGAACGACGAGACCGTCAACGCGACCATCGGCGGCACCATCGCCATCGTGCTGCGCTACTCGGGCCGCGCCGCCGGCGTCGCCGAGGCCGAGGGCATGGGCCAGGCCATGTGGCGCGACCGCGTGAAGTCGCGGATCCCGGGGGCGGCGTGAGCAGGCGCCGGGCTCCGCGCCTGTTCATCTCCGCCGCCCACAAGTCGTCGGGCAAGACCACGGTGACGGTGGGCCTGGCGGCGGCTTTGGCGGCACGCGGGCTGTCGGTACAGACCTTCAAGAAGGGCCCCGACTACATCGACCCCCTGTGGCTGACGGCGGCCACCGGGCGGTCGTGCCGCAACCTCGACTTCCACACCATGCCCCCAAAGCTGATCCGCGAGACCTTCGAGCGGGTTTCGCGCGGGGCCGACATCAGCCTGATCGAGGGCAACAAGGGCCTTTACGACGGCCTCGATCTGGAAGGCTACGGCTCCAGCGCCCGGCTGGCGGAATGGATCGACGCCCCGGTGGTGCTGGTCATCGACACGGTGGGGATGACGCGCGGCGTCGCCCCGCTGCTGCTCGGCTACCTGGCCTTCGAGAAGGACGTCCGCATCGCCGGCGTCATCCTCAACAAGGTCGGCGGTCCCCGCCATGAGAAGAAACTGCGCGAGGTGGTGGCCCATTTCGTCGGCATCCCGGTGCTGGGCGCGGTCCACCGCGACCCGCGCATGGAGATCATGGAGCGCCACCTGGGCCTGGTGCCGGCCAACGAGGCCGAGGAGGCCGCCGCCGCCATCGCCCAACTGCGCGACGCCGTGGCCGAGCAGGTGGACCTGGATGCGCTGATCGCGCTGGCCGGCGACACCGCCGACATCGACGCGGAGGCCGGGCCGGCGGCGGCGGCCGTCGCCCCCGACCTGCGCGTCGCCGTGGCCCGCGACGGCGCCTTCGGCTTCTATTATCCCGACGACTTCGACGCCCTGCGCGCCGCCGGGGCCGAGCTGGTATTCGTCGACACGATGAACGACGCCCGCCTTCCCGACGTCGACGCCCTGTTCATCGGCGGCGGCTTCCCCGAGACGCACATGGAACGGCTTGAGGCCAATGCCTCGTTGCGGGCCGACATCCTCGCCAAGGCCCGTGCCGGGCTGCCGATCTATGCCGAATGCGGCGGCCTGATGTATCTGTCGCGGGCCATCGTGTGGAACGGCCAGCGCCGCGAGATGGTGGGGCTGATCCCCGGCGACACCGTCATGCATCCCCGGCCGCAGGGGCGAGGTTATGTCCGCCTGCGCGAGACCGCCGACTTCCCCTGGCCGCGCCTGGAGGAGGGGCCGGGGGTGGTTCCCGCCCACGAATTCCACCACTCGCGGCTGGAAAACCTGGACGCTGACTGCCGCTACGCCTACGACGTGGTGCGCGGCGCCGGCATCGGCGACAAGAAGGACGGCTTGATCGTCGGCAACGCGCTCGCCACATATGCCCATATGCGCAGCGTAGGCCCCAGCCCGTGGGCTCCGCGTTTCGCGGCTTTCGCCCGGGCGGTCCGGTCGGGTACCTTGACGAACCTTAAGGTGCCCGTCGGGGCGTGAGGCTTTACCTTTGTCCCGGGCTGTGGAAGAACACGCGCGCATGATCCAGATCGACACCCTGACCCACGTCTACCCGGGGACCCGCAAGCTCGGCCCCCGCAAGGCCATCGATTCACTGTCGCTCGACGTGCGCGAGGGTGAGTTCGCCATCCTGTCGGGACCCAACGGTTCGGGCAAGTCGACCCTGTTCCGCATCCTGTGCGGGCTGGCGCTGCCCTCGGCGGGGAGGGTGACGGTGGCCGGCCACGACCTGTTCGCCCAGCCGGCCAAGGTGCGCCAGGTCATGGGTGTGGTGTTCCAAAGCCCGGCGGTGGACAAGCACCTGACCGTGGGCGAGAACCTGCGCATCCACGCCGATCTCTACGCCATCCGCGACTTCGCCGCCCGCCGCGACGAGGCGCTGGGCTGGACCGACCTCGGCGGCCGCCTGGACAACAAGGTCGACACCCTGTCCGGCGGCCTGGCCCGCCAGGTCGAGCTGGCCAAGGTACTGATGACCCATCCCCGCGTGCTGCTGCTGGACGAGCCGACCACCGGCCTGGATCCCGCCTCGCGGCGGATGTTCCTGGCGGCCCTGCGCCGGCTGCAGCGCGAGCGCGGCATGACCGTGCTGATGACCAGCCACGTCTTCTCCGAGGCCGAGGAGGCCGACCGCGTCGCCATCATGCGCGAGGGCAAGCTGCTGGCCCACGACACTCCGGCCGCCCTGCGCGCCCTGATCGGCACCGAGATGGTGGTGATCCAGCCCGTCGACGCCGACGGCCTGGCCGGGCGCCTGCGCGCCGAGATGGGTTTGGCGGTGCGAGTCCATGGCGACGAGATCCGCCTGGAGGAGACCGAGAACGGCGATGGCTTGCCATTGCTGGAGCGCATCCTGGAGCGCTACCGCCCCGAGATCCTGTCCATTTCCATCAAGCAGCCGGGGCTCGAGGACGTGTTCGTCCACGTCACCGGCAAGGCCGTGCCGGAACACGCCCATCCGGTTCCGGACATGCAGAGGACCGGCACCGCATGATCCGCGTCGCCTTCTCCCTCGCCCAGCGCGAGTTCATCCGCTTCATCCGCCAGCCGCAGCGCGTCATCGGCGCGGTGGCCCAGCCGCTGCTGTTCTGGCTGTTCCTGGGCGCCGGCCTGGGCGGCAGCTTCCGGCCGCCGGGCATGGAGGGCGTGACCTACCTGGAGTACTTCTATCCCGGCGTCATGGTGATGATGATGCTGTTCGCCAGCATCTTCAGCTCCATCACCATCATCGAGGACCGCGACGCCGGCTTCCTCCAGGGCGTGCTGGTGGCCCCGGTCAACCGCATGGCCATCGTGCTGGGCAAGGTCACCGGCGGCGTCGCCATCGCCATGGTGCAGGTGGTACTGTTCACCGCCGCCGCGCCGTTCCTGGGCCTGTCGCTGTCCCTGGGCAGCCTGCTGATGCTGCTGGTCGGCTTCGTGCTCACCGGGCTGGGCTTCGCGGCGCTGGGGTTCCTGCTGGCCTGGCCGATGAAGTCCACCTCGGGCTTCCACGCCATCATGATGGTTTTCCTGATGCCGCTGTGGCTGCTGTCGGGCGCCCTGTTCCCGGTCACCGGCGTGCCCGGCTGGCTGTATGCGGTGATGATGGCCAATCCGGTCCACCACGCGCTCAACGTCATCCGCGCCCCGTTCTACGGCCCGCCGGCCGGGATGTTCGCCGACGGCCAGTACCTGACGTCGTTGGCGGTCACCGTCGTTTGGGCGGCGGCCTGCCTGGTGATCTCGATGATGCGGGTCGGGAAGCGGGAAAAGGGGGCGGCGATAGCCGCCTGACCCGCGGTCAGCCGGACACCATCCCGTCGACCGACATCCCGTCGATCAGCCGTTCCATGCACAGCTTCATCTGGTCCAGCGACGGCGCCGTGGGCGGCGTGCGGCGGGCAGTCTCGGCCAGGGCGCGGACCACCCAGGGCTGGCCCTCGGGGCCGAACACCTGCTTGTAGCGGACATTGCCCATCCGGCCATAGGCGCTGAACAGGAACAGCGCGAATGCGCGGACGTCGTGGCCGAAGGCCGGGACCAGGGTCGCCAGCGCCTGCGGGGCCGTGGCCGAGACCATGGAAACGGCGCGGCGCAACTCGTTGGTGTCCCACTCGGGGAACAGGAAGCCGATGTGCATCTTCTGCGACAGGGTCCACAGGACCTCGGCGTTGATGCCGGCGCCGTCATTGACCATCAGGCGGTCGGCCTTGTCCAGCAGCAACGGGGTCTTTCCCTGGGCGAACTGGGCGGCCGCCATGGGATCGGCCAGCACGTGCAAGCGGTCGGATTCGCGCAGTTCAAGCAGCCGCGGGCCAAGCGCCACCACCGTTTGGGGCTCCAGCGCGGCATAGGCCGGGATCAGCGGCACCTGCCACTCGTAGAGCAGCAGGTCGCGCATGGCCAGGAACAGCTTCTCGCCCGGTGACGCGCCGGGCTTGCGCTGGCGGCGGGTGGGGGCGGGGGAGACGAGGCCCAGCGAGATGGCGACGCCTTTCCAGAACCCGGGCGCCGGAGGCTTGACCACTCGGCGCGGGGCCGGCAATCGGCGGTGGAAGTAGCGCCGTGCACAGGCCCGGACCACCAGCGCCACGATCTCGGCCAGGCTGCGGCCGCACCACAGGGCGTCGCCATCGCTTTCCGGCAACTGGCGCTCGCGGGTCATCAGGAAGGCCTTGAACAACTCGGGCTGGGCGCGGAACAGCTTGAAGGCCTGGTGCAGCAGTGCCGGGTCGTCCATCACGCGGTCATAGATCTTGTCGCGCGGCACCATGGCCAGCACCGGCAAATGCGCCCGCAGCACGTCGGCGACATCGCGCCGAAGCACGGTCCGGATGGTCTCCACCGGAGCCTGGGGAAGTTCTGAACCCGTCGCGGGAATGGCCAGGGCGCTCATGATCGTTCTCTTCGGCACATTCTATGCTTGATGTAAGCATACGCCCGAACTCGAAAGAGAAGCAATCGCCGCGAAGTATAATGATTTGCCGGAACAAAGTAAAACGCAGTAGTATTATTTATTATAATTGCATAAAAATTCATCCAATTCCCTGTCGTCATCCCGGCCGAAGCGAGGCGAAATGGCTCGTCTTCTGGCTTCAGTTCGGCCAGGCAATCCCTGCCGTCCATAGAAAAAGGGGCCTTTCGGCCCCTTTTCCGTGTCCGCGATGGCGGGATGCCTTATTCGGCCGGGGCCGGTTCGGCATCGATGTGGGTGGCGGCTTCCAGCACCTCGGCCTCCGCCTCCTCGCCGTGGGCCAGCGAGGCGGGCAGGATGCGCAGGAAGGTGGTGCCCAGCACGGTCACCAGCACGGCGATGGCCAGGCCGCCCAGACCCAGCACCACCTCGGGCAGGCTGGGGGCGTACTGCGCCACCTGGCCGTCCATGAAGGACGAGCTGACCTCCATGCCGGGGAACAGCGTCAGCGGATAGGCCTGGCCGCCGATGATGATCACGTAGACCTGCGCCAGGCCGCCCAGCACCACCAGGATGCTGGCCAGGCGAATTTGGGCGCGGGCGGGTTTGGACTGGAACACCAGCGCCATGGGCAGCAGCGCGCCCAGCAGGACCTGCACGCCCCAGAACAGCAGCGTGTAGACGTTGCCGCCGAACAGGATGAAGGTCTCGATGCCGGTCCGCTCGGCCCAGTACAGCGCGGTCAGGTGTTGGACCGCGACGAAATACAGGTTGGCGGCGCAGAACAGGCCCAGCAGGCGGCCCTTCATGCGCACCAGGTCCAGCGACACCTTGCGGCCGGAGGCCGAATACAGGCCCATCAGCACCAGGATGAAGATGGCCAGGCCGAAGGCGAAGGACATGGCGATGAACAAGGGCGCCATCACCGCCGAGGAATAGCCCTCGCGCGCCACCAGGAAGCCGAAGATCGAGCCGGTACCGGTGGTCATGATCAGGCGCCAGGTGAAGGCGCCCAGTGCCGCCGGCTTGTAGAAACGCTTCATCTTCCAGTCGATCATCGTCCACAGGTAGACGCCGACGATGGCGAAGAAGCCGTTATAGAGGATGACGTTCCAGGCGAAGATCGACTTGAAGTTATAGTGAGTCATCGCCACGTCGAGCCGGTCGGGCCGGCCCAGGTCCAGCACGATGGCGCCCAGGCCGCCGGCCAGCAGCGCCAGCGCCAGCAGCGCCGACAGCCGGCCCAGCGGCTGGTAGGGCTCGCGGCCGAACACCGAGCCGATTGAGGCGACGTTCAGCGCCCCCGAGGCGGCGACGATCAGGAACACCGCGAAGACGTGCGGCGTGCCCCAGACCACCTGGTTGGTCATGCCGGTGACCCAGTGGCCGTTGTGCTCCATGTAGTAGACCGCGCCCAGGGCGGCGAGGATGACGGCGCCCAGCGCGCCCACGGCGGTCAGCCAGCCGGGGGTCATGGCGGTCAGTTCCCGGTACTCCAGCTTCTTCATGGATCAGATCCCCTGGTAGCGGACGGCGGGGTCGACGCCAAGGTCGGCGCGGATGCGGGTGGTGGCCTCCTTGGCGACGCGCCGGGCGATCTCGCTCGACGGGTCGTTGAGGTCGCCGAACAGCATCGCCGCCTTGCCGGTCGAGGCGCAGGCCTCGACGCAGGCCGGCTGTCCGCCGGCGTCCACCCGGTGGGCGCACAGCGTGCAGGCCTCCACGCAGCCCTTGCCACGCGGGTTGTGTTCCTTCTGGCCGGTCTGGTCCTCGTGGGCGAAGGACCGTGCCTTGTAGGGGCAGGCCATCATGCAGTAGCGGCAGCCGATGCAGATGTGACGGTCGACCAGCACGATGCCGTCGGCGCGCTTCATGGACGCGCCGGTCGGGCACACATCGACGCAGGGCGGCTTGGCGCAGTGCTGGCACATCACCGGCAGCGAATGGGTGTGGCCCGACTTGGGGTCGCGGACGGTGACCTTGCGGATGTACTGCGCATCGGTCAGCGGGCGGCCGTGGCCGCCCAGGCCCATCTCGGCCGTGCAGGCGTCGACGCAGGCGGTGCAGCCGTCGTCGCACTTGCTGGTGTCGATCAGCAGGCCCCACCGGCTGGCGGGGTTGGCGCCGGCGGTGGGGGCGGCTTCGGCCGCCGGGGCGATCAGCGTCAGACCCGGGGCCAGGGTCACGACGGCGGCGGCGCCCTTCAGCAGCTCGCGGCGAGTGGTGTCGTGGCTCATGCTCGAGGTCCTTTCGTCAACGCGACGCCGTCTTCTCGGTGCCGGGCACGGTGGCATGGCACTGGAAGCAGTCGATGGAAACGGCGGCGTAGGAGTGGCAGGACTCGCAGAACTGGCCCTCGGCGTTGACCGGGAGCGGCTTGCCGTCCTTGCCGTTCTGGACGTGGCAGGTGACGCAGTCCTTGAGGCTGTGCTTCGCCCCGCGGATGCCCTTCCGCAGCGTCTCGTCGCGCTGGTGCTTCAGGAAATCCATGTGGTTCCTGCGCATCACCGCCGGGTCCTCGACGCACTGGGAGCCCTTGGCGTGGGGCACGGCCGGCGACAAGTCGCCGGCCGTCGCCGGGCCGGGGCCGACGAGGACCGCCGCCAGCGCGGCGATCCCCATCAGAGCCGAAAGCACGAGCCCTTTCATTTCGCCCCCTTACTCGCCGAGGCCCATCTGGATGTACCCGGTCGGGCACACGTCGTGGCAGATGTGGCAGCCGATGCACTTGGAGTAGTCGGTCTGGACGTAGCGACCGGTGGTGCGCTCGGCCTTGGGGGTGCGGAACACCGCGCCCTGCGGGCAGAACACCACGCAGTTGTCGCACTCGAAGCACAGGCCGCAGGACATGCAGCGCTTGGCCTCGTCGATGGTCTCCTTCTCCGACAGCGGCAGCAGGCGCTCGGTGAAGTTGCCGATCACCTCGTCGGCGCCGATGTGAATCTCGCCGCGATGGTGGCGGGCCGACTGGGTAAAGTGGCCCAGGAACAGGTCATCGTGGGGGATGACCTCGTGGGCGGCGCGGTCCTCGAAGTTGTGCACGGCGAACTTGGCCGAGTTGGTGCCGCGCACCGCCTCACCCGAGTACTTCTCCGGCTCCAGCTTGAACTCGCGCAGCTTGTTCAGCAGGTTCCAGTGGGCGACGTCCACCTTAGGACGCTTGCTGGTCTCGCCCGAGGTCAGGAACTCGTCGATGCTGGCAGCCGCGACGCG
>JBFMHS010000418.1:0-7193 GCA_040751765.1 Pseudomonadota bacterium | reverse complement strand
CCAAGCAGGACGCCCAGCAGGCATTGAACGACATCCAGCAGGCACTGCAGCAGGCCCCCAAGCAGCAGATGGGCCAGCAGGCCCAGCAGCAGATCCAGCAGACCCAGCAGCAGATCGACCAAGCCAAGCAGCAGCTTGACCAGAACCCACAGCAGGCCGCCAGCACGCTGAAGCAGATCGACCAGCAGGTCCAGCAACTGGAAGGCCAGATGAAGCAGGCCAGCAGCGGCCAGCCGGGACAGCAGCAGTCGGCCCAGGCCGGCGGCCAGGATTCGTCGCGCATCGTGGTCGAACAGCCGGCGCCCGACGTCCAGGTCCAGCAGCCGCAGCCGCAGGTGACCGTGATCGACCCCGAACCGCAGGTCCGCGTGCAGCAGCCCGAGCCTGAGGTGTCGGTGGACATGCCGAAGCCCGAGGTGCAGGTCCAGCAGGGCGAGCCCGACGTCCAGGTCAGCGAACAGGGCCAGCCCGACGTGCGCATCCTCGAGCAGCAGCGCGCCCAGACCCAGCAGCAGCCCCCGGAGCAGCAAGCCCAGACACAGCAGGAGCCCCAGCAGGAGCAGGCCCAGGTCCAGCAGCAACCGGCCGAAGGCGAGATGTTGCAGCTCTCCGAGGTTCCCGAGACCCTGACCGCCGAGGATATCGAAGGCCGTGAGATCCTGGGCCGCAACGGCGGCGTGCTGGGCAATATCGGCCAGGTCCGCCTCAGCCAGGACGGCCAGGTCGAGAGCCTGATCATCGAGCGAGGCGGTTTCCTCGGCATGGGCGAGGACCGCATCTCCATCGGCTGGGACCGCATCCGCATGTCGCAGGACGGCGCGCTGGTCGCCGATATCAGCGAGCAGGAACTGGCGGAACTGCCGGGCGTCGAGGAATGATCCCCAGGCCCCCTTCCCCGGGAGGGGGCCTTTCCTTTCTAGAACCCACTTTCGCGGATCAACACGGCCGCCACCACATCGAAGGCGCGGCCCAGCAGGCTGCGGCGTTCGCCCTCGGCCACCACCAGGCCGCGCGCCGCCTTGTCCAGCAGCGGCGGCGGCCCGGTGAAGTCCAGCTCGACCCGGTACAGCCCCTTGGTGGGCACGGCGCGGCGGTCGGCGTCCTCGCGCACGGCCAGCGGCCCGCCGTGCAGCGACGACAGCATGGGGAAATCCAGCTCCGGCACGTTGACGTCGGAGATCGAGCGGACCACGCAGGGATGCGACGCCAGCGCCGGATCGTCGGGCACGAAGCGCGCCTCGGCCCCCACCGCCAGCCGCGCCAGGTCCTCCTCGGCCAGGAAGGCGGTGATCTCGGGCCTGGCGCGGTCGGCCACATAGGCCAGCGGGATGTCGCGACCAACCCACAGCCCCGGCCGCAGGATCGGCGACGCCTCCACCACCGTGCCCGCCACCGGCGCCTTGACCGACAGGCGGCGACGCTCGTCCAGCAGTCCGTCGCGCTCGCTTTCCAGCGCCACCAACTGGCGGCGCAGGACGTGGATGGCCTGCCCGGCCTCCGGGCTGGCGACCTCGCGCAGCAGCAGCGCCCGCTGCCGCGCCAGCCGCACCTCCACCGAGGCCAGGGCGTGGTCCAGCTCCGGAGACCACAGCGTCGCCAGCACGGTGTCGGGCGTCACTGCGTCGCCGAGATGGAAGTCGACCGCCAGCACCCGTGCCGCCACCGGCGGATAGACCGCCGAATAAGACCCCGCCCGCGCCACCGCCGGCAGGTCGATCGCCGCCCGCCATGGCACGGCCAGCAATAGCAGGGCCAGGCCGAGTCCCGCCCCGGTCATCGCCAGGCGGCCGCGGTCCGCCCCGGCGCGCCGCCGCCACCATTCCCGCGTCTCGCGCAGGATCGGATTGCCGACGAACCACATGATCTCGACCGCGAACAGCACGATGCCGAGCAGCTTGAAGAACAGGTGGTAGACCACCACGGCGATGCCCAGGAACAACATCAGCCGGTAGACCCAGGTGGCGTAGGCATAGGCCAGCAGGGTGGCGCGCAGGCGGGGCGGAAAGCGCTCCGGCTCGGGTTCGTCGAGGCCCAGCAAGCCCTTGCGCAGCCGCCAGCGGGCCAGGGCGAAGGCGCGATCCTGCAGGTTCTCGACCCCCAACGCGTCGGACAGCAGGTAATAGCCGTCGAAGCGCATGAACGGGCTGAGATTGATGGCCAGGGTGCCGACCATCACCACCGTCGCCAGCGAAAATGCCGCCGAACGCGCCGGGCCGTCGGGCAGGAAGCTCCAGGCCAGCAGGGCGATGCCGCCCAGCATGGCTTCGGCGGCCACCCCGGCCCCGGCCACCGCCAGCCTCTGCCGCCGCGACGCCAGCCGCCAGGTGTCGGAGGTGTCGGTGTAGAGCATGGGCACCAGCACCATGAACGCCACCCCCATGGTCGGCACGCGGCAACCGAAGCGCCGCGCGGTGTAGGCGTGGCCCAACTCGTGGACCAGCTTGGCGGCGGCCAGGGCGCCGGCGAACCACGCCGCCCCCTGCCAGGTGAAGAATTGGGGCAGGGTGGCGGCGAACACGTCCCACTGCCTGAGCGCCAGCAGCAGCCCCAGCCCCCACGCCGCCGTCAGCGCCGCCAGCGCGGCCCGGCCGTAAAAGGGTCGCACCCACGGCAGGGTGGCGGCCAGGACGCGGTCGGGCCGCACCAGCGGCAGGCGGAAGAACAGGTAGTTGTGCACCAGCCACGCCGCCCATGACCGCCGGCCGGCGGCGGCGGATTGCGCCAGCCGGCCGGGTCCGCCGGGATCGTCGCGCCGGATCAGGTGATTGGCGTCGAGGAAGCCGGCCATGGCCTCCACGTCCCCGGAGTCCAGCGCCAGCCCGGCCTCGGCGTGGACGCGGGCGAGAACCCGGGCGGGGTCGCCCAGATGCCAGCGCGCCAGCAGTTCGAAGGCTTCGCGGCCGATGCGGAAATAGCGGTTGCGGGCGGGGTCGTGGATGGTCCAGCTGGGGGTGCCATAGCGGTCCTCGGGACCCGGCATCAGGCCCAGGTCCTCGCGCAGCGGCGGCAACGCGGCGGCGGCGGTCATAGCCCCAGCATGTGGCGCAGCGCCGCGATGGGACGGCGGAAGAGGTACAGGAACAACGGCCCCCTCGCGCCGTCGATGCGGGCGGTGCCGCGCAGGCCGATGCGGGGCGGCGCTCCGGGCTCTGCCAGGGTGGCGCGGACGCGATAGGCCAGGAGGCCCTCCTCGGTGGGCGACGCCTCGTAGCTGGCGTCGGCCAGGACGGCCTCCACCGGGTCAAGCGGCCGGGCGTCAAGGAACAGCACCACCGGGTTGCCGGGCTCCAGCACGATGGCGTCGGCCACCGGCAGATGAGCCTCCACCTCCACATGGGTGGGGTCGGCCAGCATCAGGATGCGCTCGCCCGTGCGCACCGGCCGCCCGATCCAGTCGTTGACATTGCGGAATACGGCGATGCCGGCGCGGTCGGCCTTGACCTTGCCGCGCTCGAGCTGTTCCGAGGCATGGGCCAGTTCGGCCGCCTTGAGGTCGACCTGGGCGCGGGCCAGCGCTACCTGGGCGGCGGCGTCGGGAGAGCTGAGCGCGCCCTGCTCGGCCTTGCGCAACTCGGCACGGGCCACCGCCAGTTCCTCGGCCGCCACCTGCTGGCGGGCGCGGAGCTCGGTATCATCGAAATCGAACAGCGGCTGGCCTTCGGCCACGGCGTCGTTGGGGCGCACGTGGAAGCCCCCCACCACCCCATCGAGCGGCGCCGCCACCACGAAGGGATCGGCGGCGGCGATCTGGGCCGGGGCCAGGGCCGATTGCCGCACCGGCAGCAGCGCCAGCAGGAGCACGGCCACCGCCGAACCCAGCCATACGCGGCGGTCGCGGACCCAGGGCGGTAGCGGACGCTCGCGGCCAAGCAGCGCCCCCCAGGCATGGCCGTAGCTATCGGCCAGCCGCTCGGCCAGCACCCGCTCGTCGTCGGTCCACACCTCGTCGCGGGCCAGCCACAGCGCCCCCACCGGCTGGCCGTCGGGCTTGAGCAGGGGCACCCACAGCACCGCGGCCGGCGACCATTCCGCCCACTCCGCCCGCTGCTCGGGCGGCAGCCGCGCCGGCTCGACGGCATGGGCCCGCCGCCCCTCGTCATGGCCGGCGACGGCGCGGGCGCAGGCGGCCAGCCAGCGCACCAGCGCGGCGTGGGGATCGGGGGCGGGAACGTCGGACAGCGCCGCCACGGCGGGGTCGGTGTCGGCCGACCACCGCAGCACCGCCGCTTGGCGATAGGGCAGCAGCACGCGGCTGCGGTTGGCCATGACGAAACCCAGCCCCTCGACGGTCTGGGCGTGGCGCGCCTCGCGCTCCAGCTGCAACAGCGTCAGCAGGGCGGGGGCGACCGGCCCCGGGGTCATGGCGGCGGCGGTCATGGTCCGGTCGCGGCGCGGAAGACGGCGCTGCCGCTCATGCCGGCGATGATGCCGTCGCCGGGGCCGTCCAGCATGCCCACCACCGCGATGGACTGGCTGACGGCGTCCACCCGGGCGCCCAGCCGGGCCACCTTGCCGGGATAGCTGAGGCCGGTCTCGTCCACCTTGAGCGTGAAGGGAGTCCCCGGCTTGAGCCAGCGCAGCCAGGCCGACGGCGCCAGCAGGCGCACCTCGATGCGGCTGTCGTCGAGCACCGCCAGCAGGGGCTGGCCCGGCGACATGCTCTCATGCGGCTGGGCCTTGCGCTCCACCACCCGCCCGCCATAGGGCGCGCGGATGACGCAGCGCTCCACCGGCACGGCGGCGGCCTGCAGCCTCGCCCGGGCGCGCTCCACCTCGGCCTCGGCCAAGTCCAGCTCCAATTGGCCGGCGCTCTTCAGCGAGGCCAGCTTGCGGGCATTGTCCAGGGTGTGCTCGGCGCCCTTGAGCGCCGCGCGGGCCTCGGCCAGGGCGGCGCGGAAGGCGGCGCAGTCGAAGGCCACCAGGGTGTCGCCCTTCTTGAACCGCTCGCCGTTCTGGAACGGGATGGCCTCGATGCGGGCCGCCAACTCGCTGGCCAGCACCGCCTCGGCCTGGGGGGCCAGCATGGCGCGCGCTTCGGGCGGGGCCTCGGCGCGCGCGGCGGCGACCAGGAACAACCCGGCCGCCGCCATCAGGATGGCCGCTGGCCTCATCGCCGCTCGAGGGACGGCGACCACGCCGAAACCGGCTGCTCCCACCAACGCATGGCGGCGTCGGCGCTCAAGCGCACCGGCTCGCCCCTCTCCGCTTCGACAGGGGCCGGCGGCGCGGCCTTCGGCTCGGGCGCCGCCGCCAGCGCAGGCCCGCCCGGGGCGGCCGGGGCGGCCGGATCGGACGGGACGGCGGGGATTGATCGCGGATTGACGGCGACCGGCGCCACCTTGACCGGGATCAGCTCGCCAGCGCTCCACCGCGCCATGGTCGCCTCGATGGCCTTGGTCAGGGTCTTGACGTCGTGCGAATCCACCTGCTCGGGCAGCGGATCCGCGCCGGCGGTGACATAGATGCGGCCGACGGCGTTGGTCATCTGGGCGAAGGCGACGTCGCGGCGCAGCTCGGCCAGAACGGCGTCCACCTCGGCGTTGATGACCTCCAGCTCGTTGCCCTTGCCGGTGGCTTCCGACGCCTTGATCTGGCCAAGGACCGCCGCCTCGACCTCGTTCATCTCGCGTGCGGTGCGGAATTCGCTGACCGCCTGCTGGTAGGCCAGCCACGACACATGGGCCTGGGTCAGCACCGCCATGCTGACGGCGAGGCGGCGGGTGCGCGCCACGTCCTCGATGGCGTGCGCCTCCTTGATGCGGGCGGGACCGTTGAGGAACGTGTCGAACAGATTGTGGTTCACCTTCGCCGACCAACTGACCCAGTTGTTCTTATAGGCGAAGCTGTTGCTGTCATAATTGTAGCCGGCGGCCAGGTTGACTCCCGGGATCAGCGACAGCATGGCGGCCTTGACCTCGGCGGCACCGATGCGGGCTTGGTAGGCCTCCTCGCGCAGCTCGGGGCGGTAGAGCAGCGCCGACTGCTCGATCTGCTCCAGGGTCACCGACATCTTCGGTTCGTCCAGCGCGATGCCCTGGGACGCCACCTGGAAATCCTCGCCCGGCGGCAGCCCCATCAGCGCCGCCAGGTTGGCCTTGCCGCTGATCAGCTCGCGGCGCAGGGCCTTGATGTCGTTGAGCGCCTTGAGCAGGTCGCGGCGGTATTCCAGCGCCTCGCGCGGGGGCTTGAGCGCCTGCGCCTCGATGCGCCGCGCGTTGTCCAGCGCCTCGTCGATGCGCGAGATCAGGGGGTCGATGCGGCTGAGCAGGCGGTCGGCCGAGGCCGCCTGCCAGTAGGCGGCGCGCACGTCCTGGACGATGTTGTGCACCACCTTGCGGCGGCGCTCCTGCACGATCAGCGAACGGTCGGCGGCCTGGTTGGCGCGCACGTAGGACATGCCGAAGTCGAGGATGTTCCAGGTCGGGCCCAGGTCGGCGGTCACCCGCTCGCGATCGGTCGAGGTCGAGGTCGCCAGCGACTGTTCCTGGGTGAAGACGTTGCGGCTCGACGACGCCTGGGCGTTGCTGCGCCCCTCGTAGCCGGCATTGGCGGCCAGCTTGGGCAGCATGGCCAGGTTGGCAGTGGTCAGCTGGCGCTCGGCGAAGGCCGCCTCCATCACCTTGAGGCGGTTGTCGAGGTTGTATTTGATGGCCCGCGCGATGGCCTCGTACAGGGTCACCGGCCCGGTGATCGCCTCCTGCGCGGTGCGCAGCGCCGCCGCGTCCGCCCGCGCCCGCTGGGCATGGTCGTCCATGGTGAAGGGCTCGGGCGTGACCGAGCAGCCCGCCAGCGCGACGACGGCCACCGAGGCCACCAGGACGGCGCGGAATCCCGAAACGGGGGCTCGCCGGCCGGCGAGCCCCGAAGTGGTCGATGCGTTCACTTTACCCCCTTGTCTTCCAAACGCGTTCCGTCCAAATCCCTTGTCACCCGCCCCTGCCCTCAGGCGGCGGAATCCATGGCCGCCAGGGCACGGATCAGGCGGGCGAGATCCTCGTCCCGGGCCTGGGCGATGCCGGCCAGTTGCTCCGAGAAACCGGCACGGGCGGCCGGCGCCTCCGCGGGCGGCGTTTCGGCCACCTCGGTCCCCGCCTCGGCGACGGGCGCCATGCCCGGCAGGTCCGGGATGCCGTCGGCCAGCTGGACGGCATCGGGCGCGGCCGGCGCACTGGCGAAGCGGCCACCACCCAGGC
>JBFMHS010000417.1:0-4502 GCA_040751765.1 Pseudomonadota bacterium | reverse complement strand
GCCTCGACCATCAGCGTGCGCTGGGCGAGGTCGCCGGTGGAGTAGGCGTTGAAGAAGCTGGACGGCAGCCGCAGCAGCCGGTCGATCACCCCGGCCTGCAACTGGCCGGCCATGCGGCCCTCGATGCGCAGCAAGGCGACGTCGCCGGTGATCTTTAGGATGGTGGTCACCGCCGCCGCCATCACCAGCGCCAGGCCGACCTGGAGCAACTGGCTGGCATGGTGGCCGGGGATGACGTGCTGGAACACAAGTCCGGTCGCCACCGGCACCGCCAGCCCCAGCAGTCCGCCCAGCGCGCCGGCGGCCATCGCCGCCAGGAGGTCGCCCTTCTGCCGCATCATGCCGTGGCGCAGCAGGCCCCACACCGTCAGCTTGCCGTCGGGCAGGGGGGTATAGAAGGTCCAGCCCATGGGCGCCAGCCGGTTGGCCAGATCGGCGGTCAGCGGCGCGCGCTCGCCCTTGACCACGTCGTGGGCGATGTAGGAGGTGGGCGAGGCGGGAACCAGGGCCAGCGGGCGGCCGTCCTCCTCGCAGAAGGCGACCAGGGGACCGTTGTCCTCGCGCCACCAGGTGCCGCGCAGGGCCAGCTGGCGGGTGCGGACGCGGGAGATGCGGGCGATCTCCTCGACCGACAGCGGCTCGTCGCCGACGCGGCGGCGATTCATCCGGGGCGACGGCTCGATGGTGATACCCAGCGGCTTGCAGGCAACCGCGCAGGCCACGGCCAGGGCGTCGTCGGGGTCGTGGGCCACGGGCGGGCGATCGTGGAGTCCGACCAGGCGGGCCAGCTTGCCCAGCGCGCCGTCCAGCCCCTCGGCCACGGTGGAGGCCCGGCGCTCCAGGCGCCATGCCTCCAACTGGGAGGCCTTGTCGAGGCTGGCCGCCAGGCAGGCGGCATAGATGGCGTGGAAGGCCTTGAGACGCGGCCACCAGCCGTCGCCGCGTACCAGCCCGCCACCGCCGAAGCCCTTGAGCACCAGGCCGCCGGTCTCGGTCAGCCACGAATCGGTGGACAGCGGCAGCAGGGCGCCTTTTTCCACCGCCTCCAGCCCCAGGAACTTGCCGGTCCCCTCGGCCACCAGGGTCCACACCACGCCCTTCGAGGCGCTGGCCAGGTTGCCCTCGGGGACCGCCAGGGTGTCGCCGATCCAAAGGGTCGAGGTGGTGGCGGTACGCGGCGTGAAGTCGCGGGTCAGGCCGGCGGTCATGGCCTCCACCCAGGCGTCAACTAGCTTGCCGAAGGCGGCCCCGGCTGCATCGGGCAGCGGGGCGCCCAGGGCGGCACCGGCAATCTCCAGCACCGAGGCGCCGCGGCTAACGGTGATGATCTCGATGCGCCGGTCACCGCCGTCGTCCAGGGCCAGCCCCGACACCACCGCCGGTGCCTTGGCCGAGGTCAGGTGGCGTCGGCTGCCCAGGCGGCCGTCCGGCAGGCGGTCGGCGGCGAACACGTCCAGCTCGCCGGCGGCGACCAGCCACAGCCCGTCGAGCGCGGTCAGGGCGACGGTCTCGTTGACCGCCAGCACGCGGGCGGAGGCGCGGTCCGACGCCCAGGCCTCGACGGCAGGCGGCAGGGCGGAGGCGGCGATGGGGGCGAGACTGACCATGGCGCGCCCTCAGCTCTCGATCAGCCGGCGATAGGGGCCGTCGACGTCCTTCATGGCGTCGTGGGTCCCGCGCTGGATGACGCGGCCGCGGTCGAGCACCAGGATCTCGTCGCAGTCGCGGATGGTGGACAGCCGGTGGGCGATGATGACGCAGGTGCAGCCGCGCCGGCGGAGGTTCTCCACCACCGTCAGCTCGGTGGCGGCGTCCAAGGCGCTGGTGGCCTCGTCGAGGATCAGAAGTGTCGGTTCGCCGGCCAGGGCGCGAGCGATCTCCATGCGCTGGCGCTGCCCGCCCGAGAAGTTGCGTCCGCCCTCGGCCACCGGGGAATCGTAGGCCTTGGGGCGGCCGGCGATGACGTCGTGGATGTCGGCATCCTTGGCGGCGCGGACCATGCGCTCGTCGGGCAGGGTGTCGTCCCACAGGGTGATGTTGTCGCGCACCGTCCCCTCGAACAGGGCGATGTCCTGGTCGACGATGGCCACCGAATCCCGGAAGACCTGGCGGGGGATGTCGGCGATGGGGCGTCCGTCGTAGAGCAGGTCGCCCGACCACGGCTGGTACAGCCCGGCCAGCAGCTTGCCGACCGTCGACTTGCCCGAGCCCGAACCGCCCACCAGCGCCACCCGCCGCCCCGGTTCAAGCGACAGCGAGAAACCCTCGATCAGCGGCGGGTCCAGCGGCGAGAAGCCGAACACCATGTCGCGCACCTCCAAACGGCCGGTCAGCCGGGTGGCGCCGTCGGGCAGGGGCGGCGGCTGACGCTCGAATTCGGCGTCGCGTTGGTGGCGCAGCACGTCGTCGAGGCGGCCGATATAGCCCTCGGCCTCCTGCAACTGGCCGCCCAGGCCGACCAGGCTCTGGACCGGGGCCTGGAAGCTGCCCATCAGCATCTGGAAGGCGATCAGCATGCCTACCGACAGCATGCCGTCCATGACCCGGAAGCCACCCAAGGTCAGGATCGCCGCCGAGGCGAGCCCGCCCAGCAGCAGCGGTGCCGCCTGGAGGAACAGCCGGGTGCGGGCCAGCTCCTGCTCGGCGGTCACCACCTTGGCATGGTAACCGGCGACCCGGGCGAAGAACAGCTGCTCCATCCCCGAGGCCTTGAAGCTCTCGATGATGCCGATGTTCTGGGTGGTGACGCCGGTCAGCTTGCCGCGATCCATCAGCAGCTTCTGGTTGGCGTCGTTGAGGCGGCGGGCGACCACCCGGAACGCCACCAGGTTGGCGGCGGCGAAGGCCACCCCCAGCCCCGTCAGCAGCGCGTCGTATTGCAGCATCAGCAGGGCGAACACCGCCATGGTGATCATGTTGAGTCCGGCGGTCGCGAGGTCGCCGCCGATCAGGCTGGCGACGCGGTCGTTGAGCTGGGTGCGCGTGGCGATCTCGCCGCTGTAACGCTGCGCGAAGAAGCCCACCGGCAACCGCAGCACGTGCCACATGAAATTGGCCGACGGCGCCACCGACAGCTTGGTCTGCAGCCGCAGCAGATGGCTCTGCTGAAGCCAGGTCAGGCCCATGCGCACCAGGGCGGTGGCGGCCATGGCGACGACCAGCGGGATCAGCCAGGCGTCCAGCTTCTGGATCAGGTAATAGTCGATGAACACCCGCGAGAACGACGGCACCAGGATGCCGGGCACCGCCAGGGCCAGGCTGGCCAGGGCCACATAGGCCAATGCCTTCCCGGAACCGGGGAGGCGGGTCTTGAGGCTGGTGATCGGGCTTCGGCGGGTACCCTTGCGTTCGAAGTCGGGGCCCGGTTCGAAGGCCAGGGCGACACCGGTGAAGCTCTCGTCGAATTCCACCTCCGACACCGCGCGCGGCCCGGTGGCGGGGTCGTTGAGAAACACCTTGCCGTCGCCGAAGCCTTCGACGACCACGAAGTGGTTGAAGTTCCAGAACACCACCAGCGGCAGCGGCAGCTTGCGCAGGCCGGCCGGCTCGACCTTAAACCCCTTGCCCTTGAGGCCGTAGGCCCGGGCCGCCTTGACGATGTTGCTGGCCTTGGAGCCGTCGCGGGTGACGCCGCAGGCGTAGCGCAGCTCCTCCAGCGGCTCGAAGCGGCCATGGTATCCCAGCACCATGGACAGGCACGCGGCACCGCACTCGACGACCTCCATCTGCAGCACGGTGGGAGTGCGGACGCGGCGGATCTCGCCCCGCCGCGCCTGGAGGCGGGCCAGGATCGGGGCAACGGAGGCCTTGAGCCTGGTGACGGCGTCCTGTCCGGTCATCGGTCGAGCAATTGCTCCAGCGCCGGAATGGCGAGGCTGATCAGGTGAATCTCGCGCACCGTCACCTGGGCGTCGGCGAGCGTGCCGGTATTGATGTCGCCCTCGGGGCCGCGCGACGACGACCACCGGAAGCCGGTGGGCGTGGCGGGGTCGCGCTCCAGTTCCACCACCACCTCGAACGGAGCGCCGCCCCCCGACAGCGCCTCGACCAACTGCTGGTTCTTGAGCGTGCGCATCATGCCCTCGGCCGAGGACGGGATCTCGGCCACCGACTTCACCTTGCCCAGGATGAAGCCGTATTCCTCGCGCTTGATGGTGGAGGGCGCCACCTGGGCCACCATGCCGGGCCGCACCTTCTTGCCGTCATTGGGGGGCACGTAGAGGACCGCGACCAGATCGTCGTCCTTGGCCTGGCCGGTGCGGGCGGGCAGCACGGTCAGCAGTTCGGCGCCCTTGTCGACGATGTCGCCCACATTGGCCTTGGCCTCGACCACGTCGCCGTCATAGGGCGACAGCACCACCGTCTGGCGGTCGAGGCGCTCGGCCAGGGCGTCCAGCTTCCGCTGCACCGCGCCGATGGCCATCTCCTTGTCCAGCAGTTCGCGTTCCTTGCCGATGGTCAGGCCGGTCTCGTCGCGCTCGATCTGCTTGATGTCGTTGTTG
>JBFMHS010000416.1:0-3660 GCA_040751765.1 Pseudomonadota bacterium | reverse complement strand
ATCCCTAAGCTCATGGCGATGGCGGGCTTGGCCTCGACGCCCAGCAGGTACATCAGCGCCGGCAGGGTGATGATCGACCCGCCGCTGCCGAACAGGCCCAGCATGAGGCCGGTGGCGAGACCGGCCGCGATGGCGAGCAGTGACATGGGCTCCTCCCGTCTAACATTCAATTATTTTCTTGAATGCTAGAGCGCGGTCGGCGCGGCGTCAATATCCTCGATGTGTCGCCTTCTCCTATCGGATGCGGTAGCCGACGTGGCAGGCGTTGCAGGCGGCGGTCATCTCGCTCAGGGCTCCCATCAGCGTCTTCATCGAGGCATATGAGCGATCGATGTCGGCATCCTGGGCGGCGATGGCGAAGCGGCTGGCCGCACGATGAAGGGAGCCGCCGGCCTCCTGCATCGGCTTGGGCATGTAGGGCGCCATATGGGAGGCGCCATGCAGGTCGAAGGAACTCATGCCCAGGCGCTCCTCGGCCACCTTGCTGGCCTGGTCGTAGTTCTCAGCCGAGACGGCAGCAAGAATTTCATCCAAGGCGACCAGATGGTCCCGCATGCTTGCGAGCATGTGCTCCTGCATCATGGCGGGCATCTTGACCAGTTCGCGACTGTCCGCCGCCTGGGCAACGCCGGCGGACACAATGATGGCGGCGGCGATCGTCCCGGAGAAACTTGCTCTGCGCATCGTGGTGGCCTCCCTGTGGTTTTGGCCGATCATGGCCTCGGGCTGCCCGCCCTCATATGATTGCCGTCATACGCTCGCAATTTCATCGCCATCCGCCTCATGCGTCGCCGTGCTTGAGAATGGTGAAGGACTTGCCCGCTCGGGCGATCCACCCATCGGCTTCAAGGTCGCGTAGGGCGCGGTAAAGCGCCTCGTGGGTCAGGCCGATCTCGGAAGCGAAGTCCTTGAGCGTGCCGTCGGTCTGGAATGGGCCGCCCTTGGTCGGTTCCAGCAGCATCAGCGCACGGAGCACCCTCTCCTTCGCCGAGCGGATGTTGCGGTGCTCGATGCGGCCGCGCAGGGTCTGCACCAGACGGGCCAGCCGCGCCATCATCGCCATCGCGAGGGCGGGATCCTCGGCCATCGCCCGCATCAGAGCCTCCCTGGGATACACCGCCACCTCGCTGCGGGCGTCGGCCACGCAGTCGCAATGATAGGCGGCCGAGAACAACGACGGTTCCGCAAGGCTCTCCCCCGGGCGCGCCACATGAACCGTGACCTGGCTACCGCTGGCGGTGTGGCGGACCAACCGTAGCCGCCCGCTTTCTACGATGAAGACGCCGTAGGCTGCATCGCCCTGGCGGAACAGGAGCTCACCGGTCCGCAAGCTCCGCGTCTTGACGGCGTCGCCGAGCGCCGATCGCAGTTCTTCGGGATCCAGACCCGTCGGCCGCGCCATGTTACCGTTCCCCGAAGTCCTGATGATCCCGATCATATGCAAAACACCTGATCTGCGGCTACCCTCGCCGGCAAGAAGATACAGGGAGGATGCGAGAATGGCTGGTGCGTGGATGCGTCGCCTGGCGGTGGCGGCAGGACTGTGGCTGGGCTTGGCGGCGGCGGCGGAGGCGCTGGAGGTCCAGAGAGTCGCCGAGGACGTCTACGCCCTGGTCGGCGACCTTGGGCAGCGGTCGCCGGACAACCTGGGCAACAATGCCACTTTCGGCGCGGTGCTGACCCCGGATGGCGTGGTGCTGATCGACTCCGGCGGCAGCCGGGCCGGGGCCGAGGCCATCGAGACGGCCCTCAAATCCGTCACCGACAAGCCGGTCATCGCGGTGGTCAACACCGGCGGCCAGGACCACCGCTGGCTGGGCAACGGCCATTTCCAAGCCAAGGGCGCCCGCCTGTTCGCGTCGGCCAAGGCCGTGGACGACCAGAAAACTCGCTCGGACATGCAGTTCCAGATGATGACGGCCCTGATCGGTGCCGACCGCTTCGCCGGAACCACGGCGGTCACCGCCACCGAGACCTTCGCCGCGCGCAAGGAGATGGCGATCGGCGGCGTCCGGTTCGAACTCATCCCAACGGGCCACGCCCATACGGCGGGCGACAGCATCGTGTGGCTGCCGGAGCGGAAGGTGGCCTTCGCGGGGGACATCGTGTTCACCGAACGCATGCTGGGCGTCCTCGACGTGTCGCGGTCGAAGGAATGGCTGGCGGCCTTCGACACCCTGGCCGCCCTTGACCCCGTCCATGTCGTGCCCGGCCATGGGCATCCCACCACCCTGGCCGGGGCACGGGCCGACACCTCGGACTACCTCCTCCACCTGCGCCGCGAGGTCCGGAAAGTCATCGACGCGGGTGGCGACATGAATGCCGCCACCGCCATCGACCAGGCTCCCTTCCTGCGCCTCCGGATGGCGGACCAGTTGGCCCGCCGCAACGCCATGCAAGTGTTCGCCGAGATGGAGTTCGAATAGACGGCGCTACTCCGCCAGGAACGCCTTGATGGCATCCGCCGCGTCCTCGGCGGCAAAGTCGAGGAAGAAGTGGTCGGACTGCGGGACGGTCACCAGTTTGACCTTCTTGCCGTCGGCCAGCGGCTTGACGGCCTCGGGCAGGTCCTTGACCACCTGGTCGTCCGAGGCGGCGATGACCAGGGTCGGCACCGCGATCCTGGACAGCGGCGCGACCACGCCCAGGCGTGGGTCGGGCTGGTAGTAGCTGACGAACGAGGCGGCGGCGACGGTGGCGCCCGGGCAGTAGATGAAGCCGGTGTCCTTCATCATCTCCGCCCCCTTGCCGGCCTTCACCAGCGCGGCGGCCTTCGCCAGCGGTTCGGCCAGGGGCTTGCCGTGGCGGGCCTGGTAGCCGGCCGCCTCGGCCTTCTCGTCATAGGTCATGGGCGCCATCAGCACCACCTTGGACACCACCGGATCGGGGCGCTCGGCCGCGAACAGCGCGGTCTGGGCGCCGCCGCGCGAATGGCCCAGCAGCGCAACCTTCGCCGCCCCTTGCCCCTTCAGCCAGCCCAGCCAGGCGCCGATGTCGTCCAGCGCGTCGGTGTGCTTGTGCCGGTGCGGCACCGCGCAGTCGTACATGCCCTGGCGGTTGTCGAGGCCGAGGCCGAGCGAGATGGCGAGCGTGTTGATCCCCCGCTCGGCCAGCGCCGCCTGCATGGCCTTGACCAGCTCCATGCCGTTGTGGGCCAGCGTGCCGTGGGTGAACAGCACCACGCCGTCCTTGACGGACTTGCCGTCGGCCAGCGACAGCGTGCCGTTGAGGGTGAGGGCACCCTGCTTGATCTGGACCGCCTTTTCCTCGGCCTGGGCTGCCTGCGCGCCCAGCACCAGCACGGCCGCGACGGCGGCCAGCATCAGCTTCCTCATTGACGTCTCTCCCTGGTTTCCCTTGCGCCCCGAGATTGACCCGGTCCGGGCGCGGGCTTATTTAAGAAAACAATTGAATGGTGGGAGAGGTTGTCATGTCAACCGGGGTCAGTCCGAAGCTGGCGATGCTGGAGCAGTTCGCCGCCGTCGCCAAGGCGCTGGCGAGCGCCCACCGCCTCGACCTGCTCGAACTCCTGGCCCAGGGCGAGCGCGGCGTCGAAAACCTCGCCACCGCCACCGGGCTGTCGGTCGCCAACACCTCCCAGCACCTCCAGGTGCTGCGCCGCGTCGGCCTGGTGGCGTCGCGCAAGAGCGGCCCGCACGT
>JBFMHS010000415.1:0-11637 GCA_040751765.1 Pseudomonadota bacterium | reverse complement strand
CCCCGGCATCATGGAGGGCACTGGCAAGCCCGACTATGGCCGCGCGGTCGACATGCTGACCCGTGCCGCGATCAAGGAGATGGTCATCCCCAGCATGCTGCCGGTGCTGTCGCCGGTGGTGCTGTTCGCCGTCGTCGCGCTGTTCGCCGGCCAGGCGGCCGCGTTCACCGCGCTGGGCGCCATGCTGCTGGGAACCATCGTGACCGGCCTGTTCGTCGCCATCTCGATGACCTCGGGTGGCGGTGCTTGGGACAACGCCAAGAAGTACATCGAGGATGGTCACTACGGCGGCAAGGGCTCGGATGCCCACAAGGCCGCGGTGACCGGTGACACTGTCGGCGATCCCTACAAGGACACCGCCGGCCCGGCCGTCAACCCGATGATCAAGATCATCAACCTGGTGGCCATTCTGCTGCTGGCCATGGTCGCCTGACCGGCGCCCTGGCGGCAAAAAGGAAACCCCCGGCCGGGAACGGCCGGGGGTTTTTCCTTGGTCGGCGGCAACGCCTTACTTTTCGGCGGCGTCCTTGGAGAACCGGCCGACATTGCCCAGCAGCTGCTCGAGGATCGACAGTTCCTTGCCGGCGGTCGGGGTCACCCGGTCGACGGTCTGAACGTCCTTGCCGTCGTCGAGCCCCTTGTCGATGAGTTCCCGAACGACGCCCTGATCGTCGAACACCACGGACACCACCTTGCGCTCCAGCGTCACCGGCTCGAAGAAGGCGGTGGTTTCGGTCTTGGCCGAGATATAGTGCCAGGTCTCGCCGCCATAGGTCATGGTGGCCGAGGGCGTGCCCAGAATGGCCATGACGTCGTCGCGGGTGGACTTGCCCGGTTTCACCTGCGCCAGCAGCTCCGGATGGGGCAGGTTGCCGCGCTGGTCGACGGTGGGCGTGCACGCCGCGCCGGCCAGTGCCAGGGCGGCCGCCAGGGCCAGGGTGGGAAGCGATGTGATGGGTCTGATCATCCGCGCGCGAAGCCGAGGCATTGACGGGAACGGCCGTGGTGGCCAAAGTTGAGCCGAACATTGCACGCCTTGCGCCGGCATTGTCAACGACCCCGCGCCGCCTAGGGCGGACGGGGAAACACCTGACAGGACGCTCCATGCCGTTTCGTCTGTTCTCAAGCGACCGCCGCCAGCGGGAACGCATCGCCCACTCGCTCTACCTGGCCATCCTCGCCCAGGCCCGCCAGCCGACCTTCTACGCCGATCTCGGCGTCCCGGACACCGTGGATGGCCGCTTCGACCTGATTGTCGCCCACGCCTTCCTGGTGATGCGGCGGCTGGGCCGCGTCGAGGGCGGCAAGGACTTGTCGCAAGCCTTGTTCGACCTCATGTTCGCCGACATGGACCAGCAGCTTCGCGAGATGGGCGTCACCGACCTCGCCGTCGGCCGCAAGGTCCGACAGATGGCCGAGGCCTTCTATGGCCGGGTCGCCGCCTATGAGAAGGGCATGGCCGCCGGGCGCGAGGCCTTGGCGGAGGCCGTCGCCCGCAACCTCTACCGCGCCGAGGATCCCGCCGCCGCCGCCCATGCCGGCGCCATGGCCGACCATCTGGTGGCGGCGGAAGCCCGTCTGGCCGCCCAAGCAGACGCTGACCTAGTGGCCGGGCGGATCAGCTTTGCGGAGCCGTCATGACCGCACGGCCCGAATTCTCGCGCCCCATCCGGGGGGAACAGGTGCCGATGGCGGGCGTCGAGCACGACATCGAGGCCAATGAGAAGGAGCGCGCCGCCCTGGCCGAGCGCTTCGGATTGCTTGCTGTCAACCGGTTGACGGCGACGGTCAAGGTCAAGCCTTTCCGCGGCGGCCAACTGTTCCGGGTCACCGGCCGCCTATCGGCCGACGTCGTCCAGGCCTGCGTGGTGACGCTGGAACCGGTCCCGGCCAAGGTGGTGGAGGATTTCCAGGTCACCTTTGGCCCCGAGAGCGGGGAAGAGGAGGGCGACGAGGTCGAGATCTCCCTCGAGGACGAGGATTTCCCCGACCCCATGGTCGGCGGGATCATTGACATCGGCGAAGTGGTCGCCGAACATCTGGCACTCGGGCTCGACCCGTTCCCCCGCGCCCGCGGCGCCAAGGTTCCCAAGGCTTTTTCGGAGCCCGAGCCGGCGGAGGAGAAGCCCGGTCCGTTCGCGGCGCTGGCCCGCCTGCGGCAAAAAAAAGAGTGAGGGGGAAGCATTCCCTTGCCCCGCACGGTCTTTTTCGATAATAAACCTGCCTTTCCCCGCACGGCCCTCTGAGCTGAGAGTACAACGAAATGGCTGTCCCGAAGAAAAAGACCTCCAAGTCCCGCCGCAACATGCGCCGCGCGCACCATGCCCTGCCGGCCTCGGCCTACAACGAGTGCCCGAATTGCGGCGAGATGAAGCAGCCGCACCACGTCTGCGGTTCCTGCGGCCACTACGACGGCCGCGAGATCGTCGCCCAGAACGAGGCGAGCGCCTGACCGGCGTCGCCTGAGCAGAAGCGGAGTCCGGGCCCGTGAGCGCTCCCGTGACCATCTCCATCGACGCCATGGGCGGCGATCACGCCCCCGACATGGTGGTGGAGGGTGTTCGGTTGGCGCACGTGCGGTTGCCGCACGTCCGCTATTTGCTGTTCGGAGACCAGGCCCGGATCGAGCCGCTGCTCGACCGCTATCCCGAGCTGCGGGGCGTCTGCACGGTGCGGCACACGGACGAGGCCGTGTCCGGTGACGCCAAGCCGAGCCAGGTGCTGCGCACCGGCCGCCGCTCAAGCATGTGGCTGGCTGTCGATGCGGTCGCCAAGGGCGAGGCCGCCGGCGTGGTATCGGCCGGCAACACCGGTGCCCTGATGGCGGTGTCCAAGTTCGTCCTGCGCATGCTGCCCGGTATCGACCGGCCAGCCATCGCCGGCCTGTTCCCCACCGAGCGCGGCGAGACTGTGATGCTCGACCTCGGCGCCAACGTCGACTGCGACGCAAACAACCTGGTCGAGTTCGCGGTGATGGGCGAGGTGTTCGCCCGCCACGTGCTGGGGCTGGAGCAGCCGACCATCGGCATCCTCAATGTCGGGTCCGAGGAGCTGAAGGGCAACGACGCCGTCAAGTCCGCCGCCGCCATCCTGCGCGACAGCAGCCTGCCGATCCGCTTCCACGGCTTCGTCGAGGGCAATGACATCTGCGGCGGCACCGTCGACGTGGTGGTGACCGACGGCTTCACCGGCAACATCGCCCTGAAGACCGCCGAGGGCACCGTCAAGTTCTACAGCTCGTTCCTGCGCCAGGCGTTCCAGAACTCGATCCTGGCGAAGATCGGCTTCCTGCTCGCCAAGCAGGCGCTCACCAAGGTCAAGGTGCGTACCGACCCCCGCCGCTACAACGGCGCCATGTTCCTGGGCCTGAACGGCATCGCGGTCAAGAGCCACGGCGGCACCGACGCCTTCGGCTTCGCCAACGCCGTCGGCGTGGCGGTGGACCTGGTGGCCCACGGCTACAACGACCGTATCCGCAAGGAATTCGAGCGTCTCAAGCCGGCCGAGGCGCCCCCGACCCAGCGCGCCGCCGGTGGATGAGCCCTCGATGATGCTGCGTTCCCATATCGTTGGCTGCGGGTCGTACCTGCCGGCACGTGTCGTGACCAACCGCGAAATGGCCGAGATGGTCGACACCTCGGACGAGTGGATTTCCGAGCGGACCGGCATCCGCCTGCGCCACATCGCCGCCGAGGGCGAGACCACCGCCGACCTCGCCACCCAGGCAGCGCTGCGCGCGTTGGAGATGGCCGAGGTCAAGGGTTCCGAGGTCGACCTCCTCGTCCTGGCGACCGCGACGCCCGACCAAACCTTCCCGGCCACCGCCACCAAAGTTCAGTCGCGCATCGGAATGACCGGCGGCGCGGCCTTCGACGTGGCGGCTGTCTGTTCGGGCTTCATCTACGCCCTCGCCACCGCCGACAACTTCATCCGCGCCGGCCAGGCCCGGACGGCGCTGGTCATCGGCGCCGAAACGTTCTCGCGCATCCTCGATTGGAATGACCGCACCACCTGCGTGCTGTTCGGCGACGGCGCCGGCGCCGTGGTGCTGCGGGCGGCGCAGGAGCAGGGGACCAACCAGGATCGTGGCATCCTGTCCACCCATCTGCATTCCGACGGCCGCCACCACGACCTGCTGTACGTGGACGGCGGCCCCAGCTCCACCCAGACCGTGGGGCATGTGCGCATGGAGGGCCGCGAGGTGTTCCGGCATGCGGTCACCAACCTGGCCGAGGTGGTCGGAGAGGCGCTGTCCGCCAACAGCCTGACCGCCGCCGACATCGACTGGGTGGTGCCGCATCAGGCCAACCGCCGCATCCTCGACGGCACCGCCAAGAAATTGGGCCTGCCGCCCGAGCGCATGGTGATCACCGTCGACCGCCACGCCAACACCTCGGCGGCGTCAGTGCCGCTGGCCTTCACCGAGGCGGTCAAGGACGGCCGCATCAAGAAGGGCGACCTGGTGCTGCTGGAGGCCATGGGCGGCGGCTTCACCTGGGGTGCGGCGCTGGCGCGCCTGTAGGAAGTGGGGGGCGCGGCGCTGGCGCGCCTGTAGGAAGTGGGGGGCGCGGCGCTGGCGCGCCTGTAAATCTCGGGTTGTCACCCGATCTTGCCCGCCCTTGGCAACGACTTGCCACATCCCTTTGATATTGACGGGTTTCGGGGAAGGCGATACCGTCTGCGGGCTCGTTCCCATTCCACCGCACCCATAGGCCAGCCATGTCCGAGAAGACCATCACGCGCGCGCAACTGAGCGAAGCCGTCTACCAGGAGGTGGGACTGTCGCGGAACGAATCGGCCGACCTGCTGGAAGCCGTGCTCGACGAGGTGTCGTCAGCGCTGGCGCGGGGCGAGGCGGTGAAGATTTCCTCTTTCGGCAGTTTCGCGGTGCGGTCCAAGGGGCAGCGGGTCGGCCGCAACCCCAAGACCGGCGAGGAGGTACCGATCCTTCCCCGTCGTGTGCTGGTGTTCCGCCCGTCGCAGCTGCTGAAGAAGAAGATCAACGAAGGGCCGGTGGCGGCCAAGGCCGGGAAGTGATGAGTGCCGACGGCGAGCTGCCGCTCGTTCGCAAGCCCGGCAAGTCCGAGGCCGCCTTCCGCACCATCAGCGAGGTGGCCGAGGAACTCGACGTTCCCCAGCACGTGCTGCGCTTCTGGGAAAGCAAGTTCCCGCAGGTCAAGCCGCTCAAGCGGGGCGGCGGGCGCCGCTATTATCGTCCCGAGGACGTCCAGCTGCTGCGGCAGATCCGGGACCTGCTCTATTCCGAGGGCTACACCATCAAGGGCGTCCAGAAGCTGCTGCGCGAGGGCGGGCTGAAGGCTGGCGGCAACGGCGGCGGCGCCAAGCCGGCATCCGAGCCGCGCCTCGACCTGGGGCGCGAGGAGGACGAGATGGCGTTCGCCGATGAGGACACCGACGGCGACGAGCCCGAGGATAACGAGGCGCCCGATGAAGGCGAAGTGGCCGAGGACGCGCGGGAGCCCGTCGTGAAACCCCCGGCCGGTGCGGCTTTCGCACCGGAGGTCCGCCGCGAGTTGGAAGGCCTGCTGGCCGAGCTGGAACAGTTGCGCGGGCTTCTGCAGCCGCGCGAAAGATGAGGGTTGCAGGGCAGGGGGCTCCTGAGTATAGTGCGCCCCTCTCCCGGCGGACCCCGCCGGCGAGTGCCCCCGGCGGAGGCTTCGAGGCCCCCGCCAAGAGACGGTCGGAGCGTAGCGCAGCCCGGTAGCGCATCAGTCTGGGGGACTGGGGGTCGTGGGTTCGAATCCCGCCGCTCCGACCACTCTCTCTCCCCATGGGGAGCGTCCATGACATCCTCGCCCCATCTCTGGCTCGCCCTGTCGCCGCATGGCTACGGCCACGCGGCCATGACCGCACCGGTGGTGGCGGAATTGCGGCGCCGTCGGCCCGATCTGCGGCTGACCATCCAGACCGGCCTTCCCGCTGACTTCCTGCGCACCGCCTTCGGCGACGACTTCACCCTGGTGCCCGAGATTCCCGATTTCGGCTTCCGCATGCGGTCCTCCTTAGAGATCGACCTGGAGGCCAGCGCGGCCGGCTATGCCGCCCTTCACGCCGACTTCGGTGCGGTGACGGCGCGTGAGGCGGAACGCATCGCCGCAGCCGCGCCAGACCTCGTCGTGTCCAATGTCGCCTATGCCGTGCTGGCCGGCGCGGCGCGGGCGGGCGTGCGGGGCATTGGCTTCTCCTGCCTCAACTGGGCCGACATGTTCGCCCGCTACCTGCGCTGGATGCCGGATGCCGCCCGTATCGAAGCGGAAATCCGTGGCGCCTACGCCTCGGCGGAGGTGTTTCTCCGGTGCACCCCGGCCCAAGACATGACGCTTCCCAACCGCGAGGATGTCGGCGTGGTGGCGCGCCAGGGCAGAAGGCGCCGCGATGAGTTGGAGGCGGCCCTGGGAGTGCCGGCCGGCACCCGCATCGGCCTGATCGCTTTCGGCGGCATTGACCATCGCCTGCCCAGCGAGCGGTGGCCCGTGATTCCCGGCTGGTCCTGGATCAACGCCCTGGCCGAGGTGCCGGAGCGCCCCGACATGGTTCCGTGGCAACGCCCGGGAATCCCTTTCGGCGACCTGATCCCTTCGGTGGATGTTGTGGTCACCAAGGTCGGCTACGGCACCTTCACCGAGGCGGGGGTGGCCGGCACGCCGGTGCTTTTCGTGCCGCGCCCTGGCTGGCCGGAATCGCCGCACCTCGATGACTGGCTTGCCAACCACACCCGCAGTTCACCGGTCGAACCGGCGGCCTTCTTCGATGGCCGGCTACCAATGCTACTGCATATGGTGTTGGGGCAGCCAAAGCCGCGGCCTGCAAGGGCTGACGGCATCCGGCAGGTCGCCGATCGCATCGAAAGCGCGCTGGTGGCCGAATGGGCTGCCTGCGGACGCAGTTGACGTCGTCGCGATTCGTCACGCCGGGGCATCGAAATCGACTGCTCCCGGCCCCATCTTTCCTGGAAGCGCCGGCTCGCGGAAAACGCCGCGACTCCCGCGCTGGCGGCCTCTGACCCGTCTCCTCTCCAGAGGCGAGCCTTCGGTCGACTCGGGGCGGCGAGGCGCCGCGATGCGGCCCCACCGCCCCCTTTGTTGCCAAAATCGATGCACTGACGCAGACTTGCGGATGAAGGAGGTGGGCCGCATGACCGACCGCGTGCTGATCTATGTCACCGCTCCCAACCGCGACGAGGCACTGGCTCTCGGCCGCGCCCTGGTCGAGGAGCGCCTGGCCGCTTGCGCCAACCTGCTCGGGCCGATCACCTCGGTCTATTGGTGGGAAGGCCTGGTCAACCAGGATGACGAGGTGGCCCTGATCCTCAAGACCCGCGCTGACCTGGTGGACCGCCTGGTGGAGCGGGCCCGCGAGTTGCACTCCTATAGTTGCCCCTGCGTGGTGGCTGTGCCGATCGCCGCCGGCAATCCGGCTTTCCTGGACTGGATCGGAGCCGAGACCGCTACATAGGCAGCCACACCGTCGCCGTTGCCTGGGCGGCGATGCCCTCGCGGCGGCCGGTGAAGCCCAGGCCCTCGGTGGTGGTGGCCTTGACGGAAACCCGGTCGGCGCGGATGCCAAGGATTTCGGCCACCCGCGCCTGCATGGCCGGCCGATGCGGTCCGACCTTGGGTCGCTCGCAGATGATGGTGAGGTCGACGTTGACGATGCGCCCGCCCAGGGCCGCGACCAGGCCGGCGGCATGGGCCAGGAAGCGGTGCGATGCCGCGCCCTTCCAGCGGTCGTCCGAGGGTGGGAAGTGATGGCCGATGTCGCCGGCGGCGATGGCGCCCAGCACGGCGTCGGTCAGCGCGTGCAACGCCACGTCAGCGTCGGAGTGGCCTGCCAGGGCCTCGTCGTGCGGCACCAGCACGCCAGCCAGCCAGACCCCTGTTCCCGGCGCGAAACGATGGACGTCGAAGCCGGTGCCCGTCCGGGTCTCGCCTTCACCCTGGAAGCGGCGGCGGGCGCGCTCCAGGTCGGCCGCGGTGGTGATCTTGAAATTGTCCTCCGACCCGGTCACCAGCGCCACGGGCAGGCCCGACTTCTCGGCCACTGCGGCGTCGTCGGTCAGCTCCGGGCCGCCGGCGGCGGCCCGGTGCGCCTCCAGGATGTCGTGGAACCGGAAGGCCTGCGGGGTCTGCGCGCGCCACAAGGCAGTGCGGTCGACCGTCGCCATCACCAAGCCGTCGGCGCCGCGCTTCAGCGTGTCGGCCAGCGGCACCGCGACCAAGGCGCCGGGATGGGTGTCGAGCGCGGCGATGGCGCGGCCGATGATGTCGGCATCGACGAACGGCCGGGCGCCGTCGTGGATCAGCACGATGTCGGGATCGAGCGCCGCCAGGCTTTCCAGGCCCAGGCGCACCGAGTCCTGCCGGCTGGCGCCGCCGGCGACCGGATCGAGCAGCGACAGACCGCGGGCGGCGACATCGTAAAGGCCGCGGTCGTCGGGGTGGATGACCGCCCGCACCGCGTCGACCGACGGGTTGACCGCGAACGCGGCCAGGGTGTGGCGCAGCACCGGCCGGCCGTCGAGGTCGAGATACTGCTTGGGCAGGTCGCCGCCGACCCGCGATCCCCGGCCCGCCGCCACCACCAGTGCCACCACCTTCGCCATCGCGCTTCCTCCGAGTTCGGACGGGCAGGGTAAGCCGCGCCGCCGGCCCTGCCAAGAGGCCTCCAAACCGCCCCTTTGCTGCCGGACCAACAACGCTTATAGTCGCCGCCATGTCGGCCCACCTCGCCCTCAATCTGTTCGCCCTGCTGTCGCTGGTTCCGGCGGCGCTGTCTCCATTGCGCGCGAACAAGGGACGCGACGGCGCCACGGTCGGCGCGCTGGCGCTGGCGGCGGCCGGTTCCGCCACCTTCGCGGGGCTGCTGCTGTCCGGTGCGTGGCAGACCGACCTGGGCACCACCGTCTGGGTGAGCATCGCCGCCAGCGCCATCCTGTTCACCGCCATCGCTGTGTCGACGCGCCAGGGCTGGCGGCTGGCGCCGCTGCTGATGCCCTACCTGATCGTCATGGGGGTGCTGGCCTCGGTGGTGCGCGGCGCCCCGAAGCCGATGGTGGGCGGCGCCCCGGCCGTTTGGCTGGACGCCCACATCATCGTCTCGGTGCTGACCTACGCGCTGCTGACCCTGGCCGCCGTGGCCTCGCTCGGGGTCTTCTTGCAGGAGAGGGCGCTCAAGACCAAGCACCCGACCCGCCTGACCCGCATTCTGCCATCGGTGCTCGACGGCGAGCGGCTGGCCGACCGGTTGTTGCTGGCCTCCGAGGTGGTGCTGGGCGTGGGCATCGCCACCGGCATGGCCACCCAGTACTTCGAGACCGGGGCGCTGCTGGTCGCCGACCACAAGACCCTGCTGTCGCTGGTTGCCTTCGCGCTGATTGGCGTTCTGCTGGCCGGCCATCGCGTCTGTGGCGTGCGCGGGCGCCTAGCCGCCAGGGTGGTGCTGGTGTCCTATCTGCTGCTGACGCTGGCGTTCCCCGGCGTCAAGTTCGTCACCCAGGTGCTGCTTTAAATTTGTTCAACAGCCCCCCGGCTTTTGCCGTTGATTTGGGCTGGCACTGCATAATAAACATGCAGCCATGAACACTCCTCCCCGCAAGAGCCTGGCCGTCGGCCCGGTCACCCTGGCCAATCCCGTCATCCTGGCGCCCATGTCGGGCGTGACCGACATGCCGTTCCGCCGTCTCGTCAAGAGGATGGGGGCGGGGCTGGTGGTGTCGGAGATGATCGCCAGCACCGCCATGATCCGTGCCAACAAGCAGACGGTGAAGATGGCCACCGGTTGCGCCGAGGAGCATCCGCTGTCGGTGCAACTGGCCGGCTGCGAGCCCGAGGTGATGGCCGAGGCCGCCCGCATGAACCAGGATCGCGGCGCCGCCATCGTCGACATCAACATGGGCTGCCCGGTCAAGAAGGTCGCGGTCAAGGGTGAGGCGGGGTCGGCGCTGATGAAGGACGAGGTGCTGGCCGGCCGTCTGATGGAGGCCACCGCGCGGGCCGTCGACGTGCCGGTGACGCTGAAGATGCGCATGGGCTGGGACCACGACCGGCTGAACGCGCCCAACCTTGCCCGCATCGCCGAGGCCAGCGGCATCCGCATGGTCACCGTGCACGGCCGAACCCGCCAGCAGTTCTACACCGGCACCGCCGATTGGTCGTTCGTGCGCCGCGTGAAGGAGGCCGTTTCGATCCCGGTCATCGTCAACGGCGACATCGAGAGCATCGACGATGCCGTCCGTGCGCTCGAGGAATCGGGCGCGGACGGCGTGATGATCGGGCGCGGCACCTATGGCCGGCCATGGCTGCCGGGCCAGGTGGCCCACTTCCTCGCTACCGGCGAGCGGCTTCCCGATCCGTCGCTCGATCACTTGCTGGCGGTGATGCTGGAGCATTTCGACGACATGCTGTCCCATTACGGCGGCGAAACCGGTGTGCGCATGGCGCGCAAGCACATCGCCTGGTATTCGCGCGGCCTGCACGGGTCCGCCGAATTCCGCTCGCGGGTCAACCAGCAGCCCGACGCCGAGGGTGTTCGCCGGCTGATCCACGAGTTCTTCTCCCCCCTGCTGGACAAGGCGGCGTGATGGGCAAGGCAGAATCGGCGCTCAGGCGCAAATGCTCCCCCAACCTCGATCCCGCCATCGTGCTGGGGGCGCTGTCCTCCGCCGTGGTGGTGGTGGACGCCGACAACCGCATCCTCTACGTCAACGCCGCCGCCGAGCAGCTTTTCCAGTCCAGCGCGGGCTACCTGTGCGGCCAGCCGGTCACCGACTTCCTGCCGCCCGACAGCCCCATCCTGGCACTGGTCCAGCAAGCCCGCGCCGACGCCCTGGTGGTGTCGGAATACGGCGTCACCCTGGACACCCCGCGCACCGGCCATCGCACCGTCACCGTTCAGGCCGCGCCGGTCAATGAGGTGCCCGAGGCGGTGGTGCTGTCGCTGCACGAGCAGTCCATCGCGCTCAAGATCGGTGGCCAGCTTGCCAGCCGCAATGCCGCGCGTTCGGTGACCGCCATGGCGGCCATGATGGCCCACGAGGTCAAGAATCCACTGTCGGGCATCCGCGGAGCCGCGCAGTTGCTCGAATCCTCGGCCGGCGAGGACGACCGGGTGCTGACCCGGTTGATCGTCGACGAGACCGACCGGATCGTCGCGCTGGTGGACCGCATGGAGGTATTCACCGACAAGCAGCCCATCGACCGCAAGGCGGTGAACATCCACCAGGTGCTGGAGCATGTCCGCCGCATCGCCGAGAACGGCTTCGCCCGCCATGTGCGCTTCGTCGAGAGCTACGACCCCTCGCTGCCGCCGGTGCTGGGCAACCGCGACCAGTTGATCCAGGTCTTCCTCAACATGGTCAAGAACGCCGCCGAGGCGGTGCCGGCCGAGGGTGGCGAGATCGTTCTGTCCACCGCCTACCAGCACGGCGTCCGCCTGGCGGTGCCGGGCACCGGCGAGCGCCGCCACCTGCCGCTGGTGGTGACCATCCAGGACAACGGTCCCGGCATTCCCGAGGACCTGCGTCCACATTTGTTCGACGCCTTCGTGACCACCAAGCCCTCGGGCACCGGCCTCGGCCTGGCCCTGGTCGCCAAGATCATCGGCGATCACGGCGGCGTG
>JBFMHS010000414.1:0-7292 GCA_040751765.1 Pseudomonadota bacterium | reverse complement strand
GGCCGAGCCCGACGACACCGCCAGGTCCTTGACGCCCATCATCAGCCCCTCGCCCTCGACGAAGGCGAAGGACAGGTTGAGGTTGCCGGGGATGCGCCGCTCCAGGTCGCCGTTGATGTAGACCTCGGGCAGCCGGGCGCGGACGCCGTCGAGCAGGCGGTCGCGCAGCATGCGCAGCCGCTCTGCCTCGGCGCCCATTTCCGCCTGGGCCAGCCGGCAGGCCTCGCCCAGTCCGACACACAGCGGGGTCGCCAGGGTGCCGGAGCGCATGCCGCGCTCCTGGCCGCCGCCGTTGATCATGGGGACCAGGCGGACGCGCGGGCGGCGGCGCACATAGAGGGCGCCGATGCCCTTGGGGCCGTAGACCTTGTGGCCAGAAATGGACATCAGGTCGATGTTCATGGCGTTGACGTCCAGCGGGATCTTGCCCACCGCCTGGGCGCAGTCGGTGTGGAAAAAGGCGCCCTTCTTACGGCAGATGGCGCCGATCTCGGCCAGCGGCTGGATGACGCCGATCTCGTTGTTGACGCCCATCACCGAGACGACGGCGGTCTTGTCGGTCATCGCAGCCTCCAGCTCGGCCAGGTCGACCAAACCATTGGCCTGGACCGGCAGATAGGTGACGCGAAAGCCCTCCTGCTCCAAGTGGCGGCAGGTGTCGAGGACGCATTTGTGCTCGGTGACCACGGTGACAATGTGGTCCTTCTTGTCCTTGTAGAACTGCGCCACGCCCTTGAGCGCGAGGTTGTTGGACTCGGTGGCGCCCGAGGTGAAGATCACCTCCTTGGGGTCGGCGCCGATGATCGCCGCCACCTGCTCGCGGGCGATCTCCACCGCCTCCTCGGCTTCCCAGCCATAGGCGTGGTTGCGCGAATGGGGGTTGCCGAACTTCTCGGTGAAGTAGGGCAGCATCTTCTCGACGACGCGCGGATCGCAGGGCGTGGTCGCCTGGTAGTCGAGGTAGATCGGGTGCGTCTTGGTGTTCTTGTCGACCGCGGTCATTCCATCAATCCCTTTTGCTTCACGCGGCCTGCGCCGCATCGTTCACCCTGAAGCCCTTCCGCCGGGCCAGTTCCGCCCAGGCGTCCAGGAAAGCGTCCACGTCCTCGCGCCGGCTGGCCCAGCCCAGGCTGACCCGCACCGCCGAGCCGGCGACCGCCGGCCCCAGGCCCATCGCCGCCAGCACTTGGCTTTCCGCCACCTTGCCCGACGAACAGGCCGCCCCGGCGCTGACCATCACCCCGGCCAGATCCAGCGCCGCCACCTGGATCTGCGCCGCCACGCCCGGCAGGGCCAGGCAGGTGGTGTTGCCGATCCGGGGCGCGCCGGCGCCCACGATGACGGCATCGGGGACCCGACGCCTGGCCTCGGCCTCGAGACCGTCACGCAAATTACACACCTCTAATATGGCCACGCCAGAGCCAATGTCATCGGCCGCCATCGCCGCCGCCACGCCGAAGCCGACGATCCCGGGCAGGTTCTCGGTTCCGGCCCGCCGGCGGCGCTCCTGGCCCCCACCCAGCAAGATCGGTGCCAGCGGAAAGTCGGGGTCGGCGAGGACGAGGGCGCCGATTCCGGCCGGGCCGCCAAGCTTGTGGCCCGACAATGTCAGGAAATCGACACCGAGGTCCGACAACGACACCGGCACCCGGCCCGGGGCCTGGCAGGCGTCGCAATGGACCAGCGCGCCGTGGCGCCTGGCGACGTCGGCCACCCGGGCCACCGGCTGGATCACGCCGGTCTCGTTGTTGGCCAGCATCACCGACACCAGTGCCGGCCGCGGATCAGTCGCCAGCAGGCGATCGACCGCATCCAGGTCCACCACGCCGTCGCGGTTCACCGGAATGGCCTCGGCGGAAACGGCCTCGCGCACCGAGGCGTGCTCGACCGCCGACGCCAGCACTCTCCGGCGACCCGCCCCGCGTAGGGCCAGGGCGTTGGCCTCGGTGCCGCCGGAGGTGAACACCACCCCGGCCGGCTGGCCGCCCACCAGCGCCGCCACCCGGCCGCGCGCCTCTTCCATGCGGCGGCGCGCCTCGCGGCCGGCCATGTGGACCGAGGACGGATTGCCCGGGCACCCCAGCGTCGCCGCCACGGCGGCGGCCGCCTCGGGGCGCATGGGGGCGCCGGCGTTGTAGTCGAGATAGGCCCGCGTCACGGTGCCTGCACTCCAGCGAAAGGGGCTACTGCGCGGCGACCGCGCCGCCGCCCTGGTTGCCGCCGTGGAACATGCCCGAGGTGCCGAGGATGCGGCGCTCGCACACATCGGCCAGCGACACCGACGACAGATAGAGATAGATCTGGTTGCCCAGTTCCTCCCACAAATCATGGGTCAGGCAGCGCCCCTTGTTGTTGTGACAGCCGGCCGGCGTGCCGGGGGCGCAGCGGGTGGTCTGGATGGGCTCGTCCACCGCCAGGATGATGTCGGAGATGCGCATCTGGTTGGCCGGCCGCGACAGCAGATAGCCGCCGCCAGGGCCGCGCACGCTCTTGACCAGGCCGCCCTTGCGGAGCTTGCCGAACAGCTGCTCCAGATAGGACAGCGAGATTTCCTGGCGCTCGGCGATGTCGGCCAGCGCGACCGGAGAGCCGTTGGAATGGCTGGTCAGGTCGACCATGGCCATGACGGCGTAACGACCCTTGGTGCTGAGTTTCACGTCCTTGTACTCCCGTGCGTGATCAGAGCCTTCGGCCCCTTGCTTCTTGTCGCTATTGCTGGCTGCCGGTGGCGGCCTTGTCGGCCGGTTCCTCGCCGTTGTCGGCCACCACCCGCGGCAGGCGGGCGGACTCCTCCGACGCCTTGCCGTGCAGTTCGCCCTCGAGTTCGGCGACCCGCTCCAGCAGCGTGGTCACCTGGCCCCGCAGGCTGTCGATGGCGCGCGCCACGGGGTCGGGCAAATCCTCGCCCGGCACGCCGTAGGCGCAGAATTCGGCCTCGGCCGGCTTGGGGCGACGCATCACCATGCGGGCCGGTATGCCGACCATGGTCACTCCGGCCGGGACGTCGGTCAGCACCACGGCGTTGGCACCGATGCGCGCCCCCTTCCCGACGGTGATGGGACCCAGAACCTGGGCGCCGGAGCCGACGATGACCCCATCCTCCAGGGTCGGGTGGCGCTTGCCCTTGTGCAGCGAGGTGCCGCCCAGGGTGACACCGTGATAGAGGGTGACGTCGTCGCCCACCACCGCCGTCTCGCCGATCACCACGCCGGTGCCGTGGTCGATGAAGAAGCGGCGGCCGACGGTGGCGCCGGGATGGATCTCTATGCCGGTAAGGATCTTGCCGAGATGGGAAATGAACCTGCCCAGCACCCGCAATCCCCGCCCCCAGCACCAATGCGCCAGCCGGTAGAACAGCAGCGCATGCAGTCCCGGATAGCAAAGCAGAACCTCCAGCGCCGAGTGGGCCGCCGGGTCCCTTTGCCGAATCGAGTCGATATCTTCCTGAAGAGTCTTGAAAACCATAGCTGGCAATATGCTAATCTACGTGATTGGAACGACACCCCGACAGGAGGGGGGACACGTCCTAAGGGGGGCTCCTGCGTCGAAGGTGAATATATGATGCCCGACCAAGCCAGTCAAGTTTGACCGGCTCAGCCCATTTTTTTCGCCGTTTTTTCCCCGACGCCACGGGTCAGATATTCCCGCGGCGCCGCCCAATGAGACTGTGGTGAGACCAATGCCCGAAGTGATTTTCAATGGACCCGACGGCCGACTGGAAGGCCGCTACCATCACGGAAAGTCGCCCAACGCTCCCATCGCCTTGCTGCTGCATCCGCATCCGCAGCACGGCGGCACCATGAACAACAAGGTCGTCTACGGCCTGTATCATTCCTTCGTGCGCCGGGGATACTCGACCTTGCGCTTCAACTTCCGTGGCGTCGGCCGCAGCCAGGGCAAGTTCGACAACGGACAGGGCGAGCTGTCGGATGCCGCCTCGGCGCTGGACTGGATGCAAACCTACAACCCCAACGCCTCGGCGTGCTGGGTGGCGGGCTTCTCGTTCGGGGCCTGGATTGGCATGCAGTTGCTGATGCGCCGCCCCGAAATCGACGGCTTCGTGTCGGTGGCCCCGCCGGCCAACATCTATGATTTCTCGTTCCTGGCGCCCTGCCCGTCCTCGGGCCTGATCGTGCACGGCAGCGCCGACGAGTTGGTGCCCGAGGCCTCGGTGGCCAAGCTGGCGACCAAGCTGTCGGCCCAGCGCAACATCCGGGTCAAGTACCGCACCGTCGACGGCGCCAACCACTTCTTCGGCAGCCACATCGAACCGCTGACCGAGGTGGTGGAGAGCTACCTGGACGAATCCGCGAGCGCACCGGCCGCCGGGCCGGCGGCGGAACCCGCCCTGGCGGCGGCGATGCCCTGAAACAAGACGGCGCCCCGTCGGGGCGCCGTTTTCGTCTGGCCTACCGGCCGCAGCGGGCTTCGCCCAGCTTCTTCCAGGCGGTCGGCGGCTGGCCGAAGGCGACGGTGGTGACGTCCACCACCCGGATGCGGAAGATACGGGCGCGGTGCGGCTGCACCACCTCGCACAGATGGTTGGCGAACTGGTCCCACGCCGCCCGCTCCGCCTTCACCGACACGAAGAGGTTGCCGGCATTGTCCACCAGGGCGTCGATGACCCGGGGCTGGCCGCGCACGGCCTGGATGGCGGTGGCCTGGTCGGCCCGCGCCGTCCCACCCAGCGCCCACAGCGAAACGGCGACCATCAAAAGCCAACGCACAACCAAACCTCCACCAAAACGCGAACGAAGAAGAGGCTACACCCCGCCCGTTCGGGGTGTCCATCGGGTGTTCACCCGAGCCGCCCGGACGGCGCGTGCGACCGTCCACCGCCGCACGGAGCGGGCCCCCCGGTGGTGCCGGGAAAGGTGAGCGGCAGCCCGCGCAGGCTGCGGACCGCCAGATACGCGAAGGCCTGGGCCTCGAGGGCGTCGCCGTCCCAGCCCACCACCTCCACCGGGTCCACCGGCACGCCCAGTTCGGCCGCCAGCGCCGCCATCACCTCCGGATTGTGGCGGCCGCCGCCGCAGACCAGCCAGCGGGCCGGCGGCTCGGGCAGGTGCGGCAGCGCCAGCGCCACCGAGCGGGCGGTGAAGGCGGTCAGGGTGGCGGCGCCGTCAGCGGCTGCCTTGCCGGCCACCAGGCGGGCGGCATGGGCGCGGAAATCATCGCGGTCCAGCGACTTGGGCGGGCGGCGGTCGAAATATTCGTGCTGGGTGAAGCCGGCCACGGCGTGCATGTCGGCCCGGCCGGCCCGCGCCAGCGCGCCGCCCGCATCCACCGGCCGGCCGGTATGGGCCAGCGCCCAATCGTCGAGCAGGGCGTTGCCGGGTCCGGTGTCGAAGGCCAACAGCGCGTCGTCGGCGCCGATCCAGGTGACGTTGCCCACCCCGCCCAGGTTCAGCACCGCCAGTGGCCGGGGCAGTCCGGCGGCGAGGGCGCGGTGAAACACCGGCACCAGCGGCGCCCCCTGCCCGCCCGCCGCCACATCGGCCGAACGGAAATCGTTGACCACCGGGATGCCCAGCGCGTCGGCCAGCAACTGGCCGTCGCCGATCTGCCAGGTGCGGCGCTGGTCAGGGCGGTGCAGGATGGTATGGCCGTGGAAGCCGACCACGTCGATCTCGGCCGGAGACAGCCCGGCCTCGGCCAGCAGCCGGCGCACCACCTCGGCATGGAACAAGGTGACGTCGTGCTCGACCGCCGCCACCTCGCCCACCCCGCCCAGGACCGCGCGCAGGCGCGACCGCAGACCGGGATCGTAGGGCACCGTCAGCGATTGGCCCAACCGCTCGACCGCCACCCCGTCGGTGACGGCCAGGGCGGCGTCCACCCCGTCCAGCGAGGTGCCGCTCATGAGGCCGAGGGCAAGCATTGTCATGGGCGGGTTTCCGGAGGGCCGATTGTTACGGGACGGGGATTGTGCTAAACGGGCGGCCGTTCCGCAAGCAACCGAACAGCGTCAGCCATGAGCACCGTGAAGTCCGAATTCCTCCGCGTCGTCAGCGAACGCGGCTTCCTGCACCAGTGCACCGACATCGAGGCCCTGGACAAGCGCCTGCTGGAGGGACCGGCCTCGGCCTATATCGGCTTCGACTGCACCGCCGATTCGCTGCACGTGGGCTCGCTCTTGCCGATCATGCTGCTGCGCTGGTGGCAGAAGACCGGCAACAAGCCGGTGGTCCTGATGGGCGGCGCCACCACCCGCATCGGCGACCCCACCGGCCGCGACGAATCGCGCAAGATGCTGTCCGACGACGACATCGCGCGCAACATGGCCGGCATCCAGAAGGTGTTCGGGAAGTACCTGACCTTCGGCGGCGGCGCCACCGACGCCGTCATGGTCAACAACGCCGACTGGCTGAACGGGCTGAACTACATCGACTTCCTGCGCGACTACGGCGTCCACTTCACCATCAACAGGATGCTGACGTTCGATTCGGTCAAGCTGCGCCTCGAACGCGAGCAGCCGATGACCTTCCTGGAATTCAACTACATGATTCTCCAGGGCTACGATTTCGCCGAACTGTGGGCGCGTCACAAGATCGTGCTGCAGATGGGCGGCTCGGACCAGTGGGGCAACATCGTCAACGGCGTCGAGCTGGGCCGGCGCGTCCACCAGGCGCAGCTGTTCGGCCTGACCAGCCCGCTGCTGACCACCAGCTCGGGCGCCAAGATGGGCAAGAGCGCCAACGGCGCCGTCTGGCTGAACGAGGAAAAGCTGTCCAACTGGGACTTCTGGCAGTACTGGCGCAACACCGAGGACGCCGACGTCGGCCGCTTCCTGCGCCTGTTCACCGAACTGCCGCTGGACGAGATCGCCCGGCTGGAGCAGCTGCAGGGCGCCGAGATCAACGAGGCCAAGAAGATCCTGGCCGGCGAGGTCACCCGCCTGGCGCGCGGCGAGGCCGCCGCCGCCGAGGCAGCCGAGACCGCCCGCAAGACCTTCGAGGAAGGCGCCCTGGCCGAGAACCTGCCGACCGTCGTGGTGCCCAGGGCCGAGTTGGACGCCGGCCAGCCCGCCTTCGCCCTGTTCGTGCGGGCCGGCCTGGCCGCCTCGAACGGCGAGGCACGGCGCCTGATCCAGCAGGGCGGTGGCAAGGTCAACGATGCCCCTGTCAAGGACCCACAGGCACCGGTGTCGTCGGCCGACCTCAAGGACGGCGTGATCAAGCTGACCGCCGGCAAGAAGCGCCACGTGCTGGTCAGGGCGGAGTAAGGCGCTTCACAGCTCCACCGCCACCCCGAACCGCGCCTTCAACTCGGCCGCCAGCATTTCGGTCAGC
>JBFMHS010000413.1:0-17284 GCA_040751765.1 Pseudomonadota bacterium | reverse complement strand
CGAGGGTATAGCCTAGGGCGGTCAGGAAATTCTCGTTGGCGGTGATGATGGTGCCGTCGAGGTGGAATTCGATCACCGCCTGCGACTTGCGGATGGCGGCCATCTGACCAAGCAGGTCGGCGCGCTCCGTTTGCGACATGAAACCGAACATGACGAATTCTCCCTAGGCGGCGGCCGCCGCCGACGTGACGGAGTGGAAGACGTGGTCGAGGTCGAGCAGGGCGACCATCCGCCCCTCGACCGTCACCAGGCCCGACAGGAACGCATCGGCGGCGCCCTGCTCGACCGACGGCACCGACTGGATGTCGCCATCCTCGACGGCCAGGATGTCGACCACCGCGTCCACCAGGATTCCCGCGACATGGTCACCCACCGCCACCACGATGGTGACGTGGCGGGCGGACGCCTCGGTCGCGGTGCCGCCGAAGCGGGCGCGCAGGTCCAGGATCGGGACGATCGTGCCGCGCAGGTCGATCACACCCCGCATATAGGTCGGCATGTCGGGTAAAGGCGCCGCCGGCGCCCATCCCTTGATTTCCCGGATCGCCATGATGTCGACACCGTATTCCTCGGCGCCGATCGTGAAGGTGATGAATTGCCGTGTCATCGCGGTCTCCCCTGTGACCGGGTGAGGCGAAGGCGTCTCCGCGCCCTTTGTCTCAGGCGCGATTCTTAGCCGACTTTGGGGACTGACGCACGTTAAATATTGTGCGCATTTTCAACTATTCAAATACTAGTGGAGGACTTCGAGGCATTCCCCGCCCTTGCCTCGCATCGGATTTACGCTTAGGGTCCGGCCATCCATTCCCCGCACCGAAAAAAGCGCCATGACCCCCGCCGCCCGCCTCCAGGCCGCCATCGAGGTGCTCGAAGCCATCGACGCCGCCAACCGTCCCGCCGATCAGGTGGCGTCGTTCTATTTCAAGGGCCGCCGCTACATCGGCTCCAAGGATCGCCGTGCGGTGGCCGAGATCGTGTGGCGGGTGCTGCGGTCCAAGGCGCGCATCGACTGGTGGCTCGGTCGGCTGGACTTTCCCGCCGAGGCCCGCGCCCGCGTGCTGGCCGACATGGCCTTCCAGGGCGTCAAGCCGGAGCGCGAGCTGTTCCAGGGCGCCCATTCCGCCCGCCCGCCGGGCAAGGAGGAGCGCCAGATGATGGAGGCGCTGGCGGGCAAATCCATCTTCCACCGCGACATGCCGGTCTGGGTCAAGGGCGAGTACCCCGAGTGGATGCAGGAGCGGTTGGAATCCCTCTACGGCGACCGGCTGGCGGCCGAGATGGGCGCCATGCGCGACGAGGCGCCGCTGGACCTGCGCGTCAACACGCTGAAGGCCGGCCGCGACGAGGCCATCGCCGCCTTGGCCGCCGACAAGATCACCGCCGAGCCGACCACCTTGTCGCCGCTCGGTCTGCGCCTCGCCCAGCGCGCCGCGCTGGTGCAGTTGCAGGCCTGGCGCAACGGGCTGGTCGAGGTCCAGGACGAGGGCTCGCAGCTGGTGGCGCTGCTCACCGATGCCCGCCCCGGCCAGGCGGTGATCGACTACTGCGCCGGGGCCGGCGGCAAGACCCTGGCGCTCGCCGCCGCCATGGAGAACAAGGGCCGGCTGGTGGCCTGCGACGTCGCCGAATGGCGGGTGGACAAGGCCGGCGAGCGCTTCCGCCGTGCCGGCGTCCACAACGTCACCCGCCGGGTGATCGGCGGCGAATCCGACAAGTGGATCAAGCGCTCGGCGGCCAGTTTCGACCGCGTGCTGGTGGACGCGCCGTGCACCGGCACCGGCACCTGGCGCCGCAATCCCGACGCCAAGTGGCAGTTGTCGGAAACCGACCTGCTGGAGCTGGTCGAGCGACAGAAGGCCATCCTGGCCAGCGCCGCCCGCCTGGCCAAGCCGGGGGCACGGCTGGTCTACGCCACCTGCTCGATCCTGCCCGAGGAGAACGAGCGTCAGGTCGAGGACTTCCTGGCCGCCCATCCCGATTTCGTGGTGGTGCCGGTGCCGGCGCTGTGGGCCGAGCTGATCGGCACCCCCTGCCCCGTCGACGGCCCCTGGCTGCGGCTATCGCCGCTGACCCACGGCACCGACGGGTTCTTTGCCGCGGTGATGGAGCGACGCGGCGCCTGAAGGGTATCCGCCCATACCCAAAAAGGTGTCGATTCTCTCCCCCCGGCGCGCTAGATATGGTGCCTCCACCGGTCTCAAGAGACCAGGCGATGGGCAGCGACCAGGACTTCCACAGGATCAAGCGGCTTCCCCCCTACGTCTTCGCCGAGGTCAACGCCATGAAGGCGCGCGCCCGCGCCGCCGGCGAGGACATCATCGATTTCGGCATGGGCAATCCCGACCAGCCGACCCCCGCCCACATCGTCGACAAGCTGGTCGAGGCGGCACGCAACCCGCGCGCCCACCGCTATTCCATGAGCCGGGGCATCCCCGGCCTGCGCAAGGCGCTGTGCGCCTATTACCAACGCCGCTTCGGGGTCGAGCTGGACCAGGATTCCGAATGCATCGTCACCCTGGGCTCCAAGGAAGGCCTGGCCAATCTTGCCAACGCCATCACCAGCCCCGGCGACATCGTGCTGGTGCCCAATCCCAGCTATCCCATCCACCCCTACGGCTTCATCATCGCCGGCGGGTCGTGCCGCTATGTGCCGGTGACGCCCGACGCCGAGTTCCTGAAGGCGCTGGACCGCGCCGTGCGCCATTCGGTGCCCAAGCCCATCGCGCTGGTGCTGAACTATCCGTCCAATCCGACGGCGCTGCTGGCCGACCTGGACTTCTATGGCCAGGTGGTGGACTTCTGCCGTCACCACGGCATCTGGATCCTGTCCGACCTGGCCTATTCAGAGATCTATTTCGACGTGGAACCGCCGCCGTCGATCCTGCAGGTGCCGGGCGCCAAGGACATCGCGGTGGAATTCACCTCCATGTCCAAGACCTACAACATGCCCGGCTGGCGCATCGGCTTCGCCGCCGGCAACAGGACGCTGATCGCCGCCCTGGGCCGCATCAAGAGCTACCTGGACTACGGCGCCTTCACCCCCATCCAGGTGGCCGCCGCCGCCGCGCTGAACGGCCCCCAGGACTGCGTCGAGGAAATCCGCCAGACCTACAAGGCGCGCCGCGACGTCCTCATCGAGGGCCTGGAGGCCGCCGGCTGGCGGGTGCCCTCGCCGCCCGCGACCATGTTCGCCTGGGCGCCGATCCCGCCCGCTTTCGCCCATCTGGGCTCGCTCGAATTCTCGAAGCTGCTGATGCGCGAGGCGCAGGTGGCGGTGGCGCCCGGCATCGGCTTCGGCGAATATGGCGACAGTTTCGTCCGGATCGGCCTGGTGGAGAACCGCCACCGTACCCGCCAGGCGGTCCGCAACATCAAGACCTTCCTCGCCAACTATGACAAGGTGCTGGAAGAGTCGGAAAAGCAACGAGCATTGGCAGGACGATGAAACCTTTGAAGATCGCCGTCGCCGGGCTGGGCACCGTTGGTGCCGGACTGGTCCGTCTTTTGTCCGACAACGCCGAGCTGGTGGCGCTGCGCGCCGGCCGGCCGGTGGTGGTGACCGCGGTCTCCGCCCGCGACCGTGCCCGTGACCGCGGCGTCGCCATCCCGTCCACGGTGACCTGGTTCGATGACGCCGCCCGGATGGCCGCCGAGGCCGACGCCGACGTGGTGGTCGAGGTCATCGGCGGCGCTGACGGCATCGCCAAGACGGTGGTCGAGACCGCCATCGGGCGCGGCCTGCACGTGGTCACCGCCAACAAGGCGCTGCTGGCTCACCACGGCACCGAACTCGCCAAGACCGCCGAGGCCAAGGGCGTCAGCTTGGCCTTCGAGGCGGCGGTGGCTGGCGGCATCCCCATCATCAAGGCGCTGCGCGAGGGCCTGGCCGGCAACACCATCAGCCAGGTGATCGGCATCCTCAATGGCACCTGCAACTACATTCTCACCACCATGCGCGAAACCGGGCGCGACTTCGCCGACGTGCTGGCCGAGGCGCAGAAGCTTGGCTACGCCGAGGCCGATCCCAGCTTCGACGTCGACGGCATCGACGCCGCCCACAAGCTGTCGATCCTGACCAGCCTGGCCTTCCACACCCCGGTGGATTTCAAGGCGGTGCACATCGAGGGCATCGGCAACGTCTCGGCCGACGACATCCGCTTCGCCGAGCGGCTGGGCTACCGCATCAAGCTGCTGGGCATCGCGCGCATGACCGGGGACGGCGTCGAGCAGCGGGTGCATCCCTGCATGGTGCCGCTGGCCTCGCCCATCGCCAAGGTCGAGGGCGTGTTCAACGCCGTGGTCGCCGAGGGCGACTTCGTCGGCCGTTCCATCTACGAAGGCCGCGGCGCCGGCGCTGGCCCGACCGCCTCGGCGGTGGCCGCCGACATCGTCGATATCGCGCGCGGCCGCGCAGCGCCCACCTTCGGCGTACCGGTGGCGGCGCTCAAGTCCCTGCCCGCCGCTGCCATGGACCGCCGCCAGGGCGCCTATTACCTGCGCCTGACGGTGGTCGACAAGCCGGGTGTGCTGGCCGACGTGGCCGCCGCGCTCCGGGACGAGCAGATCTCGGTCGAGCAGATGATCCAGGACGCCCGCGCCCCCGGCGACCCGGTGCCGATGGTCATGACCCTGCACGACACCGACGAGGCCGCCATGAACCGCGCCATCGCCCGCATCGCCAAGCTGGACGCGGTGGGCGAGGCCCCGCGCATCATCCGCATCGAGCATCTGTGATGCCGCACCGCCAGATCGTGACGCCGCCGCCGGCGGCTTTGGACCGCAACCTTGCCCTGGAAGTGGTGCGCGTCACCGAGGCCAGCGCGCTGGCCGCCGCCCGCTGGATCGGGCGCGGCGACGAGAAGGCCGCCGACGAAGCCGCCTCGGCCGCCATGCGGCAGTCGCTCAACAGCCTGGCCATGGACGGCGTGGTGGTGAATGGCCAGAGCGACGACCCCGAGGTGCCGCTGCACACCGGCGAGAAGGTGGGCTCCGGCCAGGGGCCCAAGGTGGACATCGTGCTGACCGCGCTGGAAGGCGCCACCATCTGCGCCAAGGGCAGCCACAATGCCATGTCGGTGGTGGCCCTGACCGAGGAAGGCTCGTTCCTGCACGTCCCCGACTCGGTCTACATGGAGAAGATCGCGGTCGGCGGCGGCCTGCCGGCCGGAGTGGTCGACCTCGATTCCACCCCCGAGGAGAACCTGGCCCGCGTCGCCCAGGCCAAGGGCCTGGACGTCACGGACCTGACCGTCTGCGTGCTCGACCGCCCCCGCCACACCGAACTGATTGGTCGCCTCTACGACCTTGGCGCGCGGGTGGTGCTGATCGACGACGGTGACGTTTCGGGGGCCATTGCCACCGGCCTGCCCCAAACCGGCATCGACCTCTACATGGGCTCGGGCGGTGCCGCCCAGGGCGTGCTGGCCGCCGCCGGGCTGAAATGCCTGGGCGGGCAGTTCCAGGGCCGCCTGATCACCCGCTCCGAATCCGACCGCGCCCGCTGCCGTGCCTCAGGGCTGGACTGCGCCCGCAAGTTCGACATCGACGACATGGTCAAGGGTGAGGTGATGTTCGCCGCCAGCGGCATCACCGACGGCCACGTGCTGGACGGCGTGTGCCTGCGCGGCACCCGGGGCATAAGCCACTCGCTGGTGATGCGCTCGCTGACTGGCACCGTGCGCTATCTCACCGTCCACCACGACTTCACCAAGAGCGCGCACGTCGAACATCGATGAGCGCCCTGAACGACGCCGCCCTGACCGCTTCCGCAGACGCCTTCCTGGGAGTCGAGCGCTCCCTGACCGGACGGCGTTGGCAGGCGCGGCTTGGCGATGAACGCCTGGCGCTGGCCCTGGCCCAGCGCCTGGCCCTGCCCGAGGTGGTCGGCCGGGTGCTGGCGGCACGCGGCATCGGCCTCGACGACGCCGAGGTGTTCCTCAACCCGACGCTGCGCGACCTGCTGCCCGATCCCAGCCATCTCAAGGACATGGACGCCGCCGCCGACAGGCTGGTGCGGGCGGTGATGGCCGGCGAGGCGATCGGGGTGTTCGGCGACTACGACGTCGACGGCGCCACCTCGTCGGCGCTGCTGCGTAACTTCCTGACCACCGCCGGCGCCACCGTGCGGGTCCACATCCCCGACCGCATCGCCGAGGGCTACGGCCCCAATGCCCCCGCCCTGCTTCGCCTGAAGGCCGAGGGCGTGACGGTGGTGGTCACCGTCGACTGCGGCACCACCGCCTTCGAGCCGCTGGAGGCGGCGGCCGAAGCCGGCCTCGACGTCATCGTGGTCGATCACCACGAGGGCGAGGCGCGGCAGCCGCGCGCGCTGGCGGTGGTCAATCCCAACCGCATCGACGAGGACAGCCCCCACGGCCACCTGGCCGCCGTGGGCGTGGCCTTCCTGCTGGCGGTGGCGGTCAACCGGGGGCTCAAGGCGGCCGGCTGGTACCAGACCCGCCCCGCCCCCGACCTGCTGCGCTGGCTGGATCTGGTGGCGCTGGGCACGGTGTGCGACGTGGTGCCGCTGAGGGGCGTCAACCGCGCCCTGGTGGCGCAGGGACTGAAGGTGATGGGGCGGCGCTCCAGCGTCGGCCTGGCGGCGCTGGCCGACGTGGCCGGGGTCAAGGAGCGCCCCGACGCCTATCATCTCGGATATGTGCTGGGACCGCGCGTCAATGCCGGCGGCCGCGTCGGCGAAGCCGAGCTGGGCACCCGCCTGCTGTCCACCGACGACCCGGCCGAGGCCCAGGAGATCGCCCGCCTGCTCGACGGCTACAACAAGGACCGCCAAGAGATCGAGGCCGCCGTGCTGCTGGAGGCCATCGAACAGGTGGAGACCCGCCCCGACGATGGCCTGCCGTTGTTGGTGGCGGCCGGCGACGGCTGGCATCCCGGCGTCATCGGCATCGTCGCCGGGCGGCTGAAGGAGCGCTACAACCGCCCCGCCTGCGTGGTCGCCTTCGACGGCGACCTGGGCAAGGGCTCGGGCCGCTCGGTGGCCGGGCTCGACCTTGGCGCCGCCATCATCGCCGCCCGGCAGGCCGGCTTGCTGGTCGCCGGCGGCGGCCACGCCATGGCCGCCGGCTTCACGGTGGAGCGCGCCCGGCTGGCCGAGTTCCAAGCCTTCGTCGCCGACCGCCTGCACGCCCAGCTGACCGGCGAGCTGGTGCCGCTGCTGGAGCTGGACGGGGCGGTGGACTGCGCCGGCTGCGGCCTGGATCTGGTTGAGACCCTGGAGCAGTTGGGCCCCTTCGGCTCCGGTAATCCCGAGCCGCGCTTCGCGGTGGTCGCCGCCCGGGTGGTCAAGTCCGACGTGGTCGGCTCGGGCCACGTCCGGCTCATCCTGTCGGGCGCCGGCGGCCAGCGGCTGAAGGCCATCGCCTTCCGCGCCGCCGACAGCGAAATGGGCCACGCGCTGCTGTCCAGCCAGGGCCAAAGCTTCCACCTGGCCGGCACGCTGAGGGCCGACAGCTGGCAGGGCAACACCAACGTCCAACTGATCGTCGACGACGCCGCCTTCGCCCGCTGACACAGCGCTTGACCTGCGGCCCCCAAGCCGCTATCAAGTCGCCCTGCCTCGACGTCCCCATCGTCTAGAGGCCTAGGACACCGCCCTTTCACGGCGGCGACAGGGGTTCGAATCCCCTTGGGGACGCCATTCTCACCAGACAAATCGGCTCTACCGCTAAGACGCGGCCTTGGATATCCCAAGGTTCCGCGTGAGTTTGCGCGGTATTGGTGCTGACACGAACTTGCTGGAAATGGGCTGAATTCTCTCTCTGTAGCGCTTTTCTCTCCAGACCTGTTGACGCGCATGTCCGTATCAACAGGTCGGCAACCTCCTGGAATTCAATGACGTTCCAAAAATCATCGCGCCGTGTGGTTTGGTGATTTTCGTGGAGGACCGATGGAATCCGGCGACGAATTCTGTTCGCTGTATCAACAGCATCTTCCGCTTTGGGCCGACAGCGGAATGGCCGCTATCGAAGATATGGACGAAAATGCGGACCTGAATGACGAGCGGTGTCACCGGAACTCCCGCCGAACCTCCTTCCTGCGGTCATATTGCCGGTCGCCGCCGAGGCGTAGTTGTACGAATTCCCTTCCGCCTGGAGAGTGCCGGCCGATCAGGTCGCCTTGACCCATCGTGCACACCGATTTCCTTATTCGACCCTGAACGCCCCGTGGCATCCCCGGCAGGTCGTCTACAGCGCCGTGGTCGCCTTCTGTCAGTCGGCTGCGGCTGGCACGTCGGTCACCGCGCCGGCGGCGTGGGGGAAGTCGCCGGCGGCGAGGGCGGCGATGATGTCGTCGAGCGCCTCCATGTGGCCGCGCATTTCTTCGCGCAGTTGCGACCGAACTTCGGGATCGAGCCTGATCGGCGTGCGGGCGTCCTGTGCCAGCGCGGGCGCGGCGAACCCTACCAGGAGGATGAGGGAACGGGGCGCGGTTATCGGCATTCTCCTTGCCTCGGGTCAGTCGTCGTGGCGGCTGCGCCGGAAGCCGCCGCCATCGCGGCCGTCCCAGCGGATGTCGTGCTCGTCGGCGCTCTTGTGGCAGCGGACGCAGTTCTCGTAATCGCGGATGCCCTCCTCCAGGTGCTCCTCGGCGATCTTGCCCCGGCTGTGCTCATGGCAGCCGTAGCAGGTGTACTGCTTGTAATCCTGGCCGGTGTGGCAGGTGGCGCATTTGACGTTGTGGTCGCGGTCGAGAATGAAATAGCGGGCATGGTCGAAGGTGGCCGGCTTCCACCGCTCCTGCGCGTGGCAGGTGGCGCAATCCGAGCCCACCTGGCGGTGCAGGGCGTCGGTCGGCGCGGTATGGCAGGTGCCGCACTGCTGGAGGACCTCCGTCTGCAGCATGGCGTGCGAGAACCGCCCGGTGGCTCGACGATACTTCACCACCCCTTCGTGATCGCCGTGGCAGGCGATGCAGTCATCCTGCTTGAGCTTCTGATGGAAGGCGGCCTTGGTGATGTTGCCGGTTTTGGCCACACCCTTGGTGGTGAAGCGGCCGATCTGCTCGACCTTGTGGCAGGCGATGCAGTCGGAAGCCGGAGTACCCACGAACGGCGTGTGGCAGGCGAAGCAGTCGGTTTCCAGGTCGTGATGGCCGGCGATCAGCGGACCGGGGCTGACCATCAGGTGGGGGAAGGTGAACACCAGCACGGCGATCACCGACAAATTCGCCAGCAACAGGCGGAGGACGAGGCGGCTCTTCATGACCAGTTCCAGAACATGAGGATGGCGACCACGTGGCCCAGTGACAGGACCGCCACCGCCAGCGTGATGGGGAAGTGGACCTTGCGCCACTTGGCCATGGCGTCCAGCGTGGTGGCGTCCCAGAACATCTCGCGCTCGATCTCGTGCTGCGCCAAGCCGCGCTGGCGGTAGAGGTCTGACTTGTCTTTGAGGTGACGGCGGCCGCGCTCGAACAGGAACTGGCCGGTCAGGCCGCTGGCGAAGGCCACCAGCATGGCGATCATGGCCAGCCACGGCAGCACGGCGTTGAAATGGACCCCGGCATGGACGACCACCAGCAGCGTCCCTTGCCAGGTCAGCGCCTCGTGCAGGCTGAGATAGGATTTCGGGCTGCCTGCCGTGATGAGCTTGCGCTTTCGGGCCGAATAGAGCAGCGACAGCAGGATCAGCAGCGTACCTGGGATGCCCAGCCAGCGCCCGATCCAGGCAAGGTCGAAGAAATGGAGCAGCCAGTCGCCGACGATGGCAGCGACCACCAGCGAAGCGAACATCAGCAAGAACGGGGCGACTTCCTTGCGCAGGAGCGATCTTTCCATGGCGGTCACGCCCTCAGCACGAGGTTGGTCCGGGGGCGACCCACGCACAACAGGCAGGCCCCCGGTTCGGGATCGAAGTCGGGCGAGTGCTCGTAGTCCACTTCACCGTCCTCGATGTGGGTCTGGCACATGCCGCAACCGCCGGCGCGGCAGCCGGAGTCGACGGCGATTCCATTGGCCTCGGCCAAGTCCAGCAGCGAGCCGCCCGTCCAGGTCACCTGCCGCCCGGAGCGGGCGAAGGTGACGGACAGCGGCTGCGCCGGGGCCGCCGGTTCAGCGGTTGGCGCGTCGAGGCGCGGCAGCGAGGCCGGGCCGAACGCCTCATAATGGATCTGGGCGGCGGGCACACCCCATTCCAGCAGCGCCGGCACCAGGCTCTCCATCATGGCGCGCGGGCCGCAGATGTAGAAGTCGAACGGCTTGAGCGGCAGCACCCGGCGCAGCAGGGCGATATCCACATGTCCGCGGTGGTGGAAGTCGCGGCCCTCGGCCTCGCCGGCCGCCGGGCGGCTGTGGACGAGGTGCAGGTGGAAGCCGGGATGGCGATCCGCCCACGCGCGCAGCGGCGCGGCGAACGCCTCCTCGGCCCCGTCGCGCACCCCATAGAAGAACCATACCTCGCGGCCCGGGTTGTCGTTCAGGCAGGCGGCGGCCATGCTGACCATGGGGGTGACGCCGATGCCGCCGGCGACCAGCACCACCGGCCCGGCCCCCTTCGGATCGAGGTGAAAGTGCCCCGACGGCGCCTTGACATCGAGGACGTCGCCTTCGCGGACGTGGTCGTGGAAATGATTGGACGACAGGCCGGGTGGGATGCCGGGCGCGCCGTCGGGCGCCGGCACCCGCTTGATGCTGACCCGGTAGGCGTCACCGCCGGGGCGGTCGGACAGCGAGTAGCAGCGGACGGTGGGCGGGGCGTGGCTGGCGATGTTCAGCCGGAAGGTCAGGAACTGCCCCGGCAAGAACCCGGGCACTGGGCCGCCATCGGCGGGCTCGAGGACGAAGGAGTAGATCGAGCGCGCCCGGTCCTCGAACGCCTTCGAGCGCACCCGGAAAGGGCGGTAGTCTCGCCACGCGGAGGGGGGCGCCGGCGACGGCGACGCGGGGGCTGGCTCCGCGACGCCGGTGGCGACACGCCGCTTCAGCTCCACATAGGCCCGCCAGTGACGCACGAAGGCGACCAGGGCGACGATGCCGATTTGGAGAATTATTCCAATAAGAATAATGGAGAAAAGCCCGATGGCGGTCATGCCGGAAACCCCCCCATGCATTACAAGGTCAATGGTAGCGCGCCGCACTCTGTGAGGTCGCGCGCTTCCTGTTCACGTCACCGATGCATTTTTCTCATAAGCGTAAGTACTGCCTCATAATTCTCTCGGTGAAGACATCGTCCGCGACGCTAGCACTCCGGCCGCGACCAAATGGGCCGTCAATTTCACTGGCATATGACCTTTCGTCCCCGACCCGCCAAATGGCGGAGTGCCGCCAAGATGGACAGATCGACAAGCACCGCGAGCAGCATCAGCATCACCGACGGCAACAGGCCGAGGAAGAAGACGAAGGGCAACGGCATGACACGATCCTCCATCGCGGGGCGGTCAGTCCTGGCTATGGTAGGGCAAGATCTTGCGGGTGATGACATCCACCAGCATCCCGACCGCCTTGCCGTCGGCTGCGTGCAGATGGACCTCGTAGGCCCCCTGGTTGCGCTTCAGTTCGACCAGTCGGCCACCAGGCACCGCCTCATCCAGCAGCGCGGCCAGGTCTCGGAAGGTCATCTGCCGCACGGCTGGCTCGTCGTAGCGGACAAAAGACAGACGCCCCGGCACCTCGGTCACCGTTCCGTCCCGCTCGTCGATTGCCGCGCGCACCGGCCGGCCGTCGGCCATGCGGGCCATGACGGTGAGGGTGCCGTCCTCTGTCTCCAGGCTGCGGACGTCGCCGAAGCCGTGGCGGTCGAGCAGCGCCGCCAACTCGCCGACCGGTGGATTGAGGGGCTGGGCATGGGCGGCCGAAGCGCCGGCGAACAGGGCAATGGCCAGGATCAGTGTGCGCATGGCTTTTTCCTTTCAGCCCAGGCCGAACATGCGGCTCAGGGTGCGATGGCCCGCCAATTGATGCAACAGGCTCAGCAACGGATGGGCGACCAGATAGGCCCACATCAGTGGCGCCATGGACTCGTGGACTTCCTTGACCCCGCGCAGCAGCGGCGACGGGCCGCCATCCGGGGCCATGCCGAGCTCGATCGCCGTACCAGTGGCTGCCAGCAGCAGGGCAAGCAGCAACCCGATGCCCTGGATTGCCGCAGGCAAGGGCTGTGGCTCGTCGCCAGCCGGTAGGCGCAGGCCGAGAGCCGCGCGGCCGGTTTCGACCGTGTCGTCACGCAACGCCGCCAGACGTTTCCCCGACAGCCAGGGGAACAGCATCAGCGGCTCGCCACGTGACAGTGTCCGGCCGAGAATCCACAGCCAGTAGGCGGAGACTACCGCCAACAGGCCGATGCCGACCGTCTCATGCACCCCGTACCAGCCGTCGGGCAAGCGCCCCGGCTTGGGATGGACCATGACCAAGCTGGTCAGCATCTGCGACGTCACCCCCGCCGCCACCAAAAGGTGGAGAATGCGGGTCATCGGGCCGTATTTCATCATTGCCTCCTTGGTGCGATGGCACCTGACCGAGGATCGACGGTGATCACCTCGCCCCCGGCGGCCTCGGCCTCGAAGCGGCCGCCGCCGTAGCGGATGGCCTGGACGTCACCGATGCCAGCCGCCTCCAATGCCGACAGGACCTGGGCGGCCGACAGGATGTCGGACGGAATGGTTCCCGGCAGGCGCTCCACCGGGAAATCCTCCCGCATTTCGCCGGTCCGGCCGTCGAAGCCGGCCGTCATCGTGCTGCCGCGCGGCGTTCGTAGGACAACCACCCACCAAGGGGCGCGGTACTCGATCCCCCGAACGTCGAAGCGCTGGCCGTCCAGCTTCCGCAGGACGGCATCCAGCGGCATGCGCTCGACTGGCGCGCGATCCTGCGCCAGTGCCGCGCCGCCCGAAGCCACGAGCAGGGCCAAGACCATCCCCAAGATGCGCATTGCCCCCTCCGTCAGTGGTCCAGCGGCTGCCAGCCGGGATGGTCGAAGTGCTTGCCATAGGCGTCGATGCCGCTCATCACCGCCACCACGCCGTCCACGGGCGCCTTGCCCGCCTTGATGTGCTCGGCCCCGTCGATGATCCCGGCCAACACCAGATGGAGCTGGGCATCGACCCCCGGGGGCAGCTTGCAGTTGGCGGCGATGCTCTCGATCTGGCCTAGGACACCAACGGCCAGCCGCTCGTAGTCGGCGGCAAGGAACTGGCCGGAATGAACATTGGGCAGGGCGTCCGCCACCAGGGTGCGGATTTCGGACATGCCGTGGCGCAACGCGCCGTCGGTCGGCCACTTGGCGCCGTTGTTCAGCGTCAACTCGGACGGGTTGGAGCCATGGGAGTGGGCGTCGCCGGCGGCGACTGCCGCCTCGGCCCCAAGGCCGATGGCCGCGATGGCCAGCAGCACCAACGGAATGTGCTTCATCGAAGTTTTCCTTTCCCTGTCTAGGCGGTCAATCGTCGTCATCGTCGTGGTCATGTTCACGGTCATGACGATCGCGACGACTGTCAGACCGGAACGAGCGCTCGCGGTCACGGTCGGTGCCGCGCGTCTCGGTCCAGGCAGGGCGGAAATTGTCGGTCGCGGCGGCAAGTACTGTGGCCGGCTCGGTCTGGGCGACCTGCGGGGACGGATTGCCGCTGTCCGTGATCCGGACGTAGACGGCGGCGGTTCCGCCAACGATTGCGGCGGCGACCAGGCCGTGGACGAGCATTTTGCCGAGCATCGTTTCCCTCCTGTGGGTGTCTCGATGCCTGTGACTTTAGTGGGGTCAACCTGAACGTGATGTGATCGTCCCGTTCATCCTGGGTTCAGGTTCGGGCATGGATAAACGGCGAATGAATCGGCCGTTCATGCGCGGTTGGGCTGACTACTGCTCAAAGGAATTCGGTGATCTTTTCGGCGCTAAGTCCGCGATCGGGAATCACCGCCGTTTTCTGGAACGTCGCCCTTGGGCGCAATGCGGTCCTCGTCCAGGAACATCCGCCGCTGCTCGGCCCACTCCACCGGGAACGCCCCCATCAGCGCCCGTACGGTTAGTTTTTCAGGCTGTCGCCCGGCGAGGATGGCTTCCACGATATCAGGTGCCAGCAGGGTTAGCCGCAAAACCCGGCTGGCGAAGGCGCGATCGACACGTTCGGCTTTGGCCAGATCGTTGATCGAGGCATGGCGACCAGATTCCAGCAACCGCCGCCAGCGGAAGGCTCGCGCCAGCGAGCGGACGATGGGGCTATCGACCGACACCCGCGTCTCGGGATTGTAAAGGCTGCCATCGGGCAGGACGATCCGCTTGCGCCCGCCGATGCGGCGGAAGGTCATTGGCACGAACACGGTGGTCATGCTGCGCTCCTCCGCCCCTTGACCGGTTTCAACTCACCAGCAAGCTGGGCCAGCCCCTCGGTGCGGAGCGCGATGTGGACGCCGTCGGTGGAGATATCGACGCGCTCGACCAGAAGCTGGACGATGCGGGCCTGTTCGGCGGGGAACAGTTCGTCCCAAAGCGGGTCAAGCTGGCCGAGGGTGGTGGCGACTTCTCGTTCCGTCATGGCGTCGCCCTCGGCGCGGATGCTCTTCCAGGTGCGGGCCACCATCTCCGGGGTGCGCAGCAGCGACCGCAACTGGTCGATCACCGCGTTCTCGACCTGCGCGGCGGGGACGCGCCCAACCGGGCAGGCGTCGGGGCCTTCCTTGATCACGTTCATGGCGACGTAGTAGCGGTACAGCAGTCCCTTCTTGCGGGTGTGGCTGGGAGTCATGGCGCGGCCGCCGGGGGCGAAGATCAGCCCCTTCAGCAAAGCGGGCGTCTGCGCCCTGGTGCGGCAGGCCCGCGTGCGGGGCGACACCTCCATGACGGATCGGACCTTGTCCCACAGGGCTTGGTCGATGATCGCCTCGTGTTCGCCGTCATAGGCGACACCCTTGTGAACCGCCTTGCCGATATAGAGTGGGTTGGCCAACATCTTGTAGAGGCCGCCCTTGTCCAGTTTTTTGCCGCGGCGGGTGACGCCCTCAGCCGCCAGCTCCTTGACCAGCAAGGTGGCGGAGCCGATGCGGATGAACCGTTCGAAGATCATGCGGACGATGGCAGCTTCTTCCTCCACCACCAGCAGCTTGCGGTCGGCGCAGCGGTAGCCGAAGGGCAGCGGCCCGCCCATCCAGATCCCCTTGCGCCGCGAGGCGGCGACCTTGTCGCGGACACGCTCGCCGATCACCTCGCGCTCGAACTGGGCGAAGGACAGCAGGATGTTCAGCGTTAGCCTCCCCATGCTGGTGGTGGTGTTGAACGACTGGGTGATGCTGACGAAGGTGACGTCGTTGCGGTCGAACACCTCGACCAGCTTGGAGAAATCCATCAGCGAGCGCGACAGGCGGTCGATCTTGTAGACCACCACCACGTCCACCAGCCCGGCCTCGATGTCGCTCAGCAGACGCCTCAGGCCGGGGCGCTCCAGGGTGCCGCCGGAAAAACCGCCATCGTCGTAATGAGTCGGCACCAACACCCAGCCCTCGGCCTTCTGGCTGGCGACATAGGCTTCGCAGGATTCCCGCTGGGCGTCGAGGCTGTTGAACTCCATGTCCAACCCCTCCTCGGTGGATTTGCGGGTGTAGACGGCGCAGCGCAGCTTGCGGATCGGCTTGGTTCCGGCGTTTTTCATGCCCCCTTCCTCCAGTTCTTAAGCCCAAAGAACGCCAAGCCATTCCAGCGGGTACCGGTGATGGCGCGGGCCACCGCCGACAGGCTCTGGTAGGGGCGGCCCTGGTATTCGAAGCCGTCCTCGCGCACGGTGACGCAGTGCTCGACGCCCTTCCATTCGCGCACCAGCCTTGTGCCGGCGATGGGGCGGTCCAATTCCTTCTTTCGGCGTCCCTTGGTGGTGTCGAAATCCTCGGCCATGTTTTCCAGCCGGGCCACCGTGGTGACCGCCAGTCCACCGTAGGCCAGTTCCTGGAGGCGGTAGGCCAGCCGGCTTTCCAGAAAGGTTCGATTGTAGGGCGGCGCCTCGGCCTCGAACAAATCGCGCCACAGCGCCTTAAGGTCGGGGATCGGCGCGGTCTTCAGCGCGGCGAGGCGGGCCAGCAGCGGTTCTTCGGTCATGATTTCCTCCGTCGGTTGACGGGGACATGACCGCTCTGGGGGGCCATGAAGTCGAGGCGACTTTCTCCGAAGTCAGCAGATAAACGCCTGGACTTTCGTGCCTTCAAACGGATCAGACCGGCCGCCAGGATCTCGGCGACTTCGTCGAGGCGCTCGGCAGCGGTCATGCGGTCGGGATGGAGGGCGTTGGGCATCGGGCGGCACCAGAGAACGATCCGTGATCGTCGCCTTATGCCGCACCGCTCCGTATTCGGTCTAATCCGAATTTCAGGACAAGTTTCGCGCGAACCACACAATGCGCCCGACAATGTGGATCTCGTCCGCGGTGCGCTCGTAGGGTTGGTAGCGGGTGTTGTCCGAGATGATCCGCACGGACGGAACCTCGCCCCCGGCCAGACGCTCCAGCCGCTTGGCCACCAGCCCGAAGCCGTCATGGAGGACGAAGATGCCGGTGGGATCGGGCATGGTCTGGGCGGTGTCGATCATCACCACGTCACCGCCGAGGAGGGTGGGCTCCATGCTGTCGCCGCGGACGCGGATCAGCTTCAGTCCGCCGGAACCCAGACGCAAGACGTCGCGCAGCCATGCCTTGGGAAACCGCCAGGGAGCGCACTCTTCCTCGCTGTCCACCACCGCTCCACCGCCCATGTCGGCCTCGACGGCGACGAACGGCACGGTGACATAGGTGCGGCTGGAGACGGCTGCGACAGCGGGAGCATTGCCGCCGCCGTCTCCATACAGCAGTGCCTCGACCGGCATCTTCAGGATGGTGGCGACGCGAGCCAGCTTCTCGCTGGACGGGTCGGAGGAACGTCCGCGCAGGATGTCGTAGACGAAGGAGCGTCCCACCCCGGCCGCCTCCGCCACATGCAGCGGACGCAGGGAAAGTTCGGCCATGCGGGCGCGCATGCGGTCGGCCAGGGTGTCGGTCATGATGGCTCCTCGGGTTCGTGCGGGTCCATAAAATAGGATTGGTCCTAATCGTGTCAAGCTTGATAGGGTCCCTCCAATCGAAACGAAGGGGGACCGAATGGACACCGGAACCAACATCACCGATCACGTCAGCACCTTCATCTCGGACGTCCAGAAGGAGATCGAGGTGTGGCTGGCGGAAACGGGGACCGCGCCGACCATGTTCTGCAAGAAGGCGGTCAACGACCCCAACCTGCTGCGCCATATCGAGCAGGGGCGCCGCCGCCTGACCTTCGCCATGGCCGTCCGCCTGCGCGAGTATATTGCCGAACAAA